>NZ_FYDY01000005.1:0-299240 GCF_900187435.1 Pseudomonas sp. Irchel s3b5
TGCGCAAGATCATCAAGACCCGAGGTCACTTCCCAACCGACGATGCGGCGACAAAACTGATCTGGCTTGGGCTGCGCAACATCACAGCAAACTGGGGCTCAGCGGCCCATGACTGGAAAAGTGCGATGAATCAATTCGCGATTCTGTACGGAGATCGATTTATCAGGCCAACCTGGTAAAAGCATGGCCTGCCTAACGGCAGGCCGTACCGGCCTGCACACAAAATATCTGACAGTCCCGTCCCGTTTTTTAGGTCGCCCGCCTTCATTCATTGAATATCTTTCAGATAATCCTTGAGCGCAATTAGCGGACTATCAAGCTGCTCCATCGTCTGAACCCCGGCAAATTCCCCCGCCAACCTCCCCAACTCCCGCCCCAACGGCTTATCCACACCCCCAATAGCCTCCAGCGCCAACCCCACACACTCACCCACCTTCACCTGAATCCCCTCAATATCCCCTCGCCGCACCAGCAACTCAAACACATCCCGCTGGTAATCACCCATGACCAGATCGTCACGCAAAATCGGGCTTGAATCTTCCGATTCATAAGCCAGTTTGAGGGAGAAGAGGGCGACGGTTTCCAGGTGTAATTCCATGGGGGGAATCCTTGTGAAATGTTCCGGCGGTGCGGGTGGTGTGTAAGGGCAAGGGGCAAAAGCATCGCCAGCAGGCTGGCTCCCACAGGGTGTGTGGGGTGTCAGGGGCTTTATCGCGGGCGAAAAAAAAGGCCTTGCTAAGCAAGACCTTTCTTAATTTTGGTGCCCCGAGGGAGACTCGAACTCCCACTCCTTTCGAAAACGGATTTTGAATCCGCCGCGTCTACCAATTCCGCCATCAGGGCAATGGCCGCGGAGTATAGAGATGAGATAACCGCTGGTCAATCAGGTACATGGAGAATTTTTGATATTTCCGCTAGACTTCCCGGCCCTGCTAGACGACACCCCATCATGCGCGTTGCTGACTTTACTTTTGAGCTCCCTGATTCGCTGATCGCCCGCCACCCTTTGGCCGAGCGTCGCAATAGTCGCCTGTTGACCCTGGATGGGGTCAGCGGCGCCCTGGCACACCGTCAATTCACGGATTTGCTGGAGCATTTGCGTCCCGGCGACTTGATGGTGTTCAACAATACCCGGGTGATTCCGGCGCGGCTGTTTGGCCAGAAGGCTTCCGGCGGCAAGCTGGAAATCCTGGTGGAGCGGGTGCTCGACAGTCATCGCGTGCTGGCCCATGTGCGTTCCAGCAAGTCGCCCAAGCCTGGGTCGAAGATCCTCATCGACGGCGGTGGCGAGGCCGAGATGCTGGCGCGCCACGATGCGTTGTTCGAGCTGGGGTTTGCTGAAGAGGTGTTGCCGCTGCTCGACCGCGTCGGGCACATGCCGCTGCCTCCTTATATAGACCGCCCGGATGAAGGCGCCGATCGCGAGCGTTACCAGACCGTCTACGCCGAGCGTTTGGGTGCGGTGGCGGCACCGACGGCGGGGCTGCATTTCGATCAGGTGCTGATGGAGGCGATTGCCGCCAAGGGCGTCGAGACCGCGTTCGTGACCCTGCACGTCGGCGCTGGCACGTTCCAGCCGGTGCGCGTCGAGAAGCTCGAAGACCACCACATGCACAGCGAATGGCTGGAAGTCGGCCAGGACGTGGTGGATGCCGTTGCCGCCTGCCGCGCTCGCGGTGGTCGCGTGGTGGCCGTGGGGACCACCAGCGTGCGTTCCCTGGAAAGCGCCGCCCGCGATGGCGTGCTCAAGCCGTTCAGTGGCGATACCGACATTTTCATCTTCCCGGGCCGGCCGTTTCATGTGGTCGATGCCCTGGTCACCAACTTCCATTTGCCCGAATCCACGCTGTTGATGCTGGTTTCGGCGTTCGCCGGTTATCCCGAGACCATGGCTGCCTACAAGGCCGCGGTCGACAACGGTTACCGCTTTTTCAGTTACGGTGATGCGATGTTCATCACGCGTAATCCTGCGCCGACTGCCCCTAAAGAATCGGGCCCAGAGGAAACTGTATGAGTCGCACCTGTCGTATGTCTTTCGAGCTGCTGGCCACTGATGGCAAGGCTCGTCGCGGTCGTTTGACCTTCCCGCGCGGTACCGTCGAGACCCCGGCCTTCATGCCGGTGGGCACCTACGGCACGGTCAAGGGCATGCTGCCACGGGATATCGAGGCGACTGGCGCTGAAATCATTCTGGGCAACACCTTCCACCTGTGGCTGCGCCCGGGTACGGAAGTGATCAAGAAGCACGGCGACCTGCACGATTTCATGCAGTGGAAAGGCCCGATCCTGACCGACTCCGGCGGTTTCCAGGTGTTCAGCCTGGGCGCCATGCGCAAGATCAAGGAGGAGGGCGTGACCTTCGCTTCCCCGGTCGATGGCGCCAAGGTGTTCATGGGCCCGGAAGAGTCGATGCAGGTCCAGCGTGACCTGGGCTCCGACATCGTGATGATTTTCGACGAATGCACGCCGTACCCGGCTGATGAAGACGTCGCGCGTATTTCCATGGAGTTGTCCCTGCGTTGGGCCAAGCGTTCGAAAGAAGCCCATGGCGAAAACACGGCAGCGCTGTTCGGCATCGTGCAGGGCGGCATGCACCAGGACCTGCGCATGCGCTCCCTGGAAGGCCTCGATCAGATCGGCTTCGACGGTCTGGCCATCGGCGGCCTGTCGGTGGGCGAACCGAAGCACGAAATGATCAAGGTGCTGGATTACCTACCGGGCATGATGCCGGCTGACAAACCTCGTTACCTTATGGGCGTTGGCAAACCGGAAGATCTGGTTGAGGGTGTGCGCCGCGGTGTGGACATGTTCGATTGCGTGATGCCAACCCGTAATGCCCGCAATGGGCATCTGTTCATTGATACCGGCGTGCTGAAGATCCGAAACGCGTTCCATCGCCATGATGATTCGCCGCTCGATCCGACCTGCGATTGCTATACCTGCCAGAACTTCTCCCGCGCTTATCTGCATCACCTGGACAAGTGCGGCGAAATGCTCGGGAGCATGCTCAATACCATCCATAACTTGCGTCATTATCAAGTGCTTATGGCTGGTTTGCGCGAGGCTATTCAACAGGGTACATTGGCCGCCTTTGTCGATGCCTTCTACGCCAAACGCGGGTTACCTGTTCCGCCTTTGGACTGAGTTTACTGACCCCAAGATTCAACATTTGCAACTGGAGTGCTAAATGAGCTTTTTTATCTCTAATGCCATGGCTGACGCCGCTGCACCTGCTGCTGCCGGCCCAATGGGCGGCGGTTTCGAGTGGATTTTCCTGGTCGGTTTCCTGGTCATCTTCTACCTGATGATCTGGCGTCCACAGGCCAAGCGCGCCAAAGAGCAGAAGAATCTGCTGAGCAGCCTGCAGAAAGGCGACGAAGTTGTGACCACCGGCGGCATCGCCGGCAAGATCACTAAAGTTGCAGACGATTTCGTTGTTCTGGAAGTTTCCGACACCGTCGAAATGAAATTCCAGAAAGGCGCCATCGCTGCCACGCTGCCAAAAGGCACGCTGAAAGCGATCTAAGTTTCATCTTCATTTTCAATCGACGGGGCGCGCAAGGCGCCCCGCGTCATAAACGGGCGGCGTGATGCTGAACAAATATCCTCTGTGGAAATACATTCTGATCCTGGCGGTGCTGGCGGTCGGTCTGATTTATTCCGCTCCCAATCTTTATCCTGATGACCCGGCCATTCAGGTCAGCGGTGCAAGCACTGCGCTGCAAGTCAATCAGGCTGATCTGGATCGAGTGAGCGCTGCGCTCAAGGAATCCGGGATCAACGTCAAGGCTGCCACCCTGGCAGAGGGCGGCAAGGGCGGTCTGATTCGCCTGACCAAGGCTGAAGACCAGCTGCCGGCCAAAGACGTCGTGCGCAAGGCATTGGGTGATGACTACGTCGTCGCGCTGAACCTGGCGCAAACCACCCCGCAATGGCTGCGCAACCTCGCTGCGCACCCGATGAAGCTGGGTCTGGACTTGTCCGGTGGTGTGCACTTCCTGCTGGAAGTGGACATGGATAAAGCCCTCGACGCCCGCCTGAAAGTCTACGAAGGCGACGTCAAGAGCCTGCTGCGCAAAGAGAAACTGCGTTATCGCAGCCTGCCGCAACTCGATGGTGCCATTCAGCTGGGCTTCACTGATGAAGCAGCCCGCGAACAGGCCCGTACGCTGATCCGCAAGAGCTTCAACGATTTCGACATTGTTCCGGCCGACCTCAATGGCCAACCGGTACTGCGTCTGGCGATGACCCCGGCCAAGCTGGCGGAAATCCGCGAATACTCCATCAAGCAGAACTTGACCACGGTACGTAACCGCGTCAATGAACTGGGTGTTGCCGAACCGATCGTCCAGCGCCAGGGCGCCAACCGCATCGTGGTTGAGCTGCCGGGCGTGCAGGACACCGCCGAAGCCAAGCGTATCCTCGGCAAGACGGCCAACCTCGAGTTCCGTCTGGCTGCTGAGCCTGGTGCTTCGAAAGCCACTTCCGAGTCTTTCGAGTTCCGTGAGGGCAACCGTCCTCCGGCTCTGATCGAGCGTGGCCTGATCATCACGGGTGACCAGGTCACTGACGCGAAGGCCGGTTTCGGTGAGCAGGGTACGCCGGAAGTGAACATTCGTCTGGACGGTCACGGCGGCGAGCTGATGAACCGTGCGACCCGTTCGAACGTGGGTCGCAGCATGGCGGTGATCTTCATCGAGCAGCGTCCGGTCACCACTTACGTCAAGCAAATGGTCAACGGCGTCGAGAAAGACTTGCCGGTGCAGACGTTCAAGGAAGAGAAAAAGATCATCAGCCTGGCGACCATTCAGTCGCCGCTGGGTGCTCAGTTCCGCATCACTGGCCTGAACGGCCAGGGCGAATCGTCTGAACTGGCACTGCTGCTGCGTGCCGGTGGTCTGGCGGCGCCAATGTACTTCGCTGAAGAGCGCACCATTGGTCCAAGCCTGGGTGCCGACAACATCACCAAAGGCATCGATGCATCGCTGTGGGGCATGCTGTTCGTCTCGCTGTTCATCATGGCCATCTACCGCTTCTTCGGCGTCATCGCCACCGTCGCGCTGGCGGTGAACATGGTGCTGCTGCTGGCCTTGATGTCGCTGCTGGGTGCAACGCTGACCCTGCCGGGTATCGCGGGTATCGTGTTGACCATGGGTATGGCGGTCGACGCCAACGTGCTGATCTTCTCGCGGATTCGTGAAGAGATTGCCGCGGGCATGTCGGTGCAGCGTGCAATCAACGAAGGCTTCGGCCGGGCATTCACCGCGATTCTCGACGCCAACCTGACCACCTTGCTGGTCGGCGGCATCCTCTTTGCCATGGGCACCGGCCCGGTCAAGGGCTTCGCAGTGACCATGTCCCTCGGGATCTTTACCTCGATGTTCACGGCCATCATGGTGACCCGCGCGATGGTCAACCTGATCTTCGGCGGTCGTGACTTCAAGAAGTTGTGGATTTAAGGGGCTGCCATGTTACGTACAATCAACTTCATGGGCGTTCGCAACTTTGCGTTCGGCGTCACATTGTTCCTCACGGTGCTGGCCTTGTTCAGCGTCGCCACCAAGGGCATGAACTGGGGCCTGGACTTCACCGGCGGTACGCTCATCGAGCTGACCTACGAGCGTCCGGCTGACGTCACCAAGGTGCGTGAGCAGCTGGTGAGTGCCGGTTATAACGACGCCATCGTGCAGAACTTCGGTGCAACCACCGATCTGCTGGTGCGTATGCCTGGCGAAGACCCGCAGCTGGGTCACCAGGTGGCCGAGGCCTTGCAGAAGGTGGGTGGCGAGAACCCGGCGACGGTCAAGCGTGTCGAGTTCGTCGGCCCGCAGGTGGGTGAAGAGCTGCGCGACCAGGGCGGCCTCGGCATGCTGATGGCGCTGGGCGGCATCCTGATCTACCTGGCTTTCCGCTTTCAGTGGAAGTTTGCGGTCGGTGCGATCGTGTCCCTGATTCACGACGTGATCGTGACCATCGGTATCCTGTCGTTCTTCCAGATCACCTTCGACTTGACGGTGCTGGCGGCGGTACTGGCGATCATCGGTTACTCGCTCAACGACACCATCGTGGTATTCGACCGGGTTCGTGAGAACTTCCGTGTACTGCGCAAGGCCAGCCTGATCGAGAACATCAACATCTCGACCACGCAAACCCTGCTGCGGACCATGGCGACGTCGATCTCCACGTTGCTGGCGATCGCGGCCCTGTTGTTCTTCGGTGGCGACAACCTGTTCGGCTTCTCCATCGCGCTGTTCATCGGTGTTCTGGCGGGTACTTACTCGTCGATCTACATCGCGAACGTGGTGCTGATCTGGCTGAACCTGAGCACTGAGGATTTGATTCCTGCGGTTAATACCGAGAAGGAAGTCGACGACCGTCCTTGAAGGAAAGTTCTCCTGGCGGTGTAGTCCAAAAAGGCGCGAGTTGAACTCGCGCCTTTTTTTGTGCTCCAAGGCAGGGAGAAGCGCGGACATGTTCCGCATGTGATGGTCAGGAGGTTCATGTGAACAAGTCGATGCTGGTTGGTGCTGTGCTGGGTGCTGTCGGTGTAACTGCCGGGGGTGCTGTCGCCACCTACAGCCTGGTTAAAAGCGGCCCAGAGTACGCACAAGTACTCGCCGTTGAGCCGGTCAAGACACAAATCAAGACTCCACGTGAAGTGTGCAAGGACGTAGCGGTCACCCGGCAAGCGCCGGTGAAAGATCAACACCAGATCGCCGGTACCGTAGTAGGTGCACTTGCGGGTGGTCTGCTGGGTAATCAGATCGGCGGCGGCAGCGGCAAGAAAATTGCCACGGTTGCGGGCGCGGTCGGTGGCGGTTACGCCGGCAACAAGGTTCAGGAGGGCATGCAGGAGCGTGACACCTACACCACGACTCAGACCCGTTGTAATACGGTGAATGACATCAGTGACAAGGTAGTGGGTTACGACGTGCGGTACTCGTTGGAAGGCAAGGAAGGCAAAGTGCGCATGGATCGTGATCCGGGCAACCAGATTCCGGTGGATAAAGAAGGCAAGTTGATCTTGTCGGAGAATCAGACGGCTCATTGATCTGCTGGCACTGGTTAAAAAAGAAGCACCCTGCGGGGTGCTTTTTTTGTGTGCGCAACTTATTGCTGATCTGTAGGAGCCGGCTTGCTGGCGAATGATGCCACACCGTTTGCCTGACGCACCGCTATCGCTGGCAAGCCAGCTCCTACAGGGGGTGGGCATTGCTGGATCTGTAGGAGCCGGCTTGCTGGCGATCTAGGTGTAACAGTCGACATCAATAGTGAATGTCAGATGGAATCGCCAGCAAGCCGGCTCCTACAAAGGGAATCGTGAATTCCAGGCATAAAAAAAGCACCCCGAAGGGTGCTTTTTCTGTCGCTGGACGCTTAGCGCTTCAGCGAGGCCGGGAGGTGCGGCTGGATGGCCGTCAAAACTGCCTTGAAGCACTTGGTGTTACCGGCAACGATGTGGCCTTTTTCAAGGAAGTCGTGACCACCGGTGAAGTCGCTCACCAGGCCGCCGGCTTCTTGAATCAGCAGGGCGCCTGCTGCCATGTCCCACTCGGACAGGCCCGACTCCCAGAACGCGTCGAAACGGCCGGCAGCCACGTAGGCCAGGTCCAGGCTCGCCGAGCCAGCGCGGCGGATGCCGGCGGTTTGGCCAACCAGGGCGCGGAACATGCCCAGGTAGTTGTCGAGGTTGTCCATCTGGTCGTCACGGAACGGGAAGCCGGTACCCAGCAGGGCGCCGTCCAGGCTGGTGCGGCCGCTGACGCGCAGGCGACGACCGTTCAGTTGAGCGCCGCGACCACGGCTGGCGGTGAATTCTTCCTGGCGAACCGGGTCCAGAACAACCGCGTGCTCAAGACGACCGCGGTATTTGCAGGCGATGCTGACAGCGAAATGAGGAATGCCGCGCAGGAAGTTGGTGGTGCCGTCCAGTGGATCGATGATCCACAGGTATTCTTCGCCTTCGATGCCGGTGCCGGCGTGCAGGCCGGTCTCTTCACCGCGGATCGAGTGGTTCGGGTAAGCCTTGCGCAGGGCGTCGATGATTTTCTGTTCAGCGGCGCGATCCACCTCGGATACGTAATCCTTGGCGTCTTTTTCGTCGACCTTGATGGTATCCAGGCGCTCGATGGAGCGGAAGATCAATTCACTGGCGCTGCGGGCGGCGCGCAGCGCGATATTCAGCATGGGCTGCATGGATGTGTCACCTAAGGTTGTTAAAGAAAGCCGAGCATTCTATCAGAAAGTTTCTACAGGAGAAGGACGACGTTCGCTTTCATGGCTTAACGGTAGCGAGCGCTGTAAGATTCCGCTCCCGATTATTGTGTTCGAGAGCGCCTCCCTTGCTGCAAAACATTCGTGTCGTCCTGGTCAATACCAGCCATCCGGGCAATATCGGCGGGGCTGCGCGTGCCATGAAGAACATGGGCCTGTCGCGGCTGGTGCTGGTCGAGCCTCGTCTGTTCCCGCATCACGAGGCCGATGCCCGTGCCTCCGGTGCCGGTGACATCCTTGAAAACGCGCAAGTCGTCGCCACGTTGGAAGATGCGTTGGTCGGCTGCAATCTGGTGCTCGGCACCAGTGCCCGCGACCGTCGCATTCCCTGGCCGTTGCTCGATCCCCGCGAATGCGGCACGAAAGTGGTCGAGGAGGCCGAGCAGGGGGCGGAGATCGCCCTGGTGTTCGGTCGAGAAGATTCCGGCCTGACCAACGAAGAGCTGCAGCGATGTCATTATCACGTGCACATCCCATCAGACCCTGAGTTCAGCTCGCTGAACCTTGGGGCGGCGGTGCAGGTGTTGAGTTATGAAGTGCGCATGTCATGGCTGGCGGCCCAAGGTCAGCCAAGCAAGGTCGAGAAGGAAGAAGTGGCTTCGGTCAAAAGCGCTGAGCTGGCGACCATGGATGAGCTGGAGCGATTCTATGAGCACCTGGAGCAAACCCTGGTGGCCATCGAATTCCTCGATCCGGAAAAACCGCGGCACTTGATGGCGCGCCTGCGCCGGTTGTACGGACGCAGCTCGGTCAGCCGGGCGGAAATGAATATTTTGCGTGGCATCCTCACGGAAACCCAAAAAGCGGCCCGTGGTGAGCTTCTTAATCGGAAGGATTAATGATGTTTGAGCGTTTGCGTGAAGATATCCAGAGCGTATTCCATCGAGACCCGGCGGCGCGTAACGCTTTTGAAGTCCTGACCTGCTACCCCGGCATGCACGCCATCTGGATTCACCGTTTGTCGGCAATGCTGTGGCGCGCGGACCTGAAATGGCTGGCGCGGCTGGTGTCGAACTTCGGTCGCTGGTTGACCGGGATCGAGATTCATCCGGGTGCGAAAGTCGGTCGTCGCTTCTTCATTGACCATGGCATGGGTATTGTCATCGGTGAGACCGCCGAGATTGGCGACGACGTGACTATCTATCAGGGTGTGACCCTCGGCGGCACCAGCTGGAACAAGGGCAAGCGCCACCCGACCCTGGGCGATGGCGTAGTGGTCGGGGCGGGCGCGAAGGTGCTCGGTCCGTTCACGGTCGGTGCTGGGGCCAAGGTCGGTTCCAATGCGGTCGTGACCAAGGAAGTACCGCCGGGTGCCACGGTGGTGGGTATTCCGGGGCGGATCATCGTCAAGCCCGACGAAGAGCAGGACGCCAAGCGCAAAGCCATGGCCGAGAAAATCGGCTTCGATGCCTACGGCGTGACTGAAGACATGCCTGACCCGGTGGCGCGTGCCATTGGTCAGCTGCTCGATCACCTGCAGGCGGTCGATGGGCGTCTGGAGGGGATGTGCGGGGCGTTGAAGGATCTGGGCAGTAATTACTGTGCGAAAGATCTGCCTGAGCTGCGCGAAGAAGACTTCGCCTGCGTAAAAGACAAAGACGAAAGCAAAGCCGGTTGATGTCACTGTAGGAGCTGCCGAAGGCTGCGATCTTTTGATCTTAAAAGGGCAAGATCAAAAGATCGCGGCCTGCGGCAGCTCCTGCGGGTCGCAATCAGGTAATGGCAGAGCGCTGACCGGTGTGCCATTAAGCCGCAGACCCTGCTATGATGCGCCCGCTCTTTTGCGGGTAATCCTGACTAAAGTACTAGGTCTTATAGTTGACTTAAATACTCGGGAATTGCATACTCGCCCCATTCCGAACTCCGTGGTAATTGTCCATGCGACTGACTACAAAAGGCCGATACGCCGTGACCGCCATGCTCGATCTGGCGTTGCACGCGCAGCACGGGCCCGTGTCCCTGGCCGATATCTCCGAGCGCCAAGGCATCTCCCTGTCCTACCTCGAGCAGCTTTTCGCCAAATTGCGCCGCAGCAATCTGGTGTCCAGCGTCCGGGGTCCAGGCGGCGGTTACCAGCTGTCACGCGACATGCAGGGTATCCAGGTCGCCCAGGTGATCGATGCGGTGAACGAATCGGTCGATGCAACCAAATGCCAGGGCCAGGGTGATTGCCACTCCGGTGACACTTGCCTGACTCACCACTTGTGGTGCGACCTGAGCTTGCAGATTCACGAATTTCTGAGCGGTATCAGCTTGGCTGACCTTGTGACTCGCCGTGAGGTGCAAGAAGTAGCCCAGCGTCAGGACCAGCGCCGTTGCAACAGCAAGGCGCCACGCCTGGACAAGATTGAAGCGTCCGCCGTCGAATGACAGCCGAAGAGCTAGCGGCACGACAGCCAGCCTGATTTAGGAGATAGTCCATGAAATTGCCGATTTACCTTGATTACTCTGCGACCACCCCGGTTGATCCGCGTGTTGCGCAAAAAATGAGTGAATGCCTGCTGGTCGACGGAAACTTCGGTAACCCGGCGTCCCGTTCCCACGTGTTCGGCTGGAAAGCTGAAGAGTCCGTTGAAAACGCCCGTCGTCAGGTCGCCGACCTGGTCAACGCCGATCCGCGTGAAATCGTCTGGACCTCCGGTGCCACCGAGTCCGACAACCTGGCAATCAAGGGTGCGGCGCATTTCTATGCCACCAAAGGCAAGCACCTGATCACCACCAAGATTGAGCACAAGGCTGTCCTCGACACCATGCGCCAACTGGAGCGTGAAGGTTTCGAAGTGACCTACATCGAGCCTCGTACCGATGGCCTGGTGACCCCTGAGATGATCGAAGCCGAACTGCGCGACGACACCATCCTGGTTTCGGTCATGCACGTGAACAACGAAATCGGCACCATCAACGACATCGCAGCGATCGGCGAACTGCTCCGCTCCAAGGGCATTCTGTTCCACGTCGACGCCGCTCAGTCCACCGGCAAGGTCGAGATCGACCTGCAGAAGCTGAAAGTCGACATGATGTCGTTCTCCGCCCACAAGACCTACGGTCCTAAAGGCATCGGCGCGCTGTACGTCAGCCGCAAGCCGCGTGTGCGCATCGAAGCGACCATGCACGGCGGCGGTCACGAGCGCGGCATGCGTTCCGGCACCCTGGCCACTCACCAGATCGTAGGCATGGGTGAAGCGTTCCGTGTTGCCAAAGAAGACATGGCGAGCGAGAACGTGCGCATCAAGGCGTTGAGCGACCGCTTCTACAAGCAGGTCGAGCACCTGGAAGAGCTGTACGTCAACGGCAGCCTGACCGCCCGCGTTCCGCACAACCTGAACCTGAGCTTCAACTACGTTGAAGGCGAGTCGCTGATCATGGCGCTCAAGGATCTGGCGGTTTCGTCCGGTTCGGCCTGCACCTCGGCGTCCCTGGAGCCTTCGTACGTACTGCGCGCCCTGGGCCGCAACGACGAACTGGCACACAGCTCGATCCGCTTCACCTTCGGCCGCTTCACCACCGAAGAAGAAATCGATTACGCCGCGCAGAAAGTCTGCGAGGCCGTTACCAAGCTGCGCGCTCTGTCGCCGCTGTGGGACATGTACAAAGACGGCGTCGACATCTCGAAGATCGAGTGGGCGGCACACTAAACAAAGAAGCCGCCGGATACAGGTCCTGTAGCAGCGCGGCGGTAAACGCAGCGTAACTACAGGGTCTCAAGAGCGGCCCTGATGAGTGAGGATTTAGAATCATGGCTTACAGCGAAAAGGTCATCGACCACTACGAAAACCCGCGTAACGTCGGCAAGATGGACGCGGAAGATCCTGATGTCGGCACCGGCATGGTCGGCGCTCCGGCGTGCGGCGATGTGATGCGTCTGCAGATCAAGGTCAACGACGCCGGCATCATCGAAGATGCCAAGTTCAAGACCTACGGCTGCGGTTCGGCTATCGCTTCCAGCTCCCTCGCCACCGAGTGGATGAAGGGCAAGACCCTGGACGAAGCAGAAACCATCAAGAACACTCAGCTGGCTGAAGAACTGGCCCTGCCGCCAGTGAAAATTCACTGCTCCGTACTCGCTGAAGACGCTATCAAAGCGGCCGTTCGCGACTACAAGCAGAAGAAAGGCTTGATCTGATTTTTGGCGACGAGTAAGGAGTCACCGATGGCTATCAGCATGACAGAAGCGGCTGCTCGACACGTGCGGCGCTCCCTCGACGGGCGCGGCAAAGGTGAAGGGATTCGTCTGGGTGTTCGCACCACAGGCTGTTCCGGCCTTGCCTACGTGCTGGAGTTTGTCGACGAGGTGGTTGCAGAGGATCAGGTGTTCGAAAGTCACGGTGAAAAAGTGATTATCGACCCGAAAAGCCTGGCCTACCTGGACGGCACCGAGCTCGATTTCGTCAAGGAAGGGTTGAACGAAGGCTTCAAGTTCAACAACCCCAACGTGCGCGGTGAATGTGGCTGCGGCGAAAGCTTCAACATCTGAGGCTTGTCGTGGGTACTCCTTGTCATTTCGCTTTATTTGAGCTGCAACCGAGTTTCGATCTGGATCTCGATCAGCTGGCTACGCGCTACCGTGAGTTGGCGCGCAGTGTTCATCCGGACCGCTTCGCCGACGCTTCCGAGCGTGAGCAGCGGCTGGCGCTGGAGCAATCCGCGAGCCTCAACGAGGCCTATCAGACGCTCAAGAACCCACCCAAGCGCGCGCGTTACCTGCTCGCCTTGAATGGTGGCGAGCTGCCGCTGGAGGTCACGGTGCATGATCCGGAGTTTCTGCTGCAACAGATGGAGTTGCGCGAAGAGCTCGAAGACCTGCAGGACAGCGCAGACTTGAATGGCGTTGCCGTCTTCAAGCGTCGCCTGAAGGCAGCCCAGGATCGGCTGAACCAAAGCTTCTCGGCTTGCTGGAACGATGCCGCGCAACGCGAACAGGCCGAACGCCTGATGCGGCGCATGCAGTTCCTCGACAAGCTCACCTACGAAGTGCGCCAGTTAGAAGAGCGCCTCGACGATTAACCCAGTGCCGCTCCGGTCGCACGCCTGATATACAGATAAGTCCTGATAACGATGGCCCTACTGCAGATCGCCGAACCCGGCCAAAGTCCTCAACCGCACCAGCGTCGTCTGGCTGTGGGGATCGACTTGGGCACTACCAATTCGCTGGTCGCTGCATTGCGCAGTGGTCTTTCCGAGCCTCTTGCCGACGCAGAAGGGCGGGTCATCCTGCCGTCTGCCGTGCGCTACCACGCTGATCGCGTCGAAGTGGGCGAATCCGCCAAGCTGGCTGCCGCTACCGATCCCTTGAATACCGTGCTGTCGGTCAAGCGCTTGATGGGTCGTGGTCTGTCCGACGTCAAGCAATTGGGTGAGCAACTGCCATACCGTTTTGTCGGTGGCGAGTCGCACATGCCGTTCATCGATACGATCCAGGGCCCGAAAAGCCCGGTCGAAGTCTCTGCCGATATCCTCAAGGTTCTGCGTCAACGCGCCGAAGCGACGCTGGGTGGCGAACTTGTGGGTGCGGTCATCACGGTTCCGGCTTATTTCGACGATGCTCAGCGCCAGGCCACCAAGGATGCGGCCAAGCTGGCCGGTCTGAACGTGCTGCGGTTGCTCAATGAGCCGACCGCCGCCGCTGTGGCCTATGGTCTGGATCAACACGCCGAAGGCCTGGTCGCGATTTATGACCTGGGCGGCGGTACTTTCGATATTTCGATTCTGCGCCTGACCGGCGGTGTCTTCGAAGTTCTGGCCACCGGTGGCGACAGCGCCTTGGGTGGCGATGACTTCGATCACGCGATCGCTGGCTGGATCATTGAGAGCGCGGGCCTGTCCGCCGATCTCGATCCGGGCGCGCAGCGTCAACTGCTGCAAGCCGCCTGTGCGGCCAAGGAAGCGCTGACAAATGCCCCGTCGGTCGAAGTGGCCCACGGCGACTGGAAAGCCGAGCTGACCCGCGAAGCCTTCGATGCGCTGATCGAGCCGATGGTCGCTCGCAGCCTGAAAGCCTGCCGCCGTGCGGTGCGTGATTCCGGTATCGAACTGGAAGACGTACATGCCGTGGTCATGGTCGGTGGTTCGACTCGCGTGCCTCGCGTTCGCGAAGCCGTCGCCGAAGCCTTCGGTCGCCAGCCGCTGACGGAAATCGACCCGGATCAAGTGGTAGCCATTGGTGCTGCGATCCAGGCCGATACCTTGGCCGGCAACAAGCGTGACGGCGGTGAACTGCTGTTGCTCGACGTGATTCCGTTGTCCCTGGGGCTGGAAACCATGGGTGGCTTGATGGAGAAGGTGATTCCGCGCAACACCACCATCCCCGTCGCCCGCGCCCAGGACTTCACCACATACAAAGACGGCCAGTCGGCCATGGCTATCCACGTATTGCAGGGCGAGCGTGAGCTGATCAGCGACTGTCGCTCGCTGGCTCGCTTCGAGCTGCGCGGTATTCCGGCGATGGTGGCTGGCGCGGCGAAGATTCGCGTGACCTTCCAGGTCGATGCCGATGGTCTGCTCAGCGTTTCCGCCCGCGAACTCGGTTCGGGCGTTGAGGCCAGCATCCAGGTCAAGCCGTCCTACGGTCTGACCGACGGCGAAATCGCCAAAATGCTCAAGGATTCGTTCCAGCACGCCAATGACGACAAGGTTGCCCGCGTACTGCGTGAGCAGCAGGTCGACGCCCAGCGCCTGATCGAAGCGGTGCAGGCTGCACTGGAGGTCGACGGCGAGCGTTTGCTCGACGCTGAAGAGCGCATGGTCATCGACATGCAGGTGCAGGAACTGGCCGAACTGATGAAAGGTACCGATGGTTACGCCATCGAGCAGCAGACCAAGCGTCTGTCGCAAGTGACCGACGCTTTTGCTGCCCGCCGCATGGATTTGACGGTGAAAGCCGCTCTGTCGGGGCGCAACCTGAATGAAATCGAGGATATCTGATGCCGCAGGTCATTTTTCTGCCCCACGAGAAGTTCTGCCCTGAAGGCATGGTTGTTGAGGCTGAGACGGGTGTTTCCATCCTCGAACTGGCCCATGAGCACCACATCGAGATGGAAAGTGCTTGTGGCGGCGTCTGTGCGTGCACCACTTGTCATTGCATTATTCGTGAGGGTTTCGACTCGCTGGAAGAGGCCGACGAGCTGGAAGAAGACTACCTTGATAAGGCTTGGGGTCTTGAGCGTGAGTCCCGTCTGGGTTGCCAGGCCAAGGTCGGTACCGAAGACCTGACCGTCGAGATTCCGAAGTACTCGCTCAACCACGCAGCCGAAGCACCGCACTGATTCAAGGAATTGTCATGAAACTCAAGTGGACTGATGTGCTGGAAATCGCGATCCAGCTGGCTGAAAGCAAGCCCGACGTGGACCCTATGTCGGTCAACTTCGTCGATCTGCGTAAATGGGTGATGGAACTGCCCGAGTTCGACGATATGCCTGAGCATTGTGGCGAAAAGATCCTGGAGGCCATTCAGGCCCACTGGATCGAAGAACGCGACTGAGCCACGCCGCAGGTTAGGCAATACCCGAGAACCCGCGTATAATTCGCGGGTTTAATTTTTCGTAAATTACCGTTTCTGGAGTTACACCATGGCTGTTCAACGTACTTTCTCCATCATCAAGCCTGACGCTGTTGCAAAAAACGTTATCGGCGAGATCACCACTCGTTTCGAAAAAGCTGGCCTGCGCGTTGTAGCTTCGAAACTGAAGCAACTGTCCAAAGCTGAAGCTGAAGGCTTCTACGCTGAGCACAGCGCTCGTGGTTTCTTCGGCGACCTGGTTGCTTTCATGATCTCCGGTCCGGTTGTCGTTCAGGTTCTGGAAGGCGAAAACGCTATCGCTCTGAACCGTGAGCTGATGGGCGCTACCAACCCTAAAGAAGCTGCTGCCGGCACCATCCGCGCTGACTTCGCTGATTCCATCGACGCCAACGCTGTGCACGGTTCGGACTCCGAAGCTGCTGCCGCTCGCGAAATCTCGTACTTCTTCGCAGCTACTGAAGTAACCACTCGCTAAGCATTGGCTTAAGAGTGAAGGTGAATCCATGACTACATCGACTGTAAAAATTAACCTGCTGGGTCTGACTCAGCTGGAAATGGAAAAATTCTTCGACTCAATCGGGGAGAAGCGTTTCCGTGCCGGTCAGGTAATGAAATGGATTCACCACTTTGGCGTCGATGATTTCGATGCCATGACGAACGTCAGCAAGGCCTTGCGCGAAAAGCTCAAGGCTGTTGCTGAGGTCCGTGGTCCGGAAGTGGTCAGCGAGGACATCTCCAGCGACGGCACCCGTAAGTGGGTGGTTCGCGTGGCGTCCGGCAGCTGCGTCGAGACCGTGTACATTCCCCAGGGCAAACGCGGCACCTTGTGCGTTTCGTCCCAGGCAGGCTGTGCCCTGGATTGCAGTTTCTGCTCCACCGGCAAGCAAGGCTTCAACAGCAACCTCACCGCCGCCGAAGTCATCGGTCAGGTGTGGATTGCCAATAAATCCTTTGGCAGCGTCCCGGCAACCGTCGACCGTGCCATCACCAACGTGGTGATGATGGGCATGGGTGAGCCGCTGCTGAACTTCGATAACGTCATTGCGGCCATGCATCTGATGATGGACGACCTGGGCTACGGCATTTCCAAGCGCCGTGTGACCCTGTCGACCTCCGGCGTGGTGCCGATGATCGATGAGCTGTCCAAGCACATCGACGTCTCGCTGGCGTTGTCCCTGCACGCACCGAATGACGCATTGCGTAACCAATTGGTGCCGATCAACAAGAAGTATCCGCTTAAGATGCTGCTCGAGTCGTGCCAGCGCTACATGTCGTCCTTGGGCGAGAAGCGCGTGCTGACCATCGAGTACACCTTGCTCAAGGACGTGAACGACAAGGTCGAGCACGCCGTTGAAATGATCGAGTTGCTCAAGAACATCCCGTGCAAGATCAACCTGATTCCGTTCAACCCGTTCCCGCATTCCGGTTACGAGCGGCCGAGCAACAACGCCATCCGCCGGTTCCAGGATCAGCTTCATCATGCCGGCTTCAACGTCACCGTCCGCACCACCCGTGGTGAAGACATCGACGCGGCGTGTGGCCAACTGGTAGGGCAGGTGCTGGATCGCACCCGTCGCAGCGAACGTTATATCGCCGTGCGTGAACTCAACGCCGAAAACGATATGGCACAAGACGCTGCGAACAAGTAACCAAGAGAGGATCTCTATGTCCCTGCGCTTTGCGCTGCTTTTGCTGTTGGCCAGCCTGTGTGCTGGCTGCGTGCTTTCGGGTGATTACAATCCGATGAAGACCAGCAAGGGCCGTGATGAAGCGCGAGAGGCATACGTGCAGCTGGGTATCGGTTATTTACAGCAAGGCATGACCGAGCGCGCGAAAGTACCCTTGAAGAAAGCGCTGGATCTGGACGACGCAGACCCGGACGCCAACGCGGCGCTGGGTCTGGTGTTCCAGGCCGAGATGGAGCCGGAGCTGGCTGACCAGCATTTTCGCAAGGCGCTGTCTTCCCGTCCCGCCGATGCGCGAATCCTCAACAATTACGGCAGTTTTCTGTTCGAGCAAAAACGTTACAAGGACGCCTACGAGCGCTTTGAACAAGCTGCTGCCGATACCCTGTATCCTGAACGCTCGCGGGTGTTCGAGAACCTGGGCATGACGGCGGCGATGTTGGGGCAGCGTGATTTGGCCCAACAACAGCTGGAAAAAGCACTGCGCTTGAATCGCCAGCAGCCACGCGCATTGCTGGAAATGGCTGAGTTGTCTTACGAAGACAGGCATTATGTGCCCGCGCGTGACTATTACGACCGTTTTAGCCAACTCACCGAGCAAAATGCACGTAGTCTATTGCTCGGCATTCGGCTGGCGAAAGTGTTTGAAGATCGCGACAAGGCCGCCAGCAAGGGCCTGCAACTAAAAAGACTCTATCCCGGTACGCCGGAATATCAGCAATACCTGTCGGAGCAATGATGAAAGCGGCGCATCCCGAAGTTGTAGCAGCGAATCGCGTTAACCCCGGTGAGACTTTGCGCCAGGCCCGCGAAAGCAATGGCTGGTCGCTGGCCGAAGTGGCCCTCAAGCTCAACCTCACCACCACTTCCCTGAGCAATCTGGAAGCCGGCGCCTTCGACAAGCTGCCTGGGCATACCTTTGCTCGCGGCTATATTCGCGCCTATGCCAAGTTGCTCGGCATGGACCAGACCGTTCTGGTCCAGCAATTCGACCAATCCACCGGTACCGATTCCCAGGGCAGCAGCGTCCACAGCCTGGGGCGAATCGAAGAACCGGTCCGTGTTTCCCATACCATTCTGCGAATCGTCAGCCTGCTGTTGCTGATCGCGGTGATTGGCGGTGGTTTTGTCTGGTGGCAGGATCAAACCTCGCTGCGCACCAAGGACCTGATCGGCCTGGCTCCGGAGCACGTTGAAGTCGAAGGCGCCGACGGCACCACGCAGATTCATCCGCTGGACGAGCCGGAAGACCAGGCTGTCGCGGAAGGTCAGGCTGAAGGCGAAACGGCTTTGGCGTTGCCACAGGCCGAAACCTCGGACGAAGCGCCAGCTGAAACCCCGGCAGCCGCACCCGCCGCGCCGACTGCGCCGGCACCTGCTGCACCTGCAATTGCACACAACACCGTGCCAGTTCCTGTGACCCCGGCCCCGGCGGCTCCTGCCGTTCCGGCTCCGGTTGTGACGGCCCCAGCTGCACCGGTCGCACCCGCTCCTGTCGCGACTGCTCCTGTTGCCGGTCAGGGCCAGGTTCAAATTCAGTACACGTCCGACTGCTGGACGCAGGTGACCGACGGCAGCGGCAAAGTGCTGTTCAGTGGTCTCAAGCGTAAAGGCGATAACGTTTCTGTCAGCGGCAAGCCGCCGTTTGCTGTACGTCTGGGCTATGCCCGTGGCGCACAGATCAGCTACAACGGCCAGGCGGTTGATGTTGCTCCGTTCACCAGTGGCGAGACTGCTCGCCTGAAGTTGGGTCAATAAGTCATGCACGGCGAATCTCCAATCAAACGTCGCGAATCGCGCAAGATCTGGGTCGGTAACGTACCTGTTGGCGGCGATGCGCCTATCGCTGTGCAGAGCATGACCAACAGCGACACCAACGATGTCGCGGCCACCGTTGCGCAGATCAATCGTCTGGAAGCGGCCGGTGTCGATATCGTGCGGATCTCGGTGCCGGACATGGACGCCGCCGAAGCCTTCGGCAAGATCAAGCAACTGGTCAAGGTGCCCTTGGTTGCCGACATCCACTTCGACTACAGGATCGCATTGCGCGTAGCCGAATTGGGCGTTGACTGCCTGCGCATCAACCCGGGCAACATCGGTCGCGAAGACCGTGTGCGTGCAGTGGTTGATGCCGCCCGTGATCGCGGGATCCCGATTCGCATCGGCGTCAACGCGGGCTCCCTGGAAAAAGACCTGCAAAAGAAATACGGCGAGCCAACCCCGGCCGCGCTGGTCGAGTCGGCCCTGCGTCATGTCGAGCATCTTGAGCGCTTGAATTTCCAGGACTTCAAGGTCAGCGTGAAGGCTTCCGACGTGTTCATGGCCGTCGAAGCCTACCGCTTGCTGGCCAAAGAAATTGTCCAGCCGCTGCACCTTGGCATCACTGAAGCCGGTGGTTTGCGTTCTGGTACGGTGAAATCTGCCGTGGGCCTCGGTATGCTGCTCGCCGAGGGGATTGGCGATACTATCCGCATCTCGTTGGCGGCCGACCCGGTCGAGGAAGTGAAAGTCGGCTACGACATTCTCAAGTCCCTGCACCTGCGCTCCCGTGGCATCAACTTCATCGCCTGCCCGAGCTGCTCGCGGCAGAACTTCGATGTGGTCAAGACCATGAACGAGCTGGAAGGGCGCCTCGAAGACCTTTTGGTACCGCTGGATGTTGCGGTCATCGGTTGCGTGGTCAACGGGCCGGGTGAAGCCAAGGAAGCCCATATCGGCTTGACCGGCGGCACGCCGAACCTGATTTACATCGACGGCAAGCCGTCGCAGAAACTGACGAATGACAATCTGGTGGATGAGCTGGAGCGCTTGATCCGCCAGAAAGCGGCCGAAAAGGTCGAAGCTGACGCTGCCGTTATTGCGCGCGGCTGATCCTGACTGAAGAGCCGAACGAATTTAAGGATTTAAAGTGAGCAAGTCATTGCAAGCCATTCGTGGCATGAACGACATCCTGCCCGATCAGACTCCCCTGTGGCGTCATTTCGAAGGCACCGTTTCGCGCCTGCTCGATAACTACGGTTACAAGCAGATCCGCATGCCGATCGTCGAGTTCACCGAGCTGTTCAAGCGCTCCATCGGTGAAGTGACCGACATCGTCGAAAAAGAGATGTACACCTTCGACGACCGTAACGGCGACTCCCTGACCTTGCGCCCTGAAGGCACAGCGGCATGCGTGCGTGCGGTGCTTGAGCACGGCATCACCGGCGGTGGCCAGGTGCAGAAGTTGTGGTACATCGGCCCGATGTTCCGCCACGAGCGTCCGCAGAAAGGCCGTTATCGCCAGTTCCACCAGATCGGTGTCGAAGTCTTCAACCTCGACGGTCCGGACATCGATGCTGAGCTGATCGTGCTGACCTGGCGCCTGTGGGGCGAGCTGGGTATCCGTGACGCGGTCAAGCTCGAGCTCAACAGCCTGGGCACCAGTGAGTCCCGTGGCCGTTACCGTGAAGCGCTCGTCGAGTTCCTGTCCGGTCACCTGGACAAGCTGGACGAAGACAGCCAACGCCGTCTGAAGACCAACCCGCTTCGGGTCCTGGACACCAAGAACGCCGATACACAAGCGATTCTGGTCGACGCGCCGAAAATGGCCGACTACCTCGACGAAGAATCCCGTCTGCACTTCGAAGGACTCAAGGCTCGTCTGGATGCTGCCGGCATTCCTTACGTGATCAACCCGAAGTTGGTGCGCGGGCTCGATTACTACAGCAAGACCGTTTTCGAATGGGTCACCGACAAACTGGGTGCCCAAGGCACCGTGTGTGCCGGTGGTCGTTACGATGGCCTGGTCGAGCAGATGGGCGGCAAGCCTACGGCTGGCGTCGGTTTCGCCATGGGCATCGAGCGTCTGGTGCTACTGCTGGAAACCCTGGAGCAGATCCCGCAAGAGATCTCCCGTCAGGTCGACGTCTATCTCTGTGCTTTCGGGGAAGAAGCGGAGTTGGCCGGTCTGACCCTGGCTGAACGTGTACGTGATCAATTACCCAACCTGCGTCTGCAAGTGAATGCCGGCGCCGGCAGTTTCAAAAGCCAATTCAAGAAAGCCGACAAGAGCGGTGCGCTGTATGCGCTGATCCTCGGTGACGACGAAATGGCCCAGCAAGTGGTAGGTTTCAAACCCCTGCGTGGCCAGGGCGAACAACAAAGCATTGCCTGGGATGCGCTTGCCGCTCACCTGGCCACCTGCGTCGTGCAGGGTTGAAGCTGTCTTAAACAGCCGAATTAGCGATTAAGGAGTATTGGGGTGTCGAGTACCGAAGACGAAAATTTGGCGGATCTGAAGGATTGGTGGTCGCGCAACGGCAAGCCCCTGGTTACTGGCGGCCTGTTGGCGCTGGTCATCGTATTCGGCTGGCAGGCGTATCACAAATATCAGAGCAATCAGTCGCAAGGCGCCTCGATTCTCTATCAGCAATTGCTGGAAACCACACTGACGCCCGACGGCAAGCCCGATGCAGCCCGTGTTGCGGACCTGGCCGGCAAACTCAACACCGAGTTCGCCGGTAGCGCTTATGCGCAGTACGGCAGTCTGTTCGTGGCCAAGGTTGCGGTCGACAGCGGCAAGCTGGACGACGCCGCCACTGAGCTGAAAGCCATTATCGCCAAACCGGCCAACCCTGCATTGGGCGAAATCGCCCGCCAGCGCCTGGCTCAGGTGCTCGGTGCGCAGAACAAGGCCGATGAAGCATTGAAACTGCTGGAAGGCGATGCCGACAAGGCGTTCCTGGCCACTCGCGAAGAACTCAAGGGCGACCTGCTGGTGCAGTTGGGTCGTACCGATGAAGCGAACGCAGCGTATCAAAAAGCCAAGGCGGCACTGTCGGACGAAGCGGCGGTCGGTGGCCTACAAATCAAGCTGGACGACCTGGCCAAAGGGGATGCGTGACGTGATTCGTTGGAAACATGCAGCATTGCTGGCCCTGGCCCTGTTGGCCGCGGGTTGCAGCAGCAACAGCAAAAAAGAACTGCCGCCGGCCGAACTGGTCGACTTCAAGGAAGAAGTGGTTTTGCAAAAGCAGTGGAGTCGTTCGATCGGTGACGGTCAGGGCGAGTCCTACAACATGCTGGTTCCGGCGATCGATGGCGATACCATCTATGCCGCCGACGTTACCGGTGTGGTCATGGCCATGGACCGCAGCAACGGCGACGTGAAATGGAAGAAGGATCTTGAGCTGCCTGTTTCCGGTGCCGTTGGCGTCGCTTACGGTCTGCTGACGATCGGTACGATCAAGGGTGAAATTGTTGCCCTGGACGCCATCAACGGTGAAGAGAAATGGCGCGCTCGCGTGTCCAGCGAAGTTCTCGCACCACCAGCCAACAACGGTGACGTTGTTGTGGTTCAGACTCAGGACGACCGTCTGATCGGTCTGGATGCCGCCACCGGTAACCGTCGCTGGATCTATGACAGCACCCCTGCGGTACTGACCCTGCGTGGTACCAGTGCGCCGATCGTGACCAACCGTCTCGCGGTGGCTGGCCTGTCGACCGGTAAAGTGGTCGCTGTGGATATCTCCAACGGCGTACCGGTGTGGGAGCAGCGTGTAGCCATCCCGCAAGGTCGTTCCGAGCTGGAACGTGTGGTCGATATCGACGGCGGCTTGTTGCTGTCCGGCGGTACGCTGTACGTCGCCAGCTACCAGGGTCGCGTTGCGGCTTTGGACCTGGAAAGCGGTCGCCAGCTCTGGCAGCGTGATGCTTCCAGCTATGCCGGTGTCGCCCAGGGATTTGGCACTGTTTACGTGAGCCTGTCTTCGGGCACCGTTGAAGGCGTCGACGAGCGTTCCACCACAGCCTTGTGGACCAACGACTCGCTGGCTCGCCGTCAACTGTCGGCTCCGGAAGTGTTCTCCAGCTATGTTGCAGTCGGTGACCTGGAAGGTTACCTGCACTTGCTGAGTCAAGTGGACGGCCGTTTCGTCGGCCGCGAACGCATCGACAGCGACGGCCTGCGTGCCCGTCCGCTGGTGGTGGGTGACACGATTTATGTGTATGGCAACAGCGGCAAACTGGAAGCCCTGACCATCAAGTAAGAACTATGCTTGGGGTTAACCGCCCCAGGCTGCTTCACTTGTGGGTATGAATGTGAGAGCGAGCCTGCTCGCGATGGACGTTAACGAATTCGTTTGCGTCCCGAATAAACGCGGTGCCCCCGCGTTTTTCGCGAGCAGGCTCGCTCCCACAGACAAGCGCACAGTGTTGCCCCGAGCACCAGCCGCTGCCTAGCAGCGGCTTTTGTATTTTCTGAAATAACGAAGTGGAGAGCCGCATGGTTCCCGTAATCGCCCTGGTGGGTCGACCGAACGTCGGCAAGTCCACCTTGTTCAACCGCCTGACCAGGACTCGTGACGCCATCGTTGGTGACTTGTCCGGTCTGACCCGTGATCGCCAATACGGTGAGGCCAAGTGGCAAGGGCGTTCCTACATTCTGGTCGACACCGGCGGTATCTCCGGTGATGAACATGGTATGGACGAAAAAATGGCCGAGCAGTCGCTGCTGGCCATTGAAGAAGCGGATGTTGTTCTGTTCCTGGTAGATGCCAAGGCCGGTTTCACCGCCGCCGACCAGATGATCGCCGAGCACTTGCGCAAACGTAACAAGCGTTCCTACGTGGTTGCCAACAAGGTCGACAACATCGACCCTGAAATGGCCCGCGCCGAATTCGCCCCGTTGGGCATGGGCCACGCGATCCCGATCGCAGGTGCTCATGGTCGTGGCATCACTCAGATGCTGGAAATCGCCCTGAGCGATTTCCCGAAAGACGAAGAAGAGCCGGAAGACGGCGAAGAAGAGATCGTTGCCGAAGGCGAGGAAGCCAAGCGCATTCCTGGCCCGAGCGAAAAAGACGGGATCAAGATCGCCATCATCGGCCGTCCGAACGTCGGCAAGTCGACCCTGGTCAACCGTATGCTCGGTGAAGACCGGGTTATCGTGTACGACCAGCCCGGCACCACTCGCGACAGTATCTACATCCCGTTCGAGCGTAACGAAGAGAAGTACACGCTGATCGACACCGCCGGTGTGCGCAAGCGCGGCAAGATCCACGAAGAAGTCGAAAAATTCTCCGTGGTCAAAACCCTGCAAGCGATCAAAGACGCCAACGTGGTGATCTTCGTGATGGACGCCCGCGAAGGCGTAGTGGATCACGACCTCAACCTGCTGGGCTTTGCCATTGAGTCGGGTCGTGCGTTGGTCATCGCGATCAACAAGTGGGACGGCATGACGCCGAGCGAGCGCGACTTCGTGAAGGTCGAGCTGCAACGCCGACTGTTCTTCGTTGATTACGCCGACATCCACTTCATCTCGGCGCTGCACGGTACCGGCGTGGGCAACCTCTACGCGTCCGTACAGAACTCGTTCAAGTCGGCGGTTACCCGCTGGCCAACCAACCGCCTGACCCAGATTCTGGAAGATGCGGTTGGCGAGCACGCGCCACCGATGGTCAACAACCGCCGGATCAAGTTGCGTTACGCCCACTTGGGTGGTGCGAA
The DNA here is from genome assembly GCF_900187435.1 of Pseudomonas sp. Irchel s3b5. Taxonomy (NCBI): domain Bacteria; kingdom Pseudomonadati; phylum Pseudomonadota; class Gammaproteobacteria; order Pseudomonadales; family Pseudomonadaceae; genus Pseudomonas; species Pseudomonas sp. Irchel s3b5. The sequence goes on from NZ_FYDY01000005.1 coordinate 24,961, forward strand.
CCCGCCGATCATCGTGATTCACGGTAACCAGATCGAGAAGGTGCCGAAGTCTTACGTGCGTTACCTGGAAAACACTTACCGCCGTGTCTTGAAGCTGGTCGGTACGCCAATCCGCATCGAGTTCAAGGGTGGCGAGAACCCGTACGAAGGCAACAAGAACTCGCTCACCGACCGTCAGGTCAACAAGAAGCGTCGCTTGATGTCGCACCACAAGAAGGCCGACAAGAAGCGCCGCGACAAGCGTTGACGCTTGCGTAGGAGCCGGCTTGCTGGCGATGGCACCATCGCGGTTCATCTGAAGTACCGCAGTGATAGGATCGCCAGCAAGCCGGCTCCTACAGGGTTCGGCAGTAAAAAGGGTACTCACCAGAGTGCCCTTTTTTTATGGGCGCCGGATGGGCTATCCTCGGGCTCTCCCGTGCCGCCGTAGAGCCGGGTGTAGAGCAGGGAATCACCGATGATCACCAGTAAGCTGCCGAATGTCGGCATCACTATCTTCACTCAGATGTCTCAGCTCGCGGCGCAAACCGGGGCGATCAACCTGTCCCAGGGTTTCCCCGATTTCGACGCCCCGCGAGCCCTGTGCGATGCGGTCGGTCGGCATATCGCCAGCGGCCACAACCAGTATTCACCGATGACCGGCCTGCCGGTGTTGCGTCAGCAGATTGCGACGAAGATCGCCCGCAGCTATGGCGTGAATGTCGATGCCGACCATGAAGTGACGGTCACCCCCGGCGCGACCCAGGCGATCTTTTGCGCCATTCAGGCAGTTATCCACAGCGGTGACGAAGTCATCGTGTTTGACCCGGCTTATGACAGTTACGAGCCTTCGGTAGAACTGGCCGGTGGTCGTTGCGTGCATGTGCAGTTGGGTGTGAACGACTTCAGCATCGACTTCCAGAAGCTCGCCGATGCGTTGAGCCCGCGCACGCGGATGATCATCCTCAACACCCCGCACAACCCCAGCGGCGCGCTGATCAGCAGAGCCGATCTGGACCAGTTGGCGGCACTGATCCGCGATCGCGACATTTATGTCATCAGCGACGAAGTCTACGAACACCTGGTGTACGACGGCGTGCATCACGTCAGCGTGCTGGCCCATGAAGAGCTGTATCAGCGTGCCTTCGTGGTCAGCTCCTTCGGTAAGACCTATCACGTCACCGGTTGGAAAACCGGCTACGTCGTCGCGCCACCGGCCCTGACGGCAGAGCTGCGCAAGGTGCACCAGTACGTCAGTTTCTGCGGCGTAACCCCGCTGCAATACGCCTTGGCCGATTACATGGCCGAGCATCCTGAACACGTCGAAGAACTGCCGGGCTTCTATCAGGCCAAGCGCGACCTGTTCTGCGATCTGCTGGCGCCGTCGCGCTTCAGCTTCAAACGGGTGACTGGCACCTATTTCCAGTTGGTCGATTACTCGCAGATCCGCCCGGACCTCAATGACGTCGAGATGGCGCTGTGGATGACCCGCGAACACGGCGTGGCCAGCGTCCCGATCTCGGTGTTCTACCAATCGCCGCCAGTCGGCCAGCGCCTGGTACGGCTGTGCTTTGCCAAACGCGAGGAGACCCTGCGTGAAGCAGCGGAAAAACTATGCGTGATCTGAGTGCGTTGCCCAATCTTAACGTGGCGCTGATCCAGACGTCCCTGGCCTGGCACGACCGCCAGGCCAATCTGGAACATTTCGTACCGCTGCTGGAGCAGGCCCGTGACGCTGATCTGATCATTCTGCCGGAGATGTTCACCACCGGGTTCTCCATGGAGTCCGAAACCCTTGCGGAGTCGGAACACGGGCCGACCAGCAAATGGTTGCGCGTTCAGGCGGCGAAGCTTGATGCGGTGATCACCGGTAGCATCATCGTTCAGGCCGCTGATGGCAGTCATCGTAATCGCCTGTTGTGGGCTCGGCCGGATGGCGAGGTGCTGCACTACGACAAGCGCCACCTGTTCCGCATGGCTGGCGAGCACAACCATTACACCCCTGGCGAGCGTCAGGTTCAGTTCGAGTTGAAAGGCTGGCGGATACGGCCGCTGATTTGCTACGACCTGCGTTTCCCGGTGTGGAGTCGCGATGCCCAGGACACCGACCTGTTGTTGTACACCGCTAACTGGCCGGGTGCACGTCGTCAGCACTGGAACCGCTTGTTGCCGGCGCGGGCGATTGAAAACCTGTGTTATGTGGCGGCGGTGAATCGCATCGGGACTGATGGCAAGGGCTTTGCCTATACCGGCGACAGTCAGGTGCTGGATTTCCAGGGTGAGACATTGCTCAGTGCGGGGGAGGCAGATGGGGTGTTCAAAGTGACGCTGGATGCGGCTGAGCTGGCGGCGTATCGCAAACGGTTTCCGGCGAATCTGGATGCGGATACCTTCGAGTTCACCTGATAACTCTGTAGGAGCTGGCTTGCCAGCGATTGCGTCCTGACAGATGCATCGAGAACTCAGCATCGCCAGCAAGCCGGCTCCTACCGCAGAATGAAAAAAGGCCCCAAGGTTCGCACCTTGGGGCCTTTTGCATTTCAGCGACGCTTAGGCCGCTTTCGCTTCCGGCTGGCTCAGCGAACGGTTCAGGGCACTGAACAGCGCCTTGAAGCTCGCGGTGGTGATGTTTTCATCAATACCCACGCCGTGCACCGCACGTTCACCGTTCACTCGCAGTTCAATGTAGGCCGCAGCCTTGGCATTGGTGCCCGCGCCGATGGCGTGCTCGTTATAGTCCATGATTTCCACCGGAATCGGCAGGCCGGCTACCAGTGCTTCCAGAGCACCGTTACCCTTGCCGCGCCAGTGCAGGTTGGTTTCGCCCTGGCCTTTACTGGCCACTTCCACTTCGACGGCGCTGTTGCCGTTTTCTTCCTGCAGGCGATGGCTGACCAGCGCGTACGGGGTGTTGGCCTGCAAGTACTCGCTGTGCAGCAGCGCGTGAATTTGTTGGGCGGTCATTTCCAGGCCCAAGCGATCGGTTTCACGCTGTACAACCTGGCTGAACTCGATCTGCATGCGACGTGGCAGGCTGATGCCGTATTCCTGTTCCAACAGGTAGGCGATGCCGCCTTTGCCCGATTGGCTGTTGACGCGAATCACCGCCTCGTAGCTGCGACCGATGTCGGCCGGGTCGATTGGCAGGTAAGGCACTTCCCACATTGCATCGGGTTTCTGCTGGGCGAAGCCTTTGCGGATTGCGTCCTGGTGCGAGCCGGAGAACGCGGTGTGAACCAGGTCGCCAACGTACGGATGACGCGGGTGCACCTGGATCTGGTTGCACTCTTCGACGACTTTGCGCACGCCGTCGATGTCCGAGAAGTCGAGCTCAGGGTGAACGCCCTGGGTGTAAAGGTTCAGGGCCACGGTCACGAGGTCGACGTTACCGGTGCGCTCGCCGTTGCCGAACAGGCAGCCTTCGACACGGTCGGCGCCGGCCATCAGGCCCAACTCGGTGGCGGCAACACCAGTGCCACGGTCGTTGTGGGTGTGCAGGCTGATGATCACGCTGTCACGACGGTTGATGTGACGGCCGAACCATTCGATCTGGTCGGCATAGATGTTCGGGGTCGCGCATTCCACCGTGGCCGGCAGGTTGAGGATCATCTTGTGCTCAGGCGTCGGGTTCCAGACCTCGATCACGGCGTCGCAGACTTCCTTGGCGAACTCCAGCTCAGTGGCGCTGAAGGTTTCCGGCGAGTACTCGAAGGTCCACTCGGTGTCCGGTTGCATGGCGGCGTATTTGACGAACAGCTTGGCGGCGTTCACGGCGATGGCCTTGATCCCGTCCTTGTCCTGGTTGAAGACAATGCGGCGGAAGGAAGGGGAGGTCGCGTTGTACAGGTGAACGATGGCTTTCTTCGCGCCGCGCAGGGATTCGAAGGTGCGCTCGATCAAGTCTTCACGGCCCTGGGTCAGCACCTGAATGGTGGTGTCTTCCGGGATATGGTTGTCTTCGATCAGGGTACGGACGAAGTCGAAGTCGGTTTGCGAAGCGGCCGGGAACGATGCTTCGATTTCCTTCACGCCAACCTGCACGAGGGTTTTCCAGAAGCGCAGCTTCTTGACAGCGTCCATCGGCTCGATCAGCGACTGGTTACCGTCACGCAGGTCGGAACTGCACCAGATCGGCGCGGCGGTGATGGTTTTCGACGGCCAGGTGCGGTCCGGAATGTCGATGGTCGGGAATGCGCGGTATTTCGAAGACGGGTCTTTGAGCATGCTCATCGGGAAATCCTTATTGTGTGGGCCGAAAAAAGGCGGCCTGCCGGTGGATCAAAAGTTCTTGGACTAACGCTTGGGACGAGGCACCACGATTCAGCCCGGCAGTCGTGCACTGACGAGGCACAGGCTGCGGTGCTGGCGAAGCTGAATGAGGGTGTGAGAGGTTTTCATGCCTTCAACCCTAACCTTGGGGGGGAAGGATGGCAAGCAGTCGAAAAAAATTGAGAGGAATACTCGTGAACGGGTGTTTTCCGAGATTTTATTGCTTTTTTTTGCATAAATATTTGTCTTGTTTGCGAAAGGTTTAAGCGATGCGCAATCGAAACCTCAAGCACCATGACCGGGTAGCGAGGCTATTCTTAAAGCCTCAGTTGGCAAGCAGGAGTCGGTGATGAACGAGTCCGATTGGAAACGATATTGCGAATTGCGCCCGGTCGCCCATGAGCGAATGTGCACCCGCATCATGACCGACGTCGAAAAGATCGTGCTGGACAAGAGCATCCCACCCTACGAGCGGATCGACGCGAGCGAAGAGCTGCTGAAGGCCGGGCAGAAAGAGTTGTATTGGGCGTTTGGCGTCTTTCGGTTTTCAAGCCATGAAGCCCGCTCGCATCTGCTTGGGCTATGTGCGCGGGAGTTGATTACGACGCAGGAGTTGAGCGGTTTCTCGCAGGAGACCCAGGAATGGGTCAGGCACTGCCTGGCGGACCGGGAGGTTCATGGGATTGAGGATCTGGACGCTGAGTAGGGCTCGAAAAGATCGCAGCCTGCGATCTTTTGATCTTGCTTAAGGCTGAAACGCCCCAATAAAAATCGCCGGATCCACCCGTGCATCATTCAGGCTGACATTCCAATGCATATGCGGGCCGGTCGCACGACCCGTCGCCCCGACCTTGCCGACCACGCCGCCGCGAGCCAGTTGCTGGCCGACCTTCACATCGATCTTCGACATATGGCAGAACATGCTGATGAAGCCCTGGCCGTGGTCGACGAACACTGTGTTGCCGTTGAAGAAGTAATTGCCGATCAGGATCACCTTACCGGCAGCCGGGGTTTTGATCGGTGTGCCGGCCGGCACGGCAAAGTCCAGGCCTGAATGAGGATTGCGCTCTTCACCGTTGAAGAAACGGCGCACGCCGAACTTGCTCGACAGCGGGCCGGCGACGGGTTTGTCCAGCAGCAGGTTGCTCGGCGTGTTCGGGCTGAATGTGCGGTAGGCGGTGATCTGCTCAGCCAGTTCACGCTCGATGCGCTTGAGGTTCTCCGGGTCCGGATTGACCTGTTGCGTGTTCTTCAGCGTGATGCGCTGTTCCGGGTATTTTTTGTTGCCAACAGTGAAACCCAGATTGCGACCGCCGCTGCTGATGGACTGTGCGCCCGGTTTGACCGTCAGCGGCACGCCGACAATGGCCAGCCAGTTGTTCTGTTCCTTGACCACCAGCAGCGGTTTGCCCTGATAGCTGGCTTTCGGCGCCTGGGCGGAAGTGCCCAGGTCGACCACGGCCACGCCGCCCGGCACGGGTTTGTTCAGCAGGCGGGTGATGTAGCTGTCGGCGTGGGCGTTGAAGGTCAGGCACAGCAACAGCAGTGGAGCTAAAAAGCGCGGCATGGATCAGTCCAGTAAAGAAAGGGTGACAGGCGTCAGGTGATTGTCTTCGACCCGGACCTGCAGTTCGCCTTCACCCAGTTTGGCGGTCAGGCGCTGGCCGGTGCGGGTTTGCCCGGCGCTGCGGATCGCCTTGCCGCGCTCGTCCAGCAAAATGCTGTAGCCACGGCCGAGAGTCGCCAGCGGGCTGACCACATGCAACGTCTGCATCTGGCTGTGCAGTTGCAGGCGACGACTCTTCAGCCCTTCGCGGATGGCGCGGGGGAGGCGTTCGGCCAGGCTGTCGAGGCGCTGGCGCAGCATCGCCAGTTGACGTCCCGGATGTTGCCCGGCCAGACGAGTCTCCAGACGGATCAAACGTTCACGACGCGTGTTGAGGCTGCGCTCGAACGCGCGGCGCATGCGCATGTCCAGGTCATCCAGGCGTTGCGCTTGCTGGCGCAAACGTTCGCCGGGATGGCGCAGACGTCGAGAGATGCCTTCCAGTCGCAGCCGGTCGCGCATCAAACGGTCGCGCATGCGCATCACCAATCGGCGGTGCAGGCTTTCGACCCGGCGTACCAGGTCGCTGGAATCCGGTGCCAGCAGTTCGGCGGCCGCGGAGGGTGTCGGGGCGCGAACGTCGGCGACGAAGTCACTGATCGATACGTCGGTTTCATGGCCGACGGCGCTGACGATCGGTGTTACGCAGGCGTCAACGGCGCGGGCAACCGCTTCTTCGTTGAAGCACCAGAGGTCTTCCAGCGAACCACCGCCACGGGCCAGGATCAACGCATCGAAGCCGCGGGCATCCGCCAGTTTCAAGGCGCGGACAATCTGCGCGGTGGCTTCGCGGCCCTGCACGGCGGTGGGGATCAGCGTTAGCTGTATTTGCGGCGCACGGCGACGAAACACGCTGATGATGTCGCGGATCACAGCGCCGGTAGGCGAACTGATGATGCCGATGCGTTGTGGGTGCGCCGGCAGCGGCACCTTGCGTTCGGCGCTGAACAGGCCTTCGGCACTGAGTTTTTCCTTGAGCGCATCGAAGGCCAGGCGCAAGGCGCCATCGCCGGCCGGCTCTACGGTGTCGAGGATCAGCTGATAATCGCCGCGTCCCTCGAACAGCGAGACTTTGCCTCGGACCTTGACCGCCAGGCCATCCTTCAAGGCCTGACGCACGCGCGCGGCGTTTTGCCGAAACAGTGCGCAACGCACCTGGGCGCCGCTGTCCTTGAGGGTGAAATACACGTGGCCGGACGCCGGGCGGGCGAGGTTGGAGATTTCGCCTTCGACCCAGATGTTGCTGAATACGTCTTCGAGCAACACCCGCGCACGGCCGTTGAGCTGGCTGACGGTCAGGACTTCGCGGTCCAGGCCGAGTCTTGCAAAGGGATCTTTAATCATGGGGCGCAGTTTAAAGGCATTTTCCAAGTGAATGCACGATCCCTATATCACCAAATGATCGATGAACTGTTGAACCAGCGTCGTTGGGTGTTTGCGGTATGCCAAGGCGACGCTGCTATGGCTGTCGGGGTCTGCCAATGGCAGAAAATGGACGTCGGGTGGCGCAATGTCCTGCATCGATTCCGGCAAAAGGGCGATACCAAATCCCGCCTGGATTAATTGCAGTTGCGTGGTTTTACGCGACATCACCCGAGCTGCTTTGGGAAAGAAACCCTGGCGCATGCACAACTGCGCAGACAGGTAGCTAAGCCCTCCTCGTTGGGGGTGAGGGATGGAAATAAACGCTTCTTCACGTAACTGTCCCAGGTTGATTGGCTGCCCGGGTATGTCCCCGGCCAACCAGTGATCGGGCGGAACTGCCACCAGCAAAGGTTCATCGTAAAGCACCTCTATCTGTATCCCTTCGCACTGGCGGAGCAATGGCAAACGCAATAGACCGACATCCAGTCGACCATCTGCCAATTCTTGCAGCTGCGCTTCGGAAGACAACTGGGCGATGTCCATGGATACACCGGGATGATGTTCAAGATAATCGCTGACACTGCGTAGCAGTCGGCCGCTCATGGGCACCGTGCTGGAATGACTCAGGCGTAAGGTACCGGTTTGGCCACTACCGATCTTGGTGGCCATTTCGCTGGCCTTGATCAGTTCGCTCAACAGATTTTTGGCTCGGGGTAAAAAAGCTTCCCCCGCAGGTGTGAGCTGGGGCCTGCGTGCAGTACGTTCAAAGAGCGGGGTTTGCAGGTGCGCTTCCATGTCCTTGATTTGTCGACTCAGCGCCGACTGGGCGATGAACAGGCGCTCGGCTGCGGCCCCAAAACTGCCGCACTCAGCGATTTCTACGAAGTAACGCAGTTGCCGGATTGAAAGCACAAGGCATGCCTTTTTGAGATTGGTGGGTGGCTTTGACGATATTAGTCGCAACCCTCGGCAATGGCTAAAGTCAGCGAACTTAAATAGAGGAACGCTGCAATGAGCGTATTGACGTTGCTGGGGCAATGGCCGTTTGGCGCCATGGACTGGCTGGTGATTGGTGGGGGCATCGCCCTGGCTTACATCGTGTTTGGCATCGCCGGTTTCGGCACCGCGTTGGTGGCGGGGCCGATTCTGATTCTGTTTATGCCGCTGTCGAAGATCGTACCGCTGCTGGTGTTGCTGGATTTCGTCGCGGCTTTCGGCAATCTGCTGCCTTCGCGGCGTGATGTGGCCAGGCCGGAGTTGCTGCGGTTGCTGCCGTGTATGGCGGTGGGCTGCACCGTGGGGGTGGTTTTTCTGCTGAACCTCAAGTCGGATCTGTTGCTGTTGTTGATGGGGCTGTTTATCAGCGCCTATGCGATATACAGCCTGTGGGTGAAAAGCCGGCCGACGCAATTGTCCGCAGCATGGGCACTGCCGATGGGTACCGTGGGCGGGATGTTTGGCGCGTTGTTCGGCAGTGGTGGGTTTTTGTATGCGATCTATCTGAACAGTCGTTTGTCCAAGGAGGCGGCGCGAGCGACCCAGAGTGCATTGATCAGCTGCAGTACGGTGGTGCGATTGAGCCTGTTCGTTATCGCGGGTGTGTATGCCGATTTGCCGTTGCTGGCGCTGGCGGTGTGCCTGCTGCCGGCCATGGCGCTGGGACTGTGGATCGGCCGACGGCTGACCATGAAGCTGTCGCGCGAGGCGTTCGTGCGCTTGGTGACATGGTTGGTGCTGGCCAGCGGGATTGCCTTGATTGGGCGCTACTTGAGCACCTGAACAGATAACGGCGATGTCTCGCGCCGCTCTGTAGAAGTCCGGCTTGCCGGCGATAGCGTCCTCAAGGGCTTCATCGCCGGCAAGCCGGGCTCCTACAGAGTTTGCGGTTCGCAAGAGAGCGGTTCGATCGACGGGTCAGGGCGTCAGTCGTTGTACTGACTCAACAGCCGTTCCAGTCGCGCACTGAGGCGTCGTTTGATTTCGGTTTCGATGTGCGGGGCGAAGTCGTCGATCACGTCTTGCATGATCAGCTCTGCGGCGGCGCGCAGTTCGCTGTCCAGGTGCAGCAAATCGTCCGGGTTCTTGCTGGCCGCTGGCGCAGGTGCCGGTTCGGCAACGGGTGCCGGGGCTGGCGGTGCGACGCTCGGTGCGGGTTCGCTGACGGCGTCGAACAACATGGGAATCTGTTCCTGGTCGTCGTCCTCGACCGTTTCGGTCAGCAGTGGTGGTTGCAGGTTTTCGTCGCCGAGCAACTGGCGGATCGACTCAAGGTCGTCCAGCAGGTGAGACGGTTGCAGCGGTTTTGGAGTGTCCATCGGAATGCTCAGAGTCGCTGTAAACGGTGATCTTGCAGAGGATAGCCTTGTTCGCGGTAGAAACGAAAACTCTCCCGCGCGGCCTGGCGAATTGTCGGGTCTTCCACCACCACTTCCGCCACGCGGGCGAAACGCGGGGCGAAGGCCGGGACTTTCAGGTCGAGGTTGACCAGCAAGTCTTGATGCTGACCGCAGTCATCGCCAAAACCCAGCACGATCAAGCCGTCCGGTTCATTTTCGGCGGGACCGTGGGGCACGAAGCTTTCGCCCTTGAAGGTCCACAGGCGTGCATCGAGGTCATCGCGCTGGGTCGCATCGCTGCAATGCAGGTAAACGCGGTGGCCCATGCGCCAGGCTTTTTCGGTGAGCTTGCAGGCGAAATCCAGGCGTGCCGAAGGGTCGGCGCTGGGCAGGATATAGAAGTCGACTTTGGTCATTGCGGTTCCTGAGCCGGGGCGGCGTTGCCCGAAAGCAACGCCCCCTGGATCATTGGTTTCAGGCTTTGGCGCGGTCCAGCAGGTACTGGGTCAGCAGGGGAACCGGACGGCCAGTGGCGCCCTTGTCCTTGCCTCCGCTGATCCATGCGGTACCGGCGATGTCCAGATGCGCCCAGTTCAGGTTCTTGGTGAAGCGCGACAGGAAGCAGGCAGCGGTGATGGTGCCGGCTTTCGGGCCGCCGATGTTGGCGATGTCGGCGAACGGGCTGTCCAGTTGCTCCTGGTACTCATCGAACAGCGGCAGTTGCCAGGCACGGTCGTCAGCAGCTTTGCCGGCGCTCAGCAGTTGGCCGATCAGTTCGTCGTTGTTGCCCAGCAAGCCCGAGGTGTGCGAGCCCAGTGCAACGATGCAGGCGCCGGTCAGGGTGGCGATGTCGATCACCGCTTGCGGCTTGAAGCGCTCGGCGTAGGTCAGGGCGTCGCACAGCACCAGGCGGCCTTCGGCGTCGGTGTTGAGGATTTCCACGGTCTGGCCGCTCATGGTGGTGACGATGTCACCCGGGCGTGCAGCGTTGCCGCTCGGCATGTTTTCGGCACAGGCCAAAATGCACACCAGGTTGATCGGCAGATTCAGCTCAAGCACGGCACGCAGGGTACCGAACACGCTGGCCGCGCCGCCCATGTCGTACTTCATTTCATCCATGCCGGCGCCCGGCTTCAGGCTGATGCCGCCGGTGTCGAAGGTGATGCCTTTGCCGACCAGTGCGTACGGCTTCTCGGATTTCTTGCCGCCGTTGTACTGCATGACGATCAGGCGCGGCGGTTGAGCGCTGCCCTGGCCGACCGCGTAGAACGAGCCCATGCCCAGAGCCTTGATCTTCTTCTCGTCGAGGACTTCGACTTTCAGATCCTTGAACTCTTTGCCCAGGTCTTTCGCCTGCTCGCCGAGGAAGGTCGGGTGGCAGATGTTAGGCGGCAGGTTGCCCAGGTTGCGGGTGAAGGCCATGCCGTTAGCGATCGCGGTAGCGTGAGTCACGGCGCGCTGCACTTCAGCCTGAGCGGCCTTGATGGTCAGCAGGGTGATTTTCTTCAGCGCGAGAGGTTCGACTTTCTGGCTTTTGAACTGATCGAACGTGTATTCGCCATCTACCAGGGTTTCAGCCAGCAGGCGGGTCTTGCCGTAGCTGTCGCGACCTTTGACCACGACTTCGTCGAGCGCCAGTACCGCGTCGCTGCCGCCCAGGCCTTTGAGGGTGTTGAGGATGCCGGCGATGATTTTACGGAACGGGCGATCACCCAGTTCGTCGTCCTTGCCCACGCCCACCAGCAGCACGCGGTCGGCCTTGAGGTTCGGCAGGCTGTGCAGCATCAGGCTCTGGCCAACTTTACCGGCCAGATCGCCGCGCTTGAGTACGGTGCTGATCGCGCCACCGCTCAATTCATCGAGTTGTTTGGCCACGGCGCCGAGCTTGCGGCCTTCGCTGACGGCAACCACCAGCGTGGCGGTCTTCAACGTTTCCGGGTTTACGCTTTTTACAACCAGTTCCATGTCCGGTTCCCTGAATTGATGGTGATCTCGCAAGTGCCCGACACCGTATGTGCGCCCACTTGCCTATAAAGAGAAAGACGCCAGGTCGATCGGCGACAAAGGCCGCAGTTTGAACCTCGCTACCGGCGCCTGACAACCCTCGGTTGTGCGATCTTCATGGTTTGCAGGCCACAGCAGGAGCGAGCTTGCTCGCGAGGAGCCCCGGACCGCTGTGGGGTTTCTGGGTTGTCGCGTTATCGTTGACGAGCATCGCGAGCAAGCTCGCTACTACAAGGTGCTTCAATGCATTGCGCAGTGACAGGCGCACCCAATCACAGGATAATGCGCCATCTTTTTCGGCGGCTCCTGCCTTGCGGGCTGTCTGATACGTTTGCTTGTTTGGCCGCCTTAGCCTGACAACCCTGGAGTGTCTGGTTTGATTGTCTTCCGTTATCTGTCCCGCGAAGTCCTCTTGACCTTGAGCGCCGTCAGCGCCGTGCTGCTGGTCATCATCATGAGCGGCCGCTTCATCAAATACCTTGCCCAGGCAGCTGCGGGTCAACTCGATCCGGGCTCGTTGTTCCTGATCATGGGTTTTCGCATGCCGGGCTTTCTCCAGCTGATTTTGCCGCTGGGGCTGTTTCTGGGGATCCTGCTCTCCTACGGTCGCCTTTATCTTGAGAGCGAAATGACCGTCCTGTCGGCCACTGGCATGAGCCAGCAGCGCCTGTTTTGCATGACCCTTTTCCCGGCGACACTGGTGGCGTTGATCGTTGCCTGGTTGAGCCTGAGCCTGGCCCCACAGGGCGCCAATCAATTTCAATTGCTGCTGAACAAGCAGGATGCACTGACCGAGTTCGATACCCTGGAACCCGGCCGTTTCCAGGCCCTGCGCGACGGTACCCGGGTGACGTATACCGAACAGCTGTCGGATAATCGCGTCAATCTGGGCGGAGTGTTCATTTCCCAGAAAAACCTCAATTCAGACAAAAAGGACCGCGGGATCTCCGTATTGGTGGCTGAAAAGGGTCGTCAAGAGATCCGCCCCGACGGCAACCGCTACCTGATCCTCGATAACGGCTATCGCTATGACGGTAATCCGGGGCAGGCCGACTACCGGGCGATCAAGTACGACGAGTACGGTGTGTTGCTGCCCAAGCCTGATGTCAGCGACGAAGTCACCGACCGCGATGCCATGACCACGGCCACCTTGCTGGGCAGCGATGACATTCGTTCGCGCACCGAGCTGCAATGGCGTTTGTCCCTGCCATTGCTGGTGTTCATCGTGACCTTGATGGCGGTGCCGCTGTCGCGGGTCAATCCGCGCCAGGGCCGATTCCTCAAGCTGCTGCCGGCGATCCTTCTTTACATGGCTTACCTGTCCATCCTGATTGCCGCCCGCGGCGCCCTCGAAAAAGGCAAGATTCCACCAGCGCTGGGTTTATGGTGGGTTCACGGGATCTTCCTGGTCATTGGCCTGGGCCTGCTTTACTGGGAGCCCTTGCGCTTGAAGATGGCGAGTCGCCGCAGCAAGCTGGAGGTGGCCCGTGGTTAAGCTGGATCGCTACATCGGTATCAGTGTGTTCATGGCGATTCTCGCAGTGCTCGGGATCATCCTGGGCCTGGCCACGCTGTTTGCGTTCATTGATGAAATGAGTGACGTCAGCGACACCTATACGCTGCTCGATGTGCTGAGCTATGTGTTGCTGACCGCACCACGTCGTCTGTACGACATGCTGCCGATGGCGGCTCTGATCGGTTGCCTGATCGGCCTTGGCAGCCTGGCCAGCAACAGCGAATTGACCATCATGCGCGCCGCTGGCGTGTCGATTGGCCGAATCGTCTGGGCGGTGATGAAGCCGATGCTGGTGCTGATGCTGGCGGGTGTGCTGGTCGGCGAGTATGTCGCCCCGGCCTCTGAATCCATTGCCCAGGCCAACCGCTCGCTGGCTCAGGGCAGTGGCGACTCACAAAGCGCCAAACACGGCTTGTGGCACCGTCAGGGTGACGAGTTCATCCATGTCAACTCGGTCCAACCCAACGGTGTTCTGTACGGCGTGACCCGTTATCGCTTCGATAACGAGCGGCACATGTTGTCGGCGAGCTTCGCCAGGCGTGCGGAGTTCGACACGGATCACTGGCAGCTGTCGGACGTCAGCACCACGCTGTTCCATGAAAAGAACACCGAGGTGGTGTCTACCCCGGTCGAGCGTTGGGATGTGGCGTTGAGCCCGCAATTGCTCAATACCGTGGTCATGACGCCGGATTCGCTGTCGATCAGTGGTCTGTGGAGTTACATCCACTATCTGGCGGATCAGGGGCTGAACAATGGTCGTTACTGGCTGGCATTTTGGGTCAAGGTGTTGCAGCCGTTGGTCACCGCCGCGCTCGTGCTGATGGCGATTTCCTTCATTTTCGGACCCTTGCGCTCGGTGACTCTCGGTCAGCGGGTCTTCACCGGCGTGCTGGTGGGCTTCACCTTCCGCATCGTCCAGGATCTGTTGGGGCCTTCGAGCCTGGTATTCGGGTTCCCGCCGCTGTTTTCCGTACTGCTGCCGGCCGGTGTCTGTGCCCTGGCGGGGCTCTGGTTACTACGGCGCGCCGGATGATGGCAGGGTAAAACCCCGCGTTTGATGACAAAGAAACGCCCCGGTCGCAAGGCCGGGGCGTTTTTGTACGTGCCGTCTGACCTGCGAACGTGACGCTTGCGCCGTGGATCAGGTACAATTCCCGGCTATTTTTCGGCGGGCTATGCCTGCAGCCTTTTTGAGTGTTGATCCGTGAGTGATTTGAGTCATATCCGCAATTTCTCCATCATCGCCCACATTGACCATGGCAAGTCGACGCTGGCCGATCGCTTCATCCAGATGTGTGGCGGCCTCGCCGAGCGCGAAATGGAAGCCCAGGTTCTGGACTCCATGGACCTCGAGCGCGAGCGCGGGATCACCATCAAGGCTCACAGCGTTACTCTGTATTACAAGGCCAAAGACGGCATCAACTACCAGTTGAACTTCATTGATACCCCCGGCCACGTTGACTTCACCTATGAGGTGAGCCGTTCGCTGGCTGCCTGTGAGGGCGCGCTGCTGGTGGTCGACGCCGGTCAAGGCGTTGAAGCACAGTCGGTTGCCAACTGCTACACGGCCATCGAGCAGGGCCTGGAAGTGATGCCGGTGCTGAACAAGATCGACCTGCCACAGGCCGATCCGGACCGCGTCAAAGAAGAAATCGAAAAAATCATCGGCATCGATGCCACTGACGCGGTCACGTGCTCTGCCAAGACCGGTCTGGGCGTCGACGAAGTGCTCGAGCGTCTGGTCGCCACCATTCCAGCACCGACCGGCAACTACGAAGATCCGCTGCAAGCGTTGATCATCGACTCCTGGTTCGACAACTACCTGGGCGTTGTGTCCCTGGTGCGCGTTCGCCATGGCCGCGTGAAGAAGGGCGACAAGATCCTGGTCAAGTCCACCGGCAAGATCCACCTGGTGGACAGCGTCGGTGTATTCAACCCGAAGCACACCCCTACCGCTGACCTCAAGGCCGGTGAAGTGGGCTTCATCATCGCCAGCATCAAGGACATTCACGGTGCGCCAGTGGGCGACACCCTGACCTTGAACACCACGCCAGACGTGGACGTGCTGCCAGGCTTCAAACGCATTCAGCCGCAGGTGTATGCCGGTCTGTTCCCGGTCAGCTCCGACGACTTCGAAGACTTCCGTGAAGCGCTGCAAAAGCTCACCCTGAACGACTCGTCGCTGCAATACACGCCGGAAAGCTCCGACGCACTGGGCTTCGGCTTCCGTTGCGGTTTCCTCGGCATGCTGCACATGGAAATCATCCAGGAGCGCCTGGAGCGCGAGTACAACCTGGACCTGATCACCACGGCGCCGACGGTAATCTTCGAGCTGCTGCTCAAGACCGGCGAGACGATCTACGTCGATAACCCGTCCAAGCTGCCGGACCTGTCTTCCATCGAAGACATGCGCGAGCCGATCGTGCGCGCCAACATTCTTGTGCCGCAAGAGCACCTGGGTAACGTCATTACCCTGTGCATCGAAAAACGTGGTGTACAGGTCGACATGCTGTTCCTCGGCACTCAGGTACAAGTGACCTACGACCTGCCGATGAACGAAGTGGTCCTGGACTTCTTCGATCGTCTGAAATCCACCAGCCGCGGCTATGCTTCGCTGGACTACCATTTCGATCGTTATCAATCGGCTAGTCTGGTGAAACTGGACGTGCTGATCAACGGTGACAAGGTCGATGCCCTGGCGCTGATCGTGCACCGTGACAACTCGCACTACAAAGGTCGCCAACTGACCGAGAAGATGAAAGAACTGATTCCGCGGCAGATGTTCGACGTGGCAATCCAGGCCGCCATTGGCGGGCAGATTGTGGCGCGTACAACCGTCAAGGCGCTCAGAAAGAACGTATTGGCCAAATGCTACGGTGGTGACGTCAGCCGTAAGAAGAAACTGCTGGAAAAGCAAAAGGCCGGTAAAAAACGCATGAAGCAGGTCGGTAACGTGGAAATTCCACAAGAAGCCTTCCTTGCCGTGCTCAGGTTGGATAGTTAGGTCCTATGTCACTAAATTTCCCGCTGTTGCTGGTCATCGCCGTGTTTGTCTGCGGCCTGTTGGCGTTGCTTGATCTGTTGATCCTGGCGCCGCGTCGGCGTGCCGCCATCACCTCCTATCAGGGCAGCGTCAGCCAGCCGGACATGGTCGTGGTCGAGAAACTGAACAAAGAACCGCTGCTGGTTGAATACGGCAAGTCGTTCTTCCCGGTGTTGTTCATCGTGCTGGTGCTGCGTTCGTTCCTGGTGGAACCGTTCCAGATTCCGTCCGGTTCGATGAAGCCGACCCTGGATGTCGGCGACTTCATCCTGGTGAGCAAGTTTTCCTACGGGATTCGCCTGCCGGTGATCGACAAGAAAGTCATCGACGTCGGTGATCCGCAGCGCGGTGATGTGATGGTGTTCCGCTATCCAAGCGATCCGAACGTCAACTACATCAAGCGTGTGGTGGGCCTGCCGGGTGACAAGATTCGCTACACCGCCGACAAGCGATTGTTCGTCAACGGTGAATCGGTTGCCGAACAACTGCTCGGCTCCGAGCCGGGCACGCTGGGCAGCGCGGAACTCTACAAGGAAAAGCTCGGTGTCGCCGAGCACCTGATCCGCAAGGAAATGAGCCGCTACCGCGCCACGCCTGAC
Source organism: Pseudomonas sp. Irchel s3b5 (assembly GCF_900187435.1). Classification (NCBI taxonomy): domain Bacteria; kingdom Pseudomonadati; phylum Pseudomonadota; class Gammaproteobacteria; order Pseudomonadales; family Pseudomonadaceae; genus Pseudomonas; species Pseudomonas sp. Irchel s3b5. The sequence continues at coordinate 41,678 of NZ_FYDY01000005.1, forward strand.
CGTTCGTGGACTGTGCCTGCCGGGCACTACTTCATGATGGGCGACAACCGCGATAACTCGAACGACAGTCGCTACTGGGATGATCCGAGCATTCCCAAGGATCTGCTGGGCATGGTTCCCGACAAGAATATCGTCGGCAAGGCCTTCGCGGTCTGGATGAGCTGGCCGGAACCCAAACTCAGTCACCTGCCGAATTTCTCGCGGGTTGGCCTGATCAAGTAATCAAACACGGCGCTGTTGAACACAGCGCCGAATGCATTTCTGGAACCGACACAATCGGTGCCCGGGAGCATGAAGCCAATGATATTCAGGACGTTATTTTTGAACACAGCGTTAATTGTCCCAGGCCTGCGCCGAATCCCGGCGGTGGCGGTGGAATCCAACCACGAACTCAGCGTGGGTAAACCGTGAGCGTCTCCTTAAGCCGTCTCGAGCGTCAGCTCGGCTACACCTTCAAGGATCAGGAGCTGATGGTCCTGGCCCTGACTCACCGCAGTTTTGCCGGGCGTAACAATGAACGCCTGGAATTCCTCGGTGATGCCATCCTCAACTTCGTTGCTGGCGAGGCGCTGTTCGATCGCTTCCCGCTGGCCCGCGAAGGCCAGTTGTCGCGTTTGCGCGCACGCCTGGTGAAAGGTGAGACCCTGGCCGTACTGGCCCGTGGTTTCGACCTTGGCGATTACCTGCGCCTGGGCTCTGGCGAGTTGAAAAGCGGCGGTTTCCGTCGCGAGTCGATTCTGGCCGATGCCCTCGAAGCGCTGATCGGTGCGATCTACCTTGATGCCGGCATGGAAATGGCCCGCGAGCGTGTGCTTGCCTGGCTGGCCGGCGAGTTCGAAGGCCTGACGCTGGTCGACACCAACAAAGATCCAAAGACCCGCCTGCAGGAATTCCTGCAGTCCCGTGGTTGCGAACTGCCGCGTTACGAAGTGGTGGATATCCAGGGTGAACCGCATTGCCGGACGTTCTTCGTCGAATGCGAAATCATCTTACTGAATGAAAAAAGCCGAGGTCAGGGTGTGAGTCGTCGTATTGCCGAACAGGTAGCGGCCGCCGCAGCACTGATTGCCCTGGGTGTGGAGAATGGCAATGACTGATTCAAACGCAACTCGCTGTGGCTATGTTGCCATCGTCGGCCGTCCCAACGTGGGCAAGTCCACGCTGCTGAACCACATCCTGGGTCAGAAGCTGGCGATCACCTCGCGCAAGCCGCAAACCACCCGTCACAACATGCTCGGTATCAAGACCGAAGGTGATGTGCAGGCGATCTACGTCGACACCCCCGGCATGCACAAGGGTGGCGAAAAGGCCCTGAACCGCTACATGAACAAGACCGCTTCGGCGGCGTTGAAAGACGTCGACGTGGTGATCTTTGTGGTGGACCGCACCAAGTGGACCGAAGAAGACCAGATGGTTCTGGAGCGCGTGCAGTACGTGACCGGCCCGCTGATCGTCGCGCTGAACAAGACCGACCGCATCGAAGACAAGGCCGAGCTGATGCCGCACCTGAGCTGGTTGCAGGAGCAGCTGCCGAACGCGCAGATCATCCCGATTTCCGCGCAGCACGGGCACAACCTCGAAGCGCTGGAGCGCGTGATCGCCGGTTACCTGCCGGAAAACGATCACTTCTTCCCGGAAGACCAGATCACTGACCGCAGCAGCCGTTTCCTCGCCGCCGAACTGGTGCGCGAGAAAATCATGCGCCAGATGGGCGCCGAGCTGCCTTACCAGATCACCGTCGAAATCGAAGAGTTCAAGCAGCAGGGCAAGACCCTGCACATCCATGCCTTGATTCTTGTCGAGCGTGATGGCCAGAAGAAGATCATCATTGGCGACAAGGGCGAGCGCATCAAGCGCATCGGCACCGAGGCGCGCAAGGACATGGAGCTGCTGTTTGACTCCAAGATCATGCTCAACCTGTGGGTCAAGGTTAAGGGCGGCTGGTCCGATGACGAGCGCGCATTGCGTTCGCTGGGTTACGGCGACCTGTAATACTCCGAAAGCCCCCCTGTAGGAGCGAGCTTGCTCGCGATGGACTTGAGAGCGCCGCGTTCATTCAGAAAGCCCGCGTTATCGTTATCCACCATCGCGAGCAAGCTCGCTCCTACAGTATGTGAGACTTGATGTCCTCAACTCCGCCCATCGCCCAACCCGCCTACGTCCTGCACTCCCGCGCCTACCGCGAAAACAGTGCGTTGGTGGACTTCCTCACGCCGCAAGGGCGGCTGCGGGCGGTGTTGCGCAGTGCTCGGGGCAAGGCCGGGACACTGGCGCGGCCGTTCGTGCCGCTGGAAGTCGAGTTTCGGGGCAGGGGAGAGCTGAAGAATGTCGGGCGCATGGAAAGTGCCGGCGTTTCCACCTGGCTCAACGGCGAAGCATTGTTCAGCGGGCTTTACCTCAATGAACTGCTGATTCGCCTGCTGCCCGCCGAAGACCCGCTTCCCTCGGTGTTTGATCACTACGCCGCGACCCTGCTGGCGCTGGCCGAAGGTCGACCGCTGGAGCCGTTGCTGCGCTCCTTCGAGTGGCGCTTGCTCGATGATCTCGGTTACGGTTTTTCGTTGATTCTCGATATCCATGACGCCCCCATCGCGCCGGACGGCCTCTACCGCTTGCAAGTGGATGCGGGGCTGGAGCGGGTGTATCTGCTGCAACCCGGTCTGTTCAATGGCGCCGAACTGCTGGCCATGGCCGAAGCCGATTGGTCCGCCCCTGGTGCTCTGTCTGCCGCCAAGCGCTTGATGCGCCAGGCGTTGGCCGTTCATTTGGGCGGACGTCCACTTGTCAGTCGCGAGCTGTTTCGCAAGCCCTGATCACACCGTATGCTGTGCACCGAACTTTCTCTTCTTCTGGAGTGTTTTCCGTGACCACCAGCACCCGCATTCTTCTTGGCGTGAACATCGACCACGTTGCCACCCTGCGTCAGGCCCGGGGTACTCGTTACCCGGATCCGGTCAAGGCGGCGCTGGACGCGGAAGAGGCAGGCGCCGACGGCATTACCGTGCACTTGCGTGAAGACCGTCGCCACATTCAGGAACGCGATGTTCTGGTGCTCAAGGATGTTCTGCAAACCCGCATGAACTTCGAAATGGGCGTCACCGAAGAAATGATGCAGTTCGCCGAGCGCATCCGCCCGGCACACATCTGTCTGGTGCCGGAAACCCGTCAGGAGCTGACCACCGAAGGTGGCCTGGATGTCGCGGGGCAGGAAGCGCGCATCAAAGCGGCGGTTGAACGCCTGTCGAGGATCGGCTCTGAAGTGTCGTTGTTCATCGATGCCGATGAGCGCCAGATCGAAGCCTCGCGCCGTGTCGGTGCTCCAGCCATCGAACTGCACACTGGCCGTTATGCCGATGCCGAAACGCCAACCGACGTGGCCGAAGAGCTCAAGCGTGTGGCCGATGGCGTGGCGTTTGGTCTGGCCCAGGGCCTGATCGTCAATGCCGGCCATGGCCTGCACTATCACAACGTTGAAGCCGTGGCGGCGATCAAGGGTATCAACGAGCTGAACATCGGTCATGCGCTGGTGGCCCATGCGTTGTTCGTGGGCTTCAAGTCGGCGGTGTCGGAGATGAAGGCGCTGATTCTGGCGGCGGCGCTCAAAGGCTGACATCGGGGCGCTACCATCGCTGGCAAGCCGGCTCCTACAAATCTGTGTCGATCCGCAATGGTGGGCTAACCCTGTAGGAGCTGGCTTGCCAGCGAAGGCGATCTTGAAGGCGCCATGGAGTCAGAGCGGCGCAGCCTCTTGAGCCGGTTTGCTCTTGTCGATCCCCGGAACCAGCAGTTTGCCCTCGGCCACCTGATCGCCTTCAAGCTGCGGCTGCGTGACCCAGGTCAGGATGTCGTAGTAGCGACGGATGTTCGCCACAAAGTGCACCGGTTCGCCGCCACGGGCGTAGCCGTAACGGGTTTTGCTGTACCACTTCTTTTCTGACAGGCGCGGCAGGATCTTCTTCACGTCCAGCCATTTGTCCGGGTTCAACCCTTCCTTGGCCGTCAGTTTGCGCGCGTCATCCAGATGGCCGCTGCCGACGTTGTAGGCGGCCAGGGCAAACCAGGTGCGATCAGGTTCCTGGATCGAATCGTCGAGCTGCTCTTTCATATAAGCCAGGTACTTGGCGCCGCCCATAATGCTTTGCTTGGGGTCGAGGCGGTTGGACACGCCCATGGCCTGCGCGGTGTTCTGGGTCAGCATCATCAGGCCGCGCACGCCGGTCTTGGACGTGACTGCGGGCTGCCATAACGATTCCTGGTAACCGATCGCTGCGAGCAGGCGCCAGTCGACTTTCTCTTTTTTGGCATACGCCTTGAAGTGCTGCTCGTACTTGGGCAGACGCTGCTGCAAGTGCTGGGCGAAGGTGGTGGCACCCATGTAGCCGAGCACGTCGACGTGCCCGTAGTAGCGGTCTTTGAGGCGCTGCAACGTGCCGTTCTTCTTGACCTTGTCGAGGTAGTCGTTGATTTCGTTGAGCAGGCTGTTGTCATCGCCCAGCGCGACGGCCCAGCTCTGGTTGCTGGCATCACCCAGGTCAAAGGCGACACGGATGCTGGAGAAATACACCTGGTTCATCGCGACTTCGTTGGAGTCGACCAGGGTCAGATCGATCTGACCTTCGTCGACCATGCGCAGGAGATCAACGACCTCAACCGCGTCAGACTCTTCGTATTCGATGCCGGGAAATTTCTGTTTCAGCTGCGCCAGTTGCTCGGCGTGGGTGCTGCCCTTGAGCACCATGATCTTCTTGCCTACCAGATCCTTCGCATCGGTCGGCCGCGATTGGCCGTTGCGATAGATGACCTGAGGAGTCACTTCCAGATAGGAGTGGGAAAACCGCACCTGTTTTTTGCGTTCTTCGCTGCCGACCAGGCCGGCAGCCGCCAGCACCGGGCCGTTGGGCTTGCCGACCTGATTGAACAGGTCGTCGAGGTTGTCGGCGGTCTCGATCTTGAGTTCGACGCCCAGATCCTCGGCAAAGCGCTTCACCAGCTCGTATTCGAAGCCGGTTTCGCCGTTACGATCCTGAAAGTAGGTGGCGGGGCTGTTTCGCGTAACCACGCGCAGCACACCATCCTCCTTTACGCGCTCGAGCGTGTTGGGTTTATCAACACAGCCACCGAGCACCAGGAAGAGTCCGGTTGCGATCAGCCATTTGGCGTACCGCGGACGCAAAGCCGTTGGGGAAAACATCTGCGCAGTATACGCAAAGGACCACGGGCGCCATATCTCGACAGCGAGGGGGTTGTCTGCTAGACATCACAAAACCGGCCGAAACCCCACGGGAATGGGCCTTTCGTGCATTTTGTTACAGTAAAAATAAGCAGTTGTGTCACGCCTGATTAACCTGACTTTCGAGGCAGAAACACAGATCGACACTCGAGTGCAACCGTGCGTAGCGTTTCGGGTGATGTCGCGGGCGGTTTAGGCTAGAATGCACGGCCTCAAAGCACACCCCTTCCCGAGGCTGTCCCGAAGATGTTGATCCTGCGCGGCGCTCCTGCCCTTTCTGCCTTTCGCCACAGCAAACTCCTTGAGCAACTGAGCCAGAAGGTTCCGGCTGTCAGTGGCTTGTATGCTGAATTCGCTCACTTCGCCGAAGTCACCGGCGTCCTGACCGGCGACGAACAGCAGGTGCTTGCGCGCCTTCTGAAGTACGGCCCTAGCGTTCCAGTAGAAGAGCCGACCGGTCGTCTGTTTCTGGTGTTGCCGCGTTTCGGCACCATCTCGCCGTGGTCGAGCAAGGCCAGCGACATCGCTCGCAACTGCGGCCTGGCGAAAATCCAGCGGCTTGAGCGCGGTATCGCGTTCTATGTGGCCGGCCAGTTCAGCGACGCTGAAGCCCAGCTGATTGCCGACGGCCTGCACGACCGCATGACCCAGATCGTCCTCGGCAACCTGGAACAGGCTGCCGGTCTGTTCAGCCACGCCGAACCGAAGCCCCTGACCGCCATCGACGTGTTGGGTGGCGGCCGCGCCGCGCTGGAAAAAGCCAACACCGAACTGGGCCTGGCCCTGGCCGAAGACGAGATCGATTATCTGGTCAACGCCTTCGTCGGCTTGAAGCGCAACCCACACGACATCGAACTGATGATGTTCGCCCAGGCGAACTCCGAGCACTGCCGTCACAAGATCTTCAACGCCAGTTGGGACATCGACGGCCAGAGCCAGGAAAAAAGCCTGTTCGGCATGATCAAGAACACCTACGTGATGCACAGCGAAGGCGTTCTGTCGGCTTATAAGGACAACGCTTCGGTAATCGTCGGCTCCGTGGCCGGTCGTTTCTTCCCGGACCCTGAGACCCGCCAGTACGGCGCGGTGCAGGAACCGGTGCACATCCTGATGAAGGTTGAAACCCACAACCACCCGACCGCGATTGCCCCGTTCCCGGGCGCATCCACCGGTTCCGGCGGCGAGATCCGCGACGAAGGTGCAACCGGCCGTGGCGCCAAGCCGAAGGCTGGCCTGACCGGTTTCACCGTGTCGAACCTGCAGATCCCGGGCTTTGAACAGCCGTGGGAAGTGCCATACGGCAAGCCTGAGCGCATCGTTACCGCGCTGGACATCATGATCGAAGGCCCATTGGGCGGCGCTGCGTTCAACAACGAATTCGGCCGTCCGGCCCTGACCGGCTACTTCCGTACCTTCGAACAATCGATCACCACCCCGCACGGTGATGAAGTTCGTGGCTACCACAAGCCGATTATGCTGGCTGGCGGTATGGGCAACATCCGTGAAGAACACGTCAAGAAAGGCGAGATTCTGGTCGGCTCCAAGCTGATCGTGCTCGGCGGCCCGGCGATGCTGATCGGCCTGGGCGGCGGCGCGGCTTCCTCCATGGCCACCGGCACCAGCTCGGCAGACCTCGACTTCGCTTCCGTACAGCGTGAAAACCCTGAGATGGAGCGTCGCTGCCAGGAAGTCATCGACCGTTGCTGGCAACTGGGCGACAAGAACCCGATCAGCTTCATCCACGACGTGGGTGCGGGCGGCCTGTCCAACGCCTTCCCGGAACTGGTCAACGACGGCGACCGTGGTGGCCGTTTCGAACTGCGCAACATTCCAAACGACGAGCCGGGCATGGCCCCGCACGAAATCTGGTCCAACGAATCCCAGGAACGTTACGTTCTGGCAGTCGGCCCGGCTGACTTCGAGCGCTTCAAGGCGATCTGCGAACGTGAGCGTTGCCCGTTTGCCGTCGTCGGTGAGGCCACCGCCGAACCGCAACTGACCGTGACCGACAGCCACTTCGGCAACAGCCCGGTGGACATGCCGCTGGAAGTGCTGCTGGGCAAGGCTCCACGCATGCACCGTTCGGTGGTTCGTGAAAACGAACTGGGCGACGATTTCGATCCGTCGACCCTCGACATCGCCAACTGCGTCGAGCGCGTCCTGCATCACCCGGCCGTGGCGAGCAAGAGCTTCCTGATCACCATCGGCGACCGCACCATCACCGGCCTCGTGGCCCGTGACCAGATGGTCGGCCCGTGGCAGGTTCCGGTGGCCGACGTTGCCGTCACCGCCACCAGCTTCGACGTCTACACCGGTGAAGCCATGGCCATGGGCGAGCGTACTCCGCTGGCACTGCTGGACGCTCCGGCGTCGGGCCGCATGGCCATCGGTGAAACCCTGACCAACATCGCGGCTTCGCGTATCGGCAAGATCTCCGACATCAAACTGTCGGCGAACTGGATGTCGGCGGCCGGTCACCCGGGCGAAGACGCACGTCTGTACGACACCGTGAAAGCGGTCGGCATGGAGCTGTGCCCTGAGCTGGGCATCACCATTCCGGTGGGCAAGGACTCGATGTCCATGGCCACGCGCTGGAACGATGAAGGCGTGGACAAGTCCGTCACGTCGCCGATGTCCCTGATCGTGACCGGTTTCGCGCCAGTGACTGACATCCGTCAGACCCTGACCCCGCAACTGCGCATGGACAAGGGCACCACCGACCTGATCCTGATCGATCTGGGTCGTGGCCAGAACCGCATGGGCGCCTCGATCCTGGCTCAGGTTCACGGCAAGCTCGGCAGCCAGGCTCCGGACGTCGATGACGCCGAAGACCTCAAGGCCTTCTTCGCGGTGATCCAGGGCCTCAACGCCGACGGTCACCTGCTGGCCTACCACGACCGTTCCGACGGTGGTCTGCTGACCAGCGTTGTGGAAATGGCGTTTGCCGGTCACTGCGGCCTGAGCCTGAACCTCGACGGTCTGGCCGAAACGTCTGCCGACATCGCGGCCATCCTGTTCAACGAAGAGTTGGGCGCGGTCATCCAGGTTCGCCAGGATTCCACTCCAGACATCCTCGCGCAGTTCAGTGCTGCCGGTTTGGGTGATTGCGTGTCGGTGATCGGTCAGCCAATCAACAATGGCGAGATCGGCATCACCTTCAACGGTGACACCGTATTTGAAGGCCAGCGTCGTCTGCTGCAACGCCAGTGGGCCGAGACCAGCTACCAGATCCAGCGTCTGCGTGACAACGCCGACTGCGCCGAGCAAGAGTTCGACGTGCTGCTGGAAGAAGACAACCCGGGCCTGAGCGTCAAGCTGAGCTACGACGTCAACCAGGACATCGCCGCGCCTTACATCAAGAAAGGCATTCGCCCACAGGTTGCCGTACTGCGTGAGCAGGGCGTCAACGGTCAGGTGGAAATGGCGGCTGCGTTCGATCGCGCCGGTTTCAACGCGATCGACGTGCACATGAGCGACATTCTGGCCGGCCGTGTCGACCTGAACGAGTTCAAGGGCATGGTCGCTTGTGGCGGCTTCTCTTACGGCGACGTATTGGGTGCCGGTGAAGGCTGGGCGAAATCCGCGCTGTTCAACAGCCGTGCCCGCGATGCGTTCCAGGGCTTCTTCGAGCGCAACGACAGCTTCACCCTCGGCGTGTGCAACGGTTGCCAGATGATGTCCAACCTGCACGAGCTGATTCCGGGCAGCGAGTTCTGGCCGCACTTCGTGCGTAACCGTTCCGAGCAGTTCGAAGCCCGTGTTGCGATGGTGCAGATCCAGGAGTCGAACTCGATCTTCCTGCAAGGCATGGCCGGTTCGCGCATGCCGATCGCCATCGCCCACGGCGAAGGTCATGCCGAGTTCGAAAGCGAAGAGGCGCTGCTGCAAGCCGATCTGTCCGGTTGCGTGGCGATGCGTTTCGTCGACAACCACGGCAAGGTCACCGAAAGCTACCCGGCCAACCCGAACGGCTCGCCGCGCGGGATCACCGGTCTGACCAGTCGCGACGGTCGCGTAACCATCATGATGCCGCACCCGGAGCGTGTGTTCCGTGCCGTGCAGAACTCGTGGCGTTCGGATGAGTGGAGCGAAGATGCTCCGCTGATGCGTATGTTCCGTAACGCTCGCGTCTGGGTTAACTGATAGCCGTGTACAAGCTCAGCTTTTTTGTTCCCGACAGTCATGTCGACGTGGTCAAAAGTGCCGTATTCGCCGCCGGTGGCGGGCGGATCGGTGCTTATGATCACTGTGCATGGCAGGTGCTTGGCACTGGCCAGTTTCGCCCACTGGACGGCAGTCAGCCGTTCATTGGCGAAGCGGGGCAGGTCGAACAGGTCGAGGAATGGAAGGTTGAGCTGGTGGTGGCCGATGAGCTGATTCACTCGGTAGTGGCGGCGCTTAAACAGAGCCATCCCTACGAGACACCGGCTTATGAGGTGTGGCGGTTGGAGGATTTCTGATCTTTCCGACGTTGAAACGAAAAACCCGCTGAAAGCGATTTCAGCGGGTTTTTTAATGCCCGTAGGAATGTGATCCCTGTGGCGAGGGGGCAAGCCCCCTCGCCACAAAAGCCCCAACTCAACACGAGGTCAGGGGCGAATCTCGATCATCGTGCCGTCCGGCACCAGGTTCCATACTTCGCGCATGTCCATGTTGCGCATGGCGATGCAGCCGTCGGTCCAGTCCAGGGTGTGGAACAGGTTTTCCGGGTTTTCTTCGGTGTCCGGAGTCCCGTGGATCATGATCATGCCGCCAGGATCAACCCCTTCGCGCCGTGAACGGGCGGCGTCGCTGATGTTCGGGTAGGAAACATGCATCGCCAGGTTGAAGCGTTCGCTGACCTTGCGCCAGTCAACCCAGTAGAAACCTTCCGGCGTGCGTTTGTCGCCTTCCATCAGCTTCGGACCCGTGGGGCGTTTGCCCAGGGAAATGCGATAGGTCTTGATCGGCTTGCCGTCATTGATCAATTGCAATTGATGGGAAGACTTGAGAACCAGAATTTTCTCGATGACCTTGCCGTTCAGGGTTTCCACGGCAGAAGCCTGGGATACCGAGACGAACGACAAACAGAATAGGGCAAGCAACCAGCGCATTGAAACGATTCCCCAGGAGGTGTCGCGACTACATATATTTATAGGTGTTTTTGTAGGAGCTGCCGAAGGCTGCGATCTTTCGGCGGCTTCAGGAGTATCCAGTATGTATCAAGTGATGACAGGCTGAGCAAGCGGCGGGATCGATTCGGACCGTACGGGATAGACCTCGGTCCGCCGGTCAGCGAAGAAGCATTCTAAGGTACGGCCCACCGTGCGGAAAGCCAGCTCGTCCCAAGGGATGTCCGCTTCGTCGAATAATTGCACTTCCAGGCTCTCGGGGCCGGGGGCGAAGTTCAGGTCCGTCAGTTCGGCGCGGAAGAACACATGCACCTGACTGATGTGCGGCACGTCGATCAGGGTATAGATGCTCAGGTTGCGCACGCGGGCGCAGGCTTCTTCGGCGGTTTCACGAATGGCTGCCTGCTCGATGGTCTCGCCGTTTTCCATGAAACCGGCGGGCAGGGTCCAATAGCCGAGGCGTGGCTGGATGGCGCGGCGGCACAACAACACCTTGGTGCCCCAGGTCGCCACGCAGCCAGCGACGATATTGGGGTTCTGGTAATGAATCGTGTGACAGCTGTCGCAGACAAAACGCAGGCGCGAATCGCCCTCGGGAATGCGCTGGGTCACCGGGTTACCGCACTGGCTGCAAAATTTCATGCTTGGGTTCCTGAATGCTGCGCCTATCTTGGCGTGCGGCGGTGTCTGTCGGCAAGTTGTCGTTTCGCGACATGGGGCTGTTTCGGGGGTTGGGCGACCGCAATGATTGGTGCATGATGCAGGGTAAGGCACAGATCGAGAACACTCATGCTGGATGAGCTACTGCATCGGGTAAGTAATCATATTCCACGTACGCTGGAGACTGACCGTCGTTTCCCCGAGGCAGCGGTGCTGGTACCCATCACTCGCAGTGACGAGCCGGAACTGGTGCTGACATTGCGCGCCAGCGGGCTCTCGACCCACGGTGGCGAAGTGGCTTTTCCGGGCGGCCGCCGTGACCCCGGAGACCCCGACCTGATTTTCACCGCCCTGCGCGAAGCCGAGGAAGAAATCGGTTTGCCGCCGGGGCTGGTCGAAGTGATCGGCCCGCTCAGCCCGTTGATCTCCCTGCATGGCATCAGGGTCACGCCCTATGTCGGGGTGATTCCCGACTTCGTCGAATACCAGGCCAACGATGCCGAGATCGCTGCAGTGTTCAGCGTGCCCCTGGAATTCTTCCGCAAGGACCCGCGCGAACATACCCACCGCATCGACTATCAGGGCCGCAGTTGGTACGTGCCGAGCTATCGCTATGGCGAGTTCAAGATCTGGGGCCTGACGGCCATCATGATCGTCGAGTTGATCAACCTGCTGTATGACGCGAAAATCAGTCTGCACCAGCCTCCCAAAAGCTTCATCAATACCTGAAGCCATCATTCGAATGGCTGACACCGCGGCTGCCTGAGCCTTGAGGACAACAAGATGAAATACCGCCTGGGCGACGCCCGCGTCGAAACTCACCCGCAAAGCTGGGTGGCACCCAATGCCGTGCTGGTGGGCAGGGTCAAACTGGAAGAGGGTGCCAGCGTCTGGTTCAACGCCGTGCTGCGTGGCGACAACGAGCTGATCCTGATCGGCAAGAACAGCAACGTCCAGGACGGCACGGTGATGCACACCGACATGGGTTATCCGCTGACCATCGGCACCGGCGTGACCATCGGCCACAACGCGATGCTCCACGGCTGCACCGTAGGCGATAACAGCCTGATCGGCATCAACGCGGTCGTGCTTAATGGCGCGAAGATCGGCAAGAACTGCATCATCGGCGCCAATGCGCTGATCGGTGAAGGCAAGGAGATCCCCGACGGTTCGCTGGTCATGGGTTCGCCCGGCAAGGTGGTGCGTGAACTGACCGAGGCGCAGAAGAAAATGCTCGAGGCGGGTGCGGCTCACTACGTGCACAACGCCCAGCGCTATGCCCGCGATCTGGCCGAGCAGGAAGAATGACCACTAACGAACGCCCGGTCGCATCGCCCTGCGTGAACATTTGCGCGCTGGACGACGATGACGTCTGCACCGGTTGCCAGCGTACCGTGGAAGAGATTACCCGCTGGAGCCGCATGGACAACGACGAACGCCGCAAGGTGTTGGGGTTGTGTCATGAGCGGGCGAAGGCCAGTGGGCTTGTCTGGATGATCGGCGCAAAACCCGGGAGTTGACGAACGGCTTTCACTGTAGGAGCGAGCATGCTCGCGATGAGCCCGTGAACGCAGCAGGGTGTCAGGATTGCCACGTTATCGTTCACGACCATCGCGAGCATGCTCGCTCCTACAGTATCCTGTGCGCCAAATTGACAGGTGCCCCCATGCTCTTCCTGATCGCCTACATCAGCAGCGTTGTGCTGATCAACTACGCCTTTTCCACCGCCCCGCATCTCGACATCATCTGGTCGGCCTGGGGTGGTCTGGTGTTTATCCTGCGCGACATGGTGCAGACCCGCTTCGGCCATGGCGCGATTGTGGCGATGCTGGCGGCGCTGGTGCTGTCCTATGCAACGTCCGATCCGTCCATCGCCCTGGCCAGCGCCACGGCGTTCGCGGTGTCCGAGTGCATCGACTGGCTGGTGTTCAGCATCACCAAACGCCCGTTGCACGACCGCCTGTGGATAAGTTCGGCCCTGAGCATTCCCCTCGATACCTTCATCTTCTTCGGCATGATCGACGCGCTGACGCCGGGTGTGATCCTCACTGCCCTCGGTTCAAAGTTCGCCGGTGTCACGGCCGTGTGGTTGATCATGGCCTGGCGCCTGCGCAAACAGGCTGTCGTCAGCTGAAGTTCATGTAAAATGCCGCGCTTTCTCCCCATGGGAAGCGCGCATGGCGACGCGACCCTCGATGATCCGCATCTTGAGGACCTTCAGATGACCCGTATCGGAACTCCATTGTCGCCGACCGCGACCCGCGTATTGATGTGTGGCTGTGGCGAGTTGGGCAAGGAAGTGGTGATCGAGCTGCAACGCCTGGGCGTTGAAGTGATTGCCGTGGACCGCTACGCGAATGCGCCGGCCATGCAGGTTGCCCATCGCAGTCACGTGATCAACATGCTCGACGGTGCCGCCCTGCGTGCGGTGATCGAAGCCGAGAAGCCGCACTTCATCGTGCCGGAAATCGAAGCCATCGCCACGGCGACCCTGGTGGAGCTGGAAGCCGAAGGCTTCACGGTGATCCCGACTGCCCGCGCCGCGCAGTTGACCATGAACCGCGAAGGTATCCGTCGCCTGGCTGCCGAAGAGCTGGACCTGCCGACCTCGCCGTACCACTTCGCCGACACCTTCGAGGACTACAGCAAGGCTGTCGAAGACCTTGGGTTCCCGTGCGTGGTCAAGCCGGTCATGAGTTCCTCGGGCAAAGGCCAAAGCCTGTTGCGCAGCGCCGATGACGTGAAGCAAGCCTGGGATTACGCTCAGGAAGGCGGACGCGCCGGCAAGGGTCGCGTGATCATCGAAGGCTTCATCGACTTCGACTACGAAATCACCCTGCTGACCGTGCGTCACATCGGCGGCACTACGTTCTGTGCGCCGGTCGGCCACCGTCAGGAGAAGGGCGACTATCAGGAATCCTGGCAGCCGCAAGCCATGAGCCCGGTTGCCTTGGCGGAATCCGAGCGCGTTGCCAAAGCAGTCACCGAAGCCTTGGGCGGCCGTGGTCTGTTTGGCGTTGAGTTGTTCATCAAGGGCGATCAGGTGTGGTTCAGCGAAGTCTCGCCGCGCCCGCACGATACGGGTCTGGTGACCCTGATTTCTCAGGACCTGTCGCAGTTCGCCCTGCACGCGCGCGCCATTCTCGGCCTGCCGATTCCGTTGATTCGTCAGTTCGGGCCTTCGGCCTCGGCGGTGATCCTGGTGGAGGGGCAGTCGACCCAGACCGCATTCGCCAACCTGGGTGCTGCGTTGAGCGAGCCGGATACCGCGCTGCGCCTGTTCGGCAAGCCTGAAGTCAACGGCCAGCGCCGCATGGGCGTGGCCCTGGCGCGCGACGAGTCGATCGAAGCCGCTCGCGCCAAGGCGACCCGTGCTTCGCAGGCGGTTGTTGTCGAGCTGTAAAAACCTCTCCGGCGGGCCTATACCTTCTATGGGCATCGCGCCATTGCTCTACCTGTAGGAGCGAGCCTGCTCGCGATGGACTCAAGAACACCGCGGGGAACCAGATTCCCCCGCGTTTTCGTTAACGACCATCGCGAGCAGGCTCGCTCCTACAGGACATTTATCCATGCTCCAGGCCTGTACCCCATGAATTCGCAAAGCATCATCGTCCCGAAAATCTCCACGCTGGCGGTGCACGAGCCCCGGGCCCGGGCGATCGTGCGTTGGCTGGTGCGCAAGAACATCATCCAGGAAGAACTGACCACTTGTGGACGCACCGGCAATCGCATGGCCTATGCCATCGCCGACGGTGCCCGCGCGGTGGTCCTGCACCCGGAAGCGCTGCCGTTCGGCGAACCGGTCAACGGCCTGGAGATCGTCACCAAGCGTTGCATCTATACGCCAGCCAAGGGTTTCCTTGAAGAAGCGGGCTGCGCCGAGTGTCGCAAGGAAGTGGGTGAGGCCTTGTTTGAAAGCCTGGAAGACTGGATGCCGGGGCGCACCGATAACTTCACCTGCCCGGAATGCGGGCATGAAGACGACATCAACGGCTTCCTGTTCCTGCAGGAATGCGGCTTCTCCAACCTCGGTTTCATCTTCAATAACTGGGCCGAAGCCGGCTTCAAGCAGAGCTTTCTCGATGAGTTTGCCGATTGGCTCGATCAGCCGGTCAGTTGGGTGAAGGTCGAGTTGTAGCGCATCTGATGGACCGCGTTATCGTTGATCGCCAGCAAGCCGGCTCCTACAAGATCACGCCAAATCCGTAGGAGCCGGCTTGCTGGCGATGCTCTTCAAATCTCCCGTCGATCACCGCGTCGATAATAGACAGAGTTTTACATTGAACCCGAGAGGGTGTCTGACTATAATGGCGCGCTTCCATTTTCCCGCTCGGGAGCCCCCGCGATGCTGCGTATCAGCCAAGAAGCTCTGACATTCGACGACATTCTCCTAGTGCCCGGTTATTCCGAGGTGCTTCCTAACGAAGTCAGTCTCAAGACCCGCCTTACCCGTGGCATCGAACTGAATATTCCATTGGTCTCCGCCGCCATGGACACCGTCACTGAAGCCCGTCTGGCAATCGCCATGGCTCAGGAAGGTGGTATCGGTATCATCCACAAGAACATGACCATCGAGCAGCAAGCTGCCGAAGTGCGCAAGGTCAAGCGTTACGAAGCCGGTGTGGTCAAGGACCCGATCACCATCGACGCCGACGCTACCGTGCGCGAACTGTTCGACCTGACCCGCATGCACAACATCTCTGGCGTTCCGGTGCTGCACGATGGCGACCTGGTCGGCATTGTCACCTCCCGTGACGTGCGTTTCGAGAACCGTCTGGAAGCCACTGTCCGTGAAGTGATGACGCCTAAAGAGCGCCTGGTCACGGTCAAGGAAGGCGCCGACAAGAACGATGTGCGTGAACTGCTGCACAAGCACCGAATCGAGCGCGTGCTGATCGTCGACGACAAGTTCGCCCTCAAAGGCATGATGACCGTCAACGACATCGAAAAAGCCAAGGCTTACCCGCTGGCCAGCAAGGACGATCAAGGTCGTCTGCGCGTGGGCGCTGCTGTCGGTACCGGTAAAGACACCGGCGACCGCGTTGCCGCCCTGGTCAACGCCGGCGTTGACGTGGTGGTGGTCGACACCGCTCACGGTCACTCCAAAGGCGTGATCGACCGCGTTCGCTGGGTCAAACAGAATTTCCCTGAAGTGCAGGTCATCGGCGGCAACATCGCCACCGGCGCTGCTGCCAAGGCCCTGGCCGAAGCCGGCGCTGACGCCGTCAAGGTCGGTATCGGCCCAGGCTCGATCTGCACCACCCGTATCGTCGCCGGTGTCGGCGTCCCGCAAATCAGTGCCATCGCCAACGTCGCCGCTGCCCTTGAAGGCACAGGCGTTCCGTTGATCGCCGACGGCGGCATCCGTTTCTCCGGTGACCTGTCCAAGGCCATCGTGGCTGGTGCTTCCTGCGTGATGATGGGCTCGATGTTCGCCGGTACTGAAGAAGCGCCGGGCGAGATCGAACTGTTCCAGGGTCGTTCGTACAAGGCTTATCGCGGCATGGGTTCGCTGGGCGCCATGTCCCAGGCTCAAGGTTCCTCCGACCGTTACTTCCAGGACTCTTCGGCAGGCGCCGAGAAGCTGGTTCCGGAAGGCATCGAAGGGCGTGTTCCGTACAAGGGCACCCTAAGCGCGATCATCCACCAGCTGATGGGCGGCCTGCGTTCCTCGATGGGTTACACCGGCAGTGCCGACATCGAAGAGATGCGCACCAAGCCTGAGTTCGTGCGGATCACCGGCGCAGGCATGGCCGAGTCCCACGTTCACGACGTGCAGATCACCAAAGAAGCGCCAAACTACCGCGTAGGTTGAGCCTTCAAGCAACAAGCTAAGCAACCGGGGCTGTTCTATTCAGCCCCGAGTTGTTTCTGAATCACGACTGTTTCCGAATTTTTTAGACGAGACTGAATCATGGCCCTCGACATTCACGCCCACCGCATCCTGATCCTCGACTTCGGTTCCCAGTACACCCAGCTGATCGCCCGCCGCGTGCGTGAAATCGGCGTGTACTGCGAACTGCACCCGTTCGACATGGACGAAGATGCGATCCGCGAATTCGCTCCTAAAGGCGTCATCCTCGCTGGCGGCCCAGAGTCGGTCCACGAAGCCAACAGCCCTCGCTGTCCGCAAGCAGTCTTCGACCTCGGCGTACCGGTCTTCGGTATCTGCTACGGCATGCAGACCATGGCCGAGCAACTGGGCGGCAAGGTTGAAGGTTCCGAGCTGCGTGAGTTCGGTTACGCCCGCGTAGACGTGGTCGGCAAGAGCCGCCTGCTCGACGGCATCGAAGACCACATCGACGCCGATGGCCTGTTCGGCCTCGACGTGTGGATGAGCCACGGTGACAAAGTTACCCGCATGCCGGAAGACTTCCACATCCTGGCCAGCACCCCGAGCTGCCCGATTGCCGGCATGTTCAACGATGCTCGCGGCTACTACGGCGTGCAGTTCCACCCGGAAGTGACCCACACCAAGCAGGGCGGTCGCATCCTGTCGCGCTTCATCCTCGACATCTGCGAATGTGAAGCGCTGTGGACTCCGTCGAAGATCGCTGAAGACGCCATCGCCCAGGTTCGCGCCCAGGTTGGCACCGACAACGTCCTGCTCGGCCTGTCCGGCGGCGTGGATTCGTCCGTGGTTGCCGCGCTGCTGCACAAAGCCATCGGCGACCAACTAACCTGCGTGTTCGTCGACAACGGCCTGCTGCGTCTGCACGAAGGCGAGCAAGTGATGGCCATGTTCGCCGAGAACATGGGCGTCAAAGTAATCCGCGCCAATGCTGAAGATCAGTTCCTGAACAACCTGGCCGGCGAAGCCGACCCGGAGAAGAAGCGCAAGATCATCGGCCGTACTTTCATCGACGTGTTCGATGCCCAGTCCAATAAACTGGACAACATCAAGTACCTCGCCCAGGGCACCATCTACCCGGACGTGATCGAGTCGGCTGGCGCGAAAAGCGGCAAGGCTCACGTGATCAAGTCGCACCACAACGTGGGCGGCCTGCCGGAAGAAATGAACCTGAAACTGGTCGAGCCACTGCGCGAACTGTTCAAGGACGAAGTCCGTCGTCTGGGCCTGGAACTGGGCCTGCCGTACGACATGGTCTACCGTCACCCGTTCCCGGGCCCGGGCCTGGGCGTGCGCATCCTCGGTGAAGTGAAGAAGGAATACGCCGACCTGCTGCGTCGCGCCGACCACATCTTCATCGAAGAACTGCGCAAAGCCGACTGGTACCACAAGGTCAGCCAGGCCTTCGTGGTGTTCCAGCCGGTGAAATCGGTTGGCGTGGTCGGCGATGGCCGTCGTTACGCCTGGGTCGTGGCCCTGCGTGCCGTGGAAACCATCGACTTCATGACCGCGCGTTGGGCACACCTGCCTTACGAACTGCTGGAAACCGTCAGCGGCCGCATCATCAATGAAATCGAAGGTATCTCCCGCGTTACTTACGACGTGTCGAGCAAGCCGCCAGCGACCATTGAGTGGGAATGATGAGGCGACCCACAAAGCCGGCACCCTCCAGAGTTCAACGTTAGATTCGGAGGGGCGCAGGAGGGTTTTAGCCAATGCCAGTCAGTTATGCTGACTGGCATTTTTGTTTTTGGGTGGAAAGCGCCGAAGCAAGATTCGTCGTTTTCGGTGGATGGCAAAGGCTGGCGTAGTTTTTAGAGAAACTGTGATCGAATCAAATCCGTATCGAACGGCGTTATCCCTTGATCAGGCGCAAACACCGCCTGTGCCTGCTGCGGCGAAGCCACTCGTTCCCCCCGTGCTCGAACATGTAAGTCGAACAGAGTTTCCAAATCAGGCCGTGGTGTATGCACCAAAGCCCGCAGCATCAACGATATCCCACTGAGGTTGTTCTCGACATTGTTCCACCGGGGAGATGAAGTCAGCCCCAGATGGGCCCAGATCACGCGTCGTTCCTGCAAGTCCAAAACAAATGGCAGGCAGATCTGTGTGTCGGATGCGATATCGATACGGTCGAACACGGAGCGCGGCTCGAATACTTCACCCGATGCTGCGTCGGCGCGGGCCATCCAGCCAGCGAAGCATTCTGGAAGATCGCAGTACGGCTGCTCGGTGTATGAGTTGATAGACGTGACGACGTAGCGGATACCTTTCTTGACGAGGACATTAAGGTCGAGGTCGATGAACTCCGAAGCCCCGTCGGGCGCGTCGACGATGTCGCCGCTGTGGTAGCCACCGAAACCCTTCAGGTTGTAGTACGCGACCGTTTGTGTGAACACGAAGTTGGCGTCGAAAAATGCGGCGGACAAGTCGATGTCCGTGCGTTCACAGCCATTTTTCCACCACAGGAACAGACGAATGAAACGTGTGTCAGGTATAGGCAACCGACTGCCCCGCACCAGCGTACGTAGCGATTTCGATGAGGCACGCTGCGCCAGCGGCACCCGGTATTCGCGTAATGCTGGATCGATGAAACAGCGGCCTAGTGGCGGCAGCGACGCAAAACGTTTTACGAGAGCGTCTTCGCAGATTCGGGCTGCACGAGCCAACACGTCGGGTGTGAGCGGTTCGCGTCGATCCTTGATGCCATAGATTTTGGCGAATGAACCTTTCGGTGTGAAGGCCCGCAGGGGCAGGGGGCGCGGAGAGCGTACTTGGGCCAGCAACTGCAGCAGGACAGGTGACGACACTTGTGTCGCTACAGCCTCGAACGCGTCGAGAACCGACTCTGGTTCCGTCGCGCGCCGCAGGGTCGCGTCCAGCCGTCGTGCGAACTCACCAGGACGGCTCTGAAGTATTGGCACAAGCGTGGCGATGTGACGCTGGGCAAGCAATGTTTCGACACGTGATCCAAATGAGGCTGGCGCTTCGTTGCGACGCGCTGCCGTGATGGCGGCTAGCGCTCGTGGGTACTTATCGGCGTAGTCGCCCGGATGCAGTACTTCAGCCAGACGTTTCCAGCGCTCAGCATGGCGCATCACGTCTTCTACAGCGTTGGGTATGTGCTCGAGCAGGCGCAACAGCAGACGGCGCATTGAGCGCTTCATCGCGGTGAAACGTGTCGAAGTTGTCGTCAGCGACACGTCTCCTCCATTCAGCGCGACCGCCAGCCGTAGCACGTCAGTCGCCGTTTCGACGTTTCGCTCCAGGAATGCGTCCACCCGTGCGTCACTGGCGACATGCAGGATCAGTGCGCCGCCAACCCGTGCACGGATCTCCCGAAATGGGATGGTCTCAGGCAGCAGACGGAACACATCGCTTTTGTACTCTCGAATAAACCAGACGACATCGGCAGCTTCCTCTTCGGAGAGCGAGGTACGCGATGAAACCAGCGGCTCGAGCAGTGACTCGAACTCAAAGACGCTTCCCGGTTCGATAACGCGGGAAATGAAGTTGCCTTCAAGCAATGCAGGTCGAGAGTGTCCAGTCGGTGGTAAACGCCAAAGCGTGAGGCAGTGGATGACGGCGTTCAGGTACAACTGCGCCTCTGAGGCCGTCAGAACTTGCTCCGGAAAGTCAGGATAAAACGGCCGGTGGTGCACATGAGCGCCAGTCTCCCGCCGAAGCACTCCGACAATGTCGCGCAGCCAGTGCTTGAGTTCTGTCGCTGACAACATGCCGATTTGCTCAATCAGAGGCTCTGATAGTACACATCGGAATGCAGCGACTTCCCGGACAGCCGACGCGACCTGAGCGGGCGTGGCACCGCCAGTGCCCATCGGGACGTGAACTTTGGTACGGCGACGCAGGAACAGCTCCTGATTCATCCTTGATTTTCTCCCTTGGCCTCCGTCGTGAACGAGCTGCAGCATCGTGTCTACAGCCGATATAAAAACGCCTGCAAGAAGCAGGCGCGGTGTGGAGAGCGGAACCCCTAGGTCATAGGAGATTTAGAAGGAAGGTGTTCCATAGCCACGAAGGGATTCTACGGGAGGCTGTTCCTGTTTGTCAGGTTGCTGTACATCGCAACAGTAACAAGCTGCTTCACCATGCCGGGCAAGCAAAGTGCCTGCGTTTTTTCATCCAGGATTCCTTACTGTTTCGCAGTTGCAGGTGTATCGTATTTGCCTTTTGCGGCCCTCCGGGCCTGTTGCTGATACGTGAGGTAGTTGAGTTCATGTCGTTTACCCGTCGCCAAATCCTCGGTGGCCTGGCTGGTCTTGTTGTCGTTGGTGTCGGTGCTGGGGGCGCGTCGCGCTACTGGCTGGGCAAGATGGCTGACGCCGAGGCGGGTCACGATTACGAACTGATCGCGGCACCGCTGGACGTCGAACTGGTGGCCGGGCACAAGACGCCGGCCTGGGCCTTCGGCCCATCGGCACCGGGCACCGAATTGCGTGTGCGCCAGGGTGAATGGCTGCGGGTGCGCTTCATCAATCATCTGCCGGTCGCGACCACCATTCACTGGCACGGCATCCGCCTGCCGCTGGAGATGGACGGTGTGCCTTATGTGTCGCAGCTGCCGGTATTGCCGGGTGAATACTTCGACTACAAGTTTCGCGTGCCGGATGCCGGCAGTTATTGGTACCACCCGCATGTGAACAGCAGCGAAGAACTTGGCCGGGGGCTGGTGGGGCCGCTGATCATCGAAGAGCGCGAGCCGACCGGTTTCAGGTACGAAAAAACCTTGAGTCTCAAGAGCTGGCATGTCGACGATGTGGGTAACTTCGTCGCGTTCAGCATTCCCCGTGAAGCCGCCCGTGGCGGTACGGCGGGGCGGCTGTCGACGATCAACGGCGTGCCACAAGCGGTGATCGAATTGCCGGCCGGACAGGTCACCCGCGTGCGCTTGCTCAATCTCGATAACACGCTGACCTATCGCCTGAACATTCCCGGCGTCGAAGCGCAGATCTACGCGCTGGACGGCAACCCCATCGAGCCGCGCCCACTGGGCAAGGAATACTGGCTGGGTCCCGGCATGCGCATTTGCCTGGCAATCAAGGCCCCGCCGGCTGGTGAAGAGTTGTCGTTACGCAACGGTCCGGTACGCCTTGGCACCTTCCGTTCGGTGGCCAATACCGACGCGCCGACCGAATGGCCACCGGCGCTGCCGGCCAACCCGATCGCCGAGCCGGACCTGGCCAACGCCGAGAAACTCAACTTCAATTTCGAATGGGTCGGCTCGGTGTCGGTCAACGTCGACAACGGCAAGCCGCCCAGCCTGTGGCAGATCAATGGCAAGGCCTGGGACATCACGGACAAGACCTGCGCCGACCGCCCGATTGCCAAGCTCGAAAAGGGCAAGAGCTACATTTTCGAATTGAAGAACATGACTCAGTATCAGCACCCGATTCACTTGCACGGCATGAGTTTCAAAGTGATCGCCTCGAACCGGCACAAGGTCATTCCGTATTTCACTGACACCTATCTGCTGGGCAAGAACGAGCGCGCTCAAGTGGCGCTGGTGGCGGATAATCCGGGAGTTTGGATGTTCCATTGCCATGTGATCGATCACATGGAAACCGGCCTGATGGCCGCCATCGAGGTGGCGTGATGCGTCAGATTCGTCCCGCCGCGATCATTGATCGCAGTCGTGATCGTGATTTCATGCGCGAAGCGTTGGCATTGGCCGCTGAAGGCGCCGCTCTCGGTGAAGTGCCGGTGGGCGCGGTGCTGGTGCAGGACGGTGAGATCATCGGTCGCGGCTTCAACTGCCCGATCAGTGGCAACGACCCTAGCGCCCACGCCGAGATGGTTGCGATCCGCAATGCGGCTCAGACCGTGAGCAACTATCGTCTGCCGGGCAGCACGCTCTACGTCACGCTGGAGCCGTGCAGCATGTGTGCGGGGCTGATCGTGCATTCGCGGATTGCGCGGGTGGTGTACGGCGCGCTGGAGCCGAAAGCGGGGATTGTGCAGAGCCAGGGGCAGTTTTTCACCCAGGGCTTTTTGAATCACCGGGTGTTGTATGAGGGCGGGGTGTTGGCGGAGGAGTGCGGGGCGGTGTTGAGCGAGTTCTTCAAGGCCCGCCGCGCAAAACCTGCAGACTAAACACCGCCCTCTGTAGGAGCTGGCTTGCCAGCGATAGCGTCGGCACACACAACCGCGATGTCGACTGAACCACCGATATCGCTGGCAAGCCAGCTCCTACAGGTGTTTGTGGATCATTTCTTCGCGACAATCACCGCCCGCATCGGCGCCGGCAATCCTTCAACGGTCTTGCTGTGATCCTCGGGATCAAGGAAGTCACTCAACGACTGATACTTCATCCACTCCGTGCCGCGCTGTTCCTCGATTGTGGTGGTGCTGACGTCCACACATTTCACATCGGTGAACCCGGCGCGGCGCAGCCACAGTTCCAGCGCCGGAACTGACGGCAAGAACCACACGTTGCGCATTTGCGCGTATCGGTCCTCCGGCACCAGCACCTGCTGTTGGTCGCCTTCGATCACCAGGGTTTCCAGCACCAGTTCACCACCCTTGACCAGGCAATCCTTCAGCGCCAGCAAATGCTCGATGGGCGAACGGCGGTGGTAGAACACGCCCATGGAAAACACCGTGTCGAAGCCTTCGAGGTTCGGCGGCAGGTCTTCGAACGGGAAGGGCAGGTGCCAGGCATTCGGCTCTGACAGGTAACGCTGCACCGCCTGGAACTGGCAGAAGAACAGCCAGTTCGGATCGACGCCGATCACGCTGTCGGCGCCGGCGCCGAGCATGCGCCACATGTAATAGCCGTTGCCGCAGCCGACATCGAGGATGCGTTTGCCTTTCAGATCCAGGTGCGGAGCGACCCGCGACCACTTCCAGTCCGAACGCCATTCGGTGTCGACGTGCACGCCGAACAGGTCGAACGGCCCCTTGCGCCAAGGCGACAGGCCCATCAACGCCGTGCGCATTTGTGCACGGGTTTCATCGTCGCAATCGGTGTCGAGCTTCAAGCCGTTGAGCAAATCGACTTCGCTCGGCTGGATTTTCGGCAAGGCATCCAGCGCACTCTGCCAGCGCTCCAGGTCGCCGTGACCCTTCTCCATTTTCTTGTCGAGTTGTGCTTGCAGGGTGTTGGCCCAATCGGCCAGCGGCGTGCCGGCCAGACGGCGGGCGAGGGGGGACAGATCAATCATGGCAAGGCAATCAACGAGGCAAAGTTAAGACACTGGAACCACGGCACGACTTTCGAGAACCCGGCGGCCAACAGGCGTTCGCGGTGTTCTTCGAGGCTGTCGGGCTTCATGACGTTTTCGATGGCACTGCGCTTCTGGGCAATTTCCAGTTCGCTGTAGCCGTTGGCGCGTTTGAAGGCGATGTGCAGGTCGGTGAGCAGCGCGTGCTCCTGCTCGTCTTCGAAGCGCAGTTTTTCCGAGAGGATCAATGCACCGCCGGGCAATAGTGACTGGCGGATACGCGACAGCAACGCCGTGCGCTGATCCGGGGCAATGAATTGCAGGGTGAAGTTCAGCGCCACCACCGAGGCTGGCTGGAATTGCAGGGCGAGGATATCGCCTTCGATCACTTCGACCGGCAGCAACTCCTGGAACATCGAATCCTGACCGTTGAGGTATTCGCGGCAGCGCTCGACCATGGCGGCGGAGTTATCCACAGCGATGACGCGGCAACCGTCGGTGCGCACATGACGGCGCAGGGCCTGGGTCACGGCGCCAAGGGACGAGCCGAGGTCGTAGAGCACGCTATTGGGCTGGGCGAATTGCGCGGCGAGCACGCCGAGGTTTTCCACAATGGTCGGATAACCGGGCACCGAGCGCTTGATCATGTCCGGGAACACCCGCACCACGTCCTCGTTGAAGGCGAAGTCAGGCACCTGGGTCAAAGGCTGGGCGAAAAGGCGATCGGATTCTTTGCTCACGGCGGTTCCGGCGGTATCGGTGAAAAGGCCGGCATTTTAGCCAAGTTGGCGCAGGGATGCGCGGGTTGTCTGATAAAGCGCAAAATCAAAAGATCGCAGCCTGCGGCAGCTCCTACATTGGAAACCCGATCCCCGTAGGAGCTGCCGCAGGCTGCGATCTTTTTTATGTTGAGTGCGTTTTTTGGCTGAAAGCCGAAGCAGTGATCCCCCATTGCCCAAGCCAGTAGCTGAGGATGATCACATAAGGCGCGGCATCAAATGGCACCACGAAACGACTGATGCCAATCACGCTATCGGAAAACACAAACGCCACCGCGCCTGCTGCCGCCAAGAGCGCCGAACGTTTGGGCACCTCGGTCCCGAGCCGGGCCAGTGCGCGCCAAAGCATGGCGCTGATCGCCAGGCCATACACGATCACCGGCACCAGCAATGGCCCCAGCCCGTGGGAAATCAGAATCCCCAACAACACCGCGCCAACGCCGAGGGCGATGATCAGCGGCAACAGCGCCAGACGCCGACAGTCGCTCAAGTAGGCTTTCAGATAAGCCAGATGCGCGACCAGAAACGCCCCGAGGCCGAACACAAACAAATCCCCGGGCCACGCCAGCAGCACATCGCCGAGCAGGGAGAAAATCAATCCGAGACTGATCCAGCGCCGGTAATCGCTGGGTGGCGCGTCGTGTAGCCAGCCGAGAAGGGCCAGCACCGGCAGCGGCTTGACCAGCAGGCACAGCAGAGACGCATGGACGCTCAGGCCGTAGAGAAAGGTCACCGCGCCCATCAGCGCCAGAATCAGCCAGCCCACGGTCAGTTAACCGAGATCGCGCAGTCGAAGGTTTCCACCGGCAACACTTCCGGCGCCCAAGGCTGTTGCGAGGTCAGGCGCAGGCGCCCGTTGCCGGGAGCAAAGGCCTGGAAGCGCCAGGTCGACACGCCTGCCGCGCCCACGACGCCGGCATCCTCCGGATTTCGGTAAACCTCTGGACCTAATGCGTGCAATACGCCACCGGCTGAATCCTGGATGGCCCAGCGGTAACCCGTGGTGGGGTTGCTCGGCAGGGTCAGGATCAGGTTTTGCCCGTTGCTGAGCTGCACCGGGCATTCGCTTTGTTTTTCCACGGTCACGTTCTGTGCAGGTTGCGTGGCGCATCCGGCCAGCAAGGCGAGGGCGAGGGGGATCAACAGGCGAGTGGGGGACATAAGATCAGCGGCTCCGGCGTTCACGACGAACGGCGAGCATAACCGAGTTGAGACAAATTGTGACAGCCAGGGAAGTCGGCGTTGTCAGTGCCGACGCCATCGCTGGCAAGCCAGCTCCTACAGGGTTTTGCGGTGGACACATAATCTGTGAGCACCCCCAATCACTGTAGGAGCAAGCTTGCTCGCGATGGCGGTAATGCAGGCGCTAGAGGCACATCAGAAAAGCACCTTCGCCACATCCGCAAACCGCTTGGCGAAATGCACGGTGATGCCTTCCTTCAAATACTCCGGCAGCTCTTCGAAGCTCCCGCGGTTGGCCTCAGGCAAGATCAGTTCAAAAATCTTCTGCCGCCGCGCCGCAATGACCTTCTCGCGCACGCCGCCAATCGGAAGTACATGCCCGGTCAACGTCAGTTCGCCAGTCATCGCCACGCCTTTTTTCGGCGGCTGGTTGCGGGCCAGCGACAGCAGGGCACTGGCCATGGTCACGCCGGCGCTCGGGCCATCTTTGGGGGTCGCACCTTCCGGCACATGCAAGTGCACGAAAGCCTCATCGAAGAACTTCGCATCGCCGCCGAACATCTTCAGGTGCGAGCTGACGTAGCTGTAGGCGATTTCCGCCGATTCTTTCATCACATCGCCCAATTGCCCGGTGAGCTTGAAGCCACGGTTGAGCGTATGGATACGTGTCGCTTCAATCGGCAAAGTCGCGCCGCCCATGCTGGTCCAGGCCAGACCGGTGATCACGCCGACTCCCGACAGCACTTGCTCGTTACGGAACACCGGCTTGCCGAGGGACGTTTCGAGGTCCTTGGTGCCGAGCTTGATCACGGCCTTTGGATCGTCGAGCAGTTTCATCACCGCTTTACGCACCAGTTTGCCGAGGTTTTTCTCCAGCTGACGTACGCCGGCTTCACGGGCATATCCGTCGACCAACGCCTTCAGGGCGTTGTCGCTGATGCTCAGGCTGCCTTTGGACACGCCCGCTTTCTCAAGCTGCTTGGGCCACAGGTGACGCTTGGCGATGGCGACTTTTTCTTCGGTGATGTAACCGGACAGGCGAATTACTTCCATCCGGTCGAGCAACGGACTGGGGATCGAGTCCAGGGTGTTGGCGGTGCAGATGAACAGCACTTTCGACAGGTCCATCCGCAGATCCAGATAGTGGTCGAGGAATTCCACGTTCTGTTCCGGGTCGAGGGTTTCCAGCAAGGCCGAGGCCGGGTCGCCCTGGTAGCTCTGGCCCATCTTGTCGATCTCGTCGAGCATGATCACCGGGTTCATCACTTCGACGTCTTTGAGCGCCTGCACCAGTTTGCCCGGTTGCGCGCCGATGTAGGTGCGGCGGTGGCCCTTGATCTCGGCTTCGTCACGCATGCCGCCGAGGCTGAAGCGATAGAACGGCCGACCGAGGGATTCGGCGATGGATTTGCCGACGCTGGTCTTGCCCACGCCCGGTGGCCCCACCAGCAAAACGATGGATCCGCTGATCTCGCCTTTATAGGCACCGACCGCGAGGAATTCGAGGATGCGGTCCTTGATGTCGTCGAGGCCGGCATGGTGTTTGTCCAGCACCTTGCGGGCGTGCTTGAGGTCGAGTTTGTCCTCGCCGAAAACGCCCCACGGCACCGAGGTCGCCCAGTCGAGGTAGTTGCGCGTGACCGCATACTCCGGCGAGCCGGTCTCGAGGATCGACAGCTTGTTCATTTCCTCTTCGATGCGCTTCTGTGCCTGGGGTGACAGGACTTTGCCGACCAGCCGCTGTTCGAACTGTTCGATGTCGGCGCTGCGGTCGTCCTTGGTCAGGCCCAGTTCCTGCTGAATGACCTTGAGCTGTTCCTTGAGGAAGAACTCACGCTGATGCTCGCCGATCTTGCGGTTCACTTCGGCGGAAATCTCTTTTTGCAGACGCGCGACTTCGACTTCCTTGCGCAGCATCGGCAGGACTTTCTCCATGCGCTTGAGCATCGGCACGCAGTCGAGCACTTCCTGCAACTCGCTGCCGGTGGCCGAGGTCAGGGCCGCGGCGAAGTCGGTCAGCGGCGATGGATCGTTGGGGCTGAAGCGGTTGAGGTAGTTCTTCAGCTCTTCGCTGTACAGCGGGTTGAGCGGCAGCAGTTCCTTGATCGCATTGATCAACGCCATGCCGTAGGCCTTGACCTCGTCGGTCGGCTCGCTCGGCTGGTGCGGGTATTCGACTTCCACCAGGTACGGCGGGCGATGGTGTTTGAGCCAGGTCTTGAGGCGGACGCGGGTCAGGCCCTGGGCGACGAACTGCAGTTTGCCGTTTTCGCGGCTGGCGTGGTGCACCTTGACCAGCGTGCCGTACAGCGGCAGGGCCGAGGTGTCGAAATGGCGCGGGTCTTCCTGGGTCGTGTCCATGTAGAACAGGGCCAGGGTGTGGTGTTCGGAGTTGGCCACCAGATCCAGCGTCTCGGCCCACGGATCTTCATTGACGATGACCGGCAGCACCTGGGCCGGGAAGAACGGGCGATTGTGGATCGGGATGATGTAGACCTTGTCCGGCAGGTTTTGGCCAGGCAGGGCGAGGCCTTTGCCGGTGGTGTGGTGTTCGGCGTTCTCTGGATCGGCGTATTCGCTCGGCTCTTCGGGGAATTCTTGCTGGTCGCTCATGGGGGCACCTGCGCAATGGGTATGGGTCTTAGATGGGGCAGGTTGGCGGTGGTTTCAACGGTCAATTTGTGCAAGCAGGTGTTTTGGCTGTGTGTTCAGCGCACAGACAGGTTGGCTGGAAACTGTGACAGATGAATTCATCTGTAGGCGCCGGCTTGCTGGCGAAGGTGTGTCAGCTGCGGTGATGTCGCCTGACACGCCATCGCCTACAGTGTTTTTCACACGATCAAAAAAAGGCGACGCCTGTGAGGGCGTCGCCTTTTTATTGCCGCTAAAACTTACTCGGACAGTTTGTACGCAATCACATAGTCACCCTGCTTGGTGCCCAGCGAACCGTGGCCGCCGGCGACGACGAGCACGTATTGCTTGCCGTCCTTGCCGGTGTAGGTCATCGGCGTGGTTTGCGCGCCGGCCGGCAGGCGGCCTTCCCACAGCTGCTTGCCATTTTTCACGTCGTAGGCACGCAGGTACTGGTCGAGGGTGCCGCTGAGGAAACCGACGCCACCGGCGGTGGTGAAGGTGCCGCCCAGGCTTGGCACACCCATGCTCAACGGAATCGGAACCGGCGAGCTGTCGCGCACGGTGCCGTTCTTGTGCTTCCAGATAATCTGCTGGGTGGTCAGGTCGACCGCTGCCACGTAACCCCACGCTGGCGCCTGGCATGGCAGGCCCATTGGCGACAGCAACGCTTCAAGGACTACGCCGTATGGCGCGCCTTTGTTCGGCTGCACGCCTTCGGTTTCGCTTTTGCGCGGGCCTTGTGCTGCGATTTCAGCGGCCGGGATCATTTTCGATTTGAACGCCATGTAGCTCGGGTTCACGAATGCGATCTGACGCACCGGGTCAACCGAAATACCGCCCCAGTCGAACACACCGAAGTTACCCGGATACACAATCGAACCCTGCAGCGATGGCGGCGTGAACGGGCCGTCGTAGCGCATGGATTTGAAGTCGATCCGGCAGATCAGTTGGTCGAACGGTGTAACGCCCCACATGTCGCGCTCTTGCAGCGGCGGCGGCATCAGGTTGAGGTCGGACTTCGGTTGGGTTGGCGACGTGTGGTCGCCTTCCACCGCGCCTTGCGGCACCGGCACTTCATTGATCGGCACGATGGCCTGGCCCGTGCTGCGGTCCAGCACGTAGATGCTGCCTTGCTTGGTCGATGCCAATACCGCTTGCTTGACGCCGTCAGCGGTTTTCAGGTCCATCAGGGTTGGCTGGCCGCCGACGTCCATGTCCCACAGGTCATGGTGAGTGAACTGGAAGTGCCAGCGCACTTGACCGGTGGCGATGTCCAGGGCAGTCAGGCCGGCTGCGTGCAGTTCAGATTCAGGGGTGCGATCACCACCGAACTGGTCCGGGGTCTGGTTGCCCATCGGCAGGTAAAGCATGCCGAGTTTTTCATCGACGGCGAACATGGACCACATGTTCGGCGAGTTGCGGGTGTAGACCTCACCTTCGGCAATCGGCGTGGTGTCGTCCGGGTTGCCGCTGTCCCAGTTCCACACCAGTTTGCCGGTGTGCACGTCGAATGCGCGGATCACGCCGCTTGGCTCGTCGGTGGAGACGTTGTCGGTGACGTGACCGCCGATCACCACCAGGTCCTTGGTGACTGCGGGTGGCGAAGTGGAGTAGTAACCGCCGGCCGTGAAGCCGCCGATGTTGGCGCGCAGGTCGACCTGGCCCTTGTCGCCGAAGTCTTCGCACATCTTGCCGGTGTCGGCGTTGAGGGCAATCAGACGGGTGTCGGCGGTCGGCAGGAAGATGCGGCGCGGGCAAGCGTTGGCCGGGGCCGGGCTGGCCGAACCGGTCGGGCTCTGCTCGGAGGCATACACGGCGTCATCGTGATAGGTCACGCCACGGCAGGTCATGTGCGCCCAACCCTTGAAGTTCGCCGCGTTCTGAGTGGAGAGCTTCGGATCGAAACGCCAGATCTCCTTGCCGGTGTCCGGGTCCAGTGCAATCACCTGGCTGTGCGGCGTGCACACGTAGAGCATGCCGTTGACTTTCAGCGGGGTGTTTTCGGCGGTGGTTTCGCCCGGGTCATTCGGCCCTGGCAGGTCGCCGGTGCGATAAGACCAGGCTTCGACCAGTTTGTGGGCGTTCTGCGGTGTGATCTGCGCCAGCGGCGAGTAACGGTCGCCGTGGGCGCTGCGGCCGTAGGAGTTCCAGTCACCGTCCGGCATGGCCGGGGCGGTGTTGGTCATGCCCGGCACGCTGTCGCGGTCCAGTTGGCCTTTGATTTCACCCGGGTTGGTGAACTGGCTGGCCAGTGCCGTCGCGCCCGCGAGCACCACGGCGACGCTCAGTGCGCCCGTGCCCATCGGTGCAGCGCCGCTGACCAGCAGCGGACGGCGGAACCACGGCAGCAACATGACGATGCCCAGTCCAAACAGCAGCGACAGACGCGGCACCAGTTGCCACCAGTCGAGGCCGACTTCCCACAATGCCCACACGGTGCTGGCGAACAGCACCAGTGCGTACAGGCCCAGCGCTGCGCGGCGAGCGGCGATCAACAACGCGCCGGTCAGTGCCAGGCCGATACCGGCCAGCAGGTAATACAGCGAGCCGCCGAGCATGCTCAGCTTGATCCCCCCGGCCAGCATGGCCAGGCCCATCAGCAGAAGCAAAATGCCGAGCAGGGTCGGCAATAGACGGCTTCGACTCAAGGCACTATCTGTGCTCATAGTGTGATTCTCCGTGATGTTTCAAAGAGTCCCGCGCAAGATCACTGTAGATGACGATCTTGCTGGGGCATGGTTCAGATAAAACCTATTGGGTTGACGCAATCCCTTGTAGGAGCTGGCTTGCCAGCGATGGCGGTGTGTCAGCGGGCATGTGTGTTGACTGATACACCGCCATCGCCGGCAAGCCGGCTCCTACAGGGTTTTTGGTGTTTTTTAGAACGATGACTGGATCTTGATCCCGCCGATCAGCGCGTCATCAACCTCGTTCACGCCACCGGGATGGCGGATGTATTGCAGGTTCGGGCGCACGGTCAGCCAGTTTGTGACGTGCACACCGTAATACAGCTCGGCGCTGTATTCGGTGTCCTGGGGTGGCAGGTAGGACGGATCGTCATAGTCGTAGACGGCACGGGCCTGGTTGGTCGCCTCAGCGTTCTTGCGATAAGCCGGGTTGACGTGGACGCGGGCCATGGCGAAGCCGATGTCGTCCTTGGCGCGTGCGTCGAACACACCTTTGTAGACGACGCCGGCCTGGACATAGTTGTCGATGGCGTTGGTCTTTTTATCGTGCATCGTGCCGTTGGCAAATACGCTCAGACCGCGCGAATGGTCGCTGGCGAGGCTGGTGATTTGCTGCTGGATGCCGAGCCACATGCCGTGCTTGCTCGATGCGCTGCGGTAGGCCTCGCCACTCAGGGCGGCAGGCTGGCCGTTGCTGTCTTTGTAGACATCGGTGGCGTCGGCGTTGCTGTAGTAGTAACCGGCGCGGTATTCACCCGGCAGGCCGTTGAGCTTCGGCGTCCACACCAACTCCACCGGCAGGATCGCGCCCTGGGTGCCGCTGCCGCTGAGCTTGAACCCGTTGTCACGATCAAGGTTCGACGGGTTCTGCTCATACACGCCGACTTGCGCGTACAGCTCCGGCGTCAGGTGATATTTGACCCGCATCGCCCACTGGCTGACCGGCCAGTTGTACCAGATGCTGCCCGCCCAGTTGCCGACCTGGGAGCCGCAGAACGCCAGGTTCTGGAAGTCGCAAGGGAAGCTGTTGAAGTCTTCGCCTTCACCGAAACGGCCGACCTTGATGTCGAGCGTTTGATCGAGGAACTTCTGCTGATACCACATCTGTGTCAAACGCCAGGTCTGGCCGCGCCCCCAGACTTCCTGGGCGGACGTGAAGCCGCCGACACGCGGATCGTTGATGCGGTCGTTGCTGATGTTGTTGCCGCTGCGTTCGGTGATGGTCAGCTGAAATTCGGCGTCGTTCCAGCCGAGGATTTTCTGCAAGTCCAGGTGGGTCCCCAAGGCAAACTGGTCGCTGTAGCGCGCAGTGCGATCGTCGTCGTAGCCGCCATGCAGGTTGCTGCCCATTTCGCCGGTGTAATCGACTTTGAAGTCGTAGCCTTTTTCCGCGAGTTCTGTGCGAGTGCCGTTCCAGTCGCCGAGCATCCACGGCGAGTCGCTGTCGAAGGCCGGCGCCGCTTGTGCACAAGTGGCGACGCCAAGCGCGGTGAACCCACTGAGCAGATTCATGACGTTTCGATGGGCAACAGATGGTAAGACAGCGCTGTCTCGCAAGCTTTTTACGTAAGGCATAGGGAAGAGATTCTTGATCTTTTTCTGGAAGTAATCGGGAAGTGCAGTTGATGGATGAAGCGTTTCAGCTAAGGCGGGCGCAAGGATAATGTTCTGTTACAAATAGAGAAAGGGCTTTTGCTGACATGGAGCGTTTCGGATTTGGTAACAGTCGGCGGGAAAAGATCGCAGCCTCGTTTCGCTCGACAGCTCCAACAGGTGAACGCATTCCAATGTAGAAGCTGTCGAGTGAAACGAGACTGCGATCTTTTCCGTTTCACCTACATTTGACGTAAGGTGCGCGACTTCCCAATCCTCACACTGCTCGAAGGCCCGGCATGACCGAACACAACATTGATCCGCTGCATGGCGTGACGCTGGAACAGATCCTCAACGCGCTGGTTGAACATTACGAGTGGTCGGGGCTTGCCGAGCGCATCGATATTCGCTGCTTCAAGAGTGACCCGAGCATTAAGTCGAGCCTGACGTTCCTGCGCAAAACGCCGTGGGCGCGGGAGAAAGTCGAGCGTCTGTACGTGAAGCTGATGCGCACCAAGCGTCCACTCTGAACATGGTCAATCCGTCGGTGCGGCGTCGTTTTGTGGCGGTGGCGGCCGTGCTTGGCTGGGTGGGATTGAGCATTCAGATGTACCTGATCTTCCACTCGCGCTGGACGCTGGACGCGAGTCTGATCGGTGGTCTGGTCAGCTTCTTCAGCTACTTCACGGTGCTGAGCAATACCCTGGTGGCGACGGTGTTGACCTGTGAACTCACGTCCCGCGATTCGGCGGCACGGCGCTGGTTTTTGCAACCCTGGGTCAGCAGTGCGATTGCGGTGAGCATCGCGGTGGTGAGCCTCACCTACAACGTGCTACTACGCCACTTGTGGCATCCCGAAGGTTGGCAATGGCTGGCCGATGAGTTGTTGCATGACGTGATGCCGCTGCTGTTTCTGGGCTATTGGTGGTGCTGCGTGCCCAAGGGCACTTTGCGTGCCTGGCATATTTCGGTGTGGTTGATTTATCCGCTGGTGTACTTCGCCTATTCGATGTGGCGCGGGCATTTGCTGGCGGTTTATCCCTATCCGTTCATCGATGTGGATAAGTTGGGTTATCCACAGGTGTTTGTGAATGCCGGCGGGTTGATGGTGGGGTTTGTGGTGATTGGGTTGGTGGTGATCGGCTTGGATCGCTGGCGCGCCCGCTCTTTGTAGGAGCGAGCCTGCTCGCGATGGACGTCAACGATAACGCTTCGAGCCTGGCACCCCGCGGCGTTCTCAGGTTTTTCGCGAGCATGCTCGCTCCTACAGGTTGCTACTCCGCGTCGCTGCTATCCAGCTTCCAGTAGCCAACGGCTTTGACGTACTGATCGTCCAGTCCATGCTCATCCAGCAACACCCGACGAATCTGCCGCGAGACTTTGCTCTCCGTCGCCACCCAGGCATACAGACTGCCAGCGGGCACCTGCATCTGGCGCACGGTGGTCAGCAAATGGTCTTGCCCACCTTCGCGCAGCACCCAGATCACATTGACCTCGGCAGCACTTTGCAGCACTTGCTGTTCCTTGCCGTTCTCCACTTCGATGATTACCAATGCACGCCGATTGGCCGCCAGGCCTTCGAGACGCCGGGCGATGGCGGGGAGGGCGGTTTCGTCGCCGATCAGCAAATAGCTGTCGAAGATATCCGGCACGATCATCGAACCCCGAGGCCCGCCGATGTACAGGAACTGCCCCGGTTTCGCCTGTTCCGCCCAGGTCGACGCAGGGCCGTCGCCGTGCAGGACAAAATCGATGTCCAGCTCCAGCGTATTCAGGTCATAGCGCCGCGGGGTGTAGTCGCGCATTTCCGGCATCGGGCCGTTGTCCTTGCCTGCCCCCAGCACCAATGTCTCCAGCGCGGCGGCTTGCTCGGCGTTCTGCGGGAACATCAGTTTGACGTGATCATCGGTGCCCAGGCTGACGAAGCCCGCAAGCTCTGGTCCGCCCAGGGTGATGCGACGCATGCGCGGCGTCAGGTCAACCACCCGCAGCACTTCCAGGCGACGGCGTTTGATTTCATGCATGACGCGGTGAATGGTTTGGCTCACTTCAGTCATTCAGCTTGCTCCTGAACGGGTTGAACGGCGGGGCCGTCGACAATGGCTTTGGCCGTGTTGTTGAGCAGGTCGCGCACCCGCAGGATTTCTTCCGGGCTCCAGCGTCCGTGATGTAGCTGTAATGCGTGGCGCAGGTTGTGCACCGCCTCATGGATTTCCGGCGGTCGATCATGCCCGCGCAACGAACGTTTGCTCACCTCGATGCGCATGCGCACGCCATCCAGCGCAACGGCTTGGTCCTGCAAGGAAAGACGTCCGGCGTCGGTAATTGTGTAGCGTTTTTTTCCGCCTTCGGCGTCGCCCTGGATCAACTCGCTTTCTTCGAGGAAGGTCAGGGTCGGGTAAATCACACCGGGGCTTGGGCTGTAGGCGCCGTCGAACAGGCTTTCGATCTGGCGGATCAGGTCGTAGCCGTGGCACGGTTGTTCGGCGATCAAGGCCAGCAGCAGCAGCTTCAAATCGCCGGGGGCAAATACTCGTGGACCGCGGCCACCGCGCTCGCGGCCGGGGCGTTTCTCGAAGCCGTCGCGGCCGTCGCCGTGTTCGCGGTGGGGGGAATGATGGTCTCTCATTTCGTCTTCTCTCGTCGTGTTTAGATACAACTTAAGATATATCTTAGCTGGAGGGCAAGGGCTTCTGACCAACGGTGGGTGTCAAGCAGGTCAACGCGATGAGGGCTGAGCCCTGAAATCTACGAAAGCGAACAATTTTTAATTAGAGTAAATAACTAGAAATTAGTGTTAACTCTCTAATTGCGAGTTTTGCACTATTGTTTGTTGGGTGTGTGGTATTGGTCTTACAGAAGTTGCTGTGACATTGTGTTTTAGATGCGTCGTTTGTTATTGGGTTTGTAGTCTCTCTCTTACAGCTAAACAGTGACTTTTCCGTTATTTCAGAATTCTTCCTGCCGAGTAGATCGTTCTTGGGCTACGTGGTTGTCGGAACTTGCCTGCTTACTTTCAAGAAGGAATGCCGGATCATTGCCGGCATTGAAAGTTCAACGTTGTCATCACGTGCTCGTGACACTTGATGCCAATCTTGAACGTTCAATGAATCGATCCTTTTAAAAAGACAGGTACTTAAATGATGTTCAAGAAAATCGCATTCGCCGCGCCACTGGCAATCCTGGCGCTGGGTTCTTCCATGGCCTTCGGTGCCGATGAATCCCGCCAGACCATCAACATTATCGCCAAAGTACCAACGACCTCTTTCTACGTGAGACCGAGCCCAGGGTTGACCGACCAGATTCAGGACATGAGCCCACAATCGGAAGATGGCGCATTGAAAGATATCAACGGTCACTTCGACATGCGTGCTACGGGGGCCAAGATTGTTGGAAAGCTGATCAGTTCGCCCGTGCTCTACGCCATGAACAGCAACAAGCAAGTTCTGTTGAAAGTCACGGTAAACAATAAAGAAATGACTTTGAATTCGGAGGAGATTGTCAATGAGGCGGATTCAAACGATAATTTTCGTGCCCTGCTGAATATCACAACTAAAGTCGCTGGGCCGGTGGCGTCAGGTGATTACAGTGGTGATGTGAAAATGCTCTTTGAACCAGAAATTACTTCGCTCTAATTTTCCCATGTGATTCGTCGGGGCAAGCCGCGTGGATTGCCCCGATGGTTTTTACCGAGTTCGAAACCAGAGAACGTTTTCATGTTCCCGATGACACCCATCGCGGCCGCGCTTGCGCTGTTGTTTTGTGCCAGTGCACTCGCGGCACCCGATTCCGCTGCAACGACACCGCGGAGTCTGTTGGCCCAGGCCAAGGGTTTGCCGGCCGATTTCGAGGAGCACTTTTTTGATGTGCCTTTGGCGGTACGTGTGGAACTCGATCAACAACCCCTGGGCGAAGCCATGGTGGTGTTGTCCCGAGACGACCATATTTCGCTACTTGAATTTACCGATACCAGCGAAAACCGCTACGGCGCCCTCGAGCGCGAAAAGTGGGCGGGTTATCTCAAACAAGGTGTACCGCTGGGCAATTGCGCTGGCTCATGCCCGAATCAGATGCTGGCGGTGCACTACAACCTGGAAAACTCGCTGGTATCGATCCTCAGCGAAAACGCCGAGCGTGATCTCGAGGCCAAGCGTTTCCATGACCAGCCCCTGGGTGGCAGCACTGGCCTGATGGTGCGCAATCAACTCAATCTCAACGGCGGTCAGGATCAAGACCTTGGCGGACGTTTTGGCCTTGAAGCCAGCGCCAGTCTGGGTAACTGGAGCCAGGCGCTCAATCTGCAAGTGGCGCGCCTCGGTGGTCCGGACGACAAGTTCTATCACCTGAACAAGGGCGGTATTGAATATCGCAAGGTGACCGTCATGAAAACCCTGACGGTGCTCGGCCGGCTGGTCGACGGCCAGGGACAGCCGCTCAAAGGGCATCACGTGATCAACCACGCCAGTCGGGGGGTAACGGAGTGGGTAACGAACATGATCAGACACTGTGCCGTCATCGCACTGATGACAGCGACCTTGATGGCGGGGCCTTTTGCCTGGGGGGCGCGCGAATCGCACACGTTCGATGTGTCGGTGACCATCCCGAGCCGTGCCTTTTACATCACGCCGACCGAGCCAGGCTGGATTCATCTGCCACAGGAGATGAGGTGGAATCACTTCGCCGGGAATTTCAACACGCTGGCGAAATACTTCGACGTGCGACATGACACCAGCGCCATTGAAGCGCGGCTCGAAACCACGCCGTACCTGTCGAACGGCTGGCCGACTCAAAACATCCAGTTGCGCGTAACGTTCAACGGCGTGCCGATCAGCACGGATGTCATCCCCCGCGAAGTGGTCTCGGCCACCGAAGCGGCGGCGGGCAAACGTGTGTTGCTGCAAATCGAAACGCTGAAACCGGCGAACGGTTTCAAAGCCGGAGAGTACACCGGCAATGTGGT
Source organism: Pseudomonas sp. Irchel s3b5 (assembly GCF_900187435.1). Taxonomy (NCBI): domain Bacteria; kingdom Pseudomonadati; phylum Pseudomonadota; class Gammaproteobacteria; order Pseudomonadales; family Pseudomonadaceae; genus Pseudomonas; species Pseudomonas sp. Irchel s3b5. The sequence goes on from NZ_FYDY01000005.1 coordinate 79,546, forward strand.
GTTGCTGTTCAACGCCAAAGCGCCGGGTGCCTGATACATGACAAAAGGTCATTCAAGCAGACACCCTGAAAGCCAGGGCTATCAGGGTGTCAGCGTTTGCAGCAGTCCGTTATGCCGACAACCCGGCCTTCCTTAGAGCCTCGCGGGTCAATTGTCGATACAGCGCTTTTTCCTCGTACCCCATTTCCACGAGCAATTGCTCATAAAGCGCCTCGCTCATCGGTTGCTCGGAAAAAACCGCCGCGTCAGACACATCGAAACCCACCATGAGTGCTTCGAGTCGATCCCTCAGCGCGGTGCGTTGCGCCGGGGGGAACTGCGATGACTCGACCCATTCGAGTTGGGTGGTTCGCAAGGTTTCAAGCTGTTCGTACCGTTGCATAAACCGCCGCTTGTTGACTTCGATCCGGACCGGAAATTTTTCATTCAGGTATTTTTCCCAGAAATCCTGTTCGAGCATCCGGTTCACCAGACCATCGCCTTCGCCCAGCGTCAACACGGTGCCATACGCTTTATCGATCATCTCCTCACTGACACCGGCAATCGGTCGATACAGCATGCGTTCCGATTGCCAGGGCAGGCCCAGGCGTTGCGACAAACCGGTCTGGTAAGCCAGGTAGATTTCAACTTCGTCGAAACTGGGATCTTCAGCATTGGCATTGTTGTTACGTTGGGTGTTGCCCTGAATGTTCTGTGGGTTGTCCTCTTGGGCGATTTCGTTTTCAGCATCGTCAGTGCTGTCCTCTTCAGATATTTCGGTGTTTCGCGCTTCGCGGGCTGCGGCAAACCTTCGACGGTGCACGATGATTCGCTCTTCGATATCGGCGCGAGCCACATCATTGACCTGTTCCAGACGCGCAGCACCTTTGGCCAGCGTCACCAGTTTCTTTGCCAACTGTTCGGAGTCGGTGGAAAAAGAAATCGCCTCCGAGGCCAGCACTTCGATGCCCATGTTGTTGAACAATTGCGCGCCGGCATCGGCGCAATTCACCGGCGCTATCGCCATGGTGAACAGTTTTTTGCGCAGATCGGTGTCAATACGCACGGCGTCGAGCATGCGCCATATTCGCTGCAGCAGCTGCGTGCGCAGCTCACCCCTGGATTTGAAGTCGGCCGATTCCTGAACTTTCAGGAGTGCCTTCATGAACGACTGGGCATCAGGTTCATCGATCAGCTCTGACAACAGATTGCCCCGCTCAACGCCCCAGCCCGGTACTTCGTTCCACCTTTCGAGAAGGTATCCCGAACCAATCTGCGCTTCCTGCTCACGCATGGCGTCTGTGACGGCGGGTTCCTCGCGCAGCCCTGTCGAGCGCTGAACCTGCCGGTAAATCACCTGATTGATGTCCGACAGTTTGTCGACATCCAGACGCGTGCGTGCCACAACCCAGGCATCCGCAGAGCCGGGAACCACTTGGGCAATCTGGTCAATCGGGTTGGACCGCAGGTCCAGCAGAAAACCCCGTGGCCTGGTCTTGCTGAAAGTGCCAAGTGGCCAGGTTGTAGTGCCGGTTTCTTTCAGCCCCAGAACCTTCAACCGGGGCATGCGGCCGATGTCGACAAGCCTGCCCAACGGATTGTCATCGAGCCTGAGTATTTCCAGGTAGGTCAGGTTTCTCAGCCGTTCGACTGCAGGTGCGTCCAGTACGATCTTGTTATTGCTCAACCGCAAGCGTTCGAGTCTGTGGAAATTGCCGATGCTTTCCGGCACCTGGGTCAGTTCACAGCCGTGGGCGCTGAGCTCACGAAGATGGGGGAAGTCTTTCAACAAGCCGTTCGGCCTTGCCGAAAAGAGTGTGTTGTCGAGCTTCAATACCGTGACTTTTTCGAGAAACTTTGTCATCTCAGGGTGTTTCAACCACCAAAGATCCAGATCAATCGGCAGCAGTTCCGTGGACAGATCAAGTGAATAGATTGCCGGGTCGGTACGGTTGCCAAGTGCTCTGTTTTTACGCCTGAAACAGTCAATCAAGCGTTCGCTGATATGAAGGCCCCCGGCGTCCTGAAATGACCGGCTGCCGGGTCCCCAGCTGTCCGGTTGCAGATATTCCCAGCGGTTCAACATCACTCGCAGTTCATCAAGGTCATTCTCCAGTTGCTCGATGGCGTTGAGCGCCTCACCTTTTTCGATCAATACCTCGGCAAATGCGTTGACCTCGTTTTCACTGAAATTCGGATGCAGGTCTTGAACGCGCTCGTGCAGGGTTTTACCCCCTCTGCTGAGCAAGCCACCGCGTACCAGCAACGTCGTTTCATGTTCGGCAATAGGGCGAACGGGCGGGCGGGAGAGAAGTGTTCGGCGCTCACTCGGTGGCGCGGTTTTTTCGATAAGCCACTGCTTGAACATTTCGCCATCGCCGGGTTTGTAACCCAGTGCACGGCGCTGCTCGGTTCCCAAGGTATTGAGTAGCGATTCCAGGAGCCCGTCGGCTTCATGCAGGCGCTGGCCGGAGGCATCGCGCACGGTGTATTTGTCGACTTCGTCCCGAACCAGAATCCTGAGCACACGTGAGTCTTCTGATCCCGCACTGCAACGCAACTCGCCATCGAACGCGCCCTGACGGATCTCGATGCGCAGGTCGCCAAACGTGTTGGTGTGGGTTCGCACTGTGCCCAAGACCAGGCGTTCAGTATCGATGTTGGCCAAAGCGTCGTTGTACAGGCCCTGCGCAGCACGGACCGATTGCACCTCGAATTGAAGTTCCCGGGCCTGGGTTTTCAGGCGCAATGGCAGGTGCTTTTGCTCTGCGATTTGCTGGCGCTCTGATCGAGTGGCCCCGGCCATTATTTTTTCCACAATGTTGCTCGGCAATTCGGGACACTCCGCGAACAGCAAAGCCGTTTGCGGGTCGGCTTCGACCGGTGCCTGTGCGGCAGTTGCTCCGAGACGTTGCAGGGTGTCGATCAGCAGGGGGGGAGGAGGAGCATTGTCCACGTGGACCCGGCGCAGTTCGGCCTCTTCGGTGCCGCTGATTTTTCGAACCTGTTCCAGTTGCACGTCATCGAAGGCGTCGGTGGTGTGCCCCAGGCGCCGCATCAAGGTCGGGCCTTCCCACTGGCGCGGATTGTCGGTTTCGCTGATCCAGGCACCATGACCGTTGTGCGTGAGCTTCGGCGCATAGGTGTCGGGCCGTTGTGGATGTTTGATGCGATGCTGCCCGGTGACAGGGTCGTTATCGAGAAGGAAGTGCTGATCGTCCAGACGTACGATACGTTGACCCTGATGCTGGTAAATACCCGACGCATCGGGTTTGGCTCCATTCGGCAGGGCGGTCTCCTGGCGTTGGTAAGGCGTCAGGTCAGGGTTCCACAAACGCGTCTGACCACCGGCTACTTGCACCGGTTTCAAGCTTTCGAAAAACGGCGAAAGTTTTGCCTGTACAACCTTGGCAATGGTGGCGCCTGCGGCAAATGCAGCCAGTTGAGCGACGCTTTCCAGCACGCTGATGGCTTGCTCGGCAGCTTCTACCAAATGGCCCTCGGCCAAGTCGACAACCCCTTCTACGACTTCACTGGTCAATTGATACGCGATGTACGCCATCATCAATTCGCCCAGGCCGGGTACCAAAGGCATGGCCACCAGCAACGCAGTGTTGATAATGTCGGAGAGAATTTTTTCCAGGTTGTCCCACCACGCCCAGCGGGCCATGCGGTCGGCGTACTCGGTGGAAATGGCGATCTCCCGGGCATCGTTGAGAGTCTTGTTGAGTTTTTGCTGGTACAGGTATTCCCAGAGATTGCCGGTGAAGCGGGTCTGGCGATCGTCTTCAATCTTCGACAGGCGAAATTGCAGGTTTGGGTTATCCACTGGTGTTTCGCGCCAGCTCGGCAAACCCGAACCCGGTGGGGCGGGCTGCCACTTTACTGTGCTCAAGCGGTCATTCAGCCCGGCGAAAAAATGACCGCGTTGTTGGTGGGCGACGAACTGGCTGAAAAACTGCTGGTAGCTTTCAGACGCCTTGATTGAGGTGTCACGCAACTGCCGGGTCAGTTCGGCCATGAACTCAAGCGATGACGGGTATTCCTTGAGCGGATGTTCCGGGTCATTGGGCACGTACACGATGACGGGTTGGGGTTTGTCGCTGGTCTGCGGATCGGCGGCTATCACGACGATGCCGGTCAGTACCGCATCCATCATCGCGAGCGTGTGATAGCCGACGGTTTTTCCGTTCCATTGCAGGTGTTCGCGGTCATGCAGCATGACCAGAATGACGTCATAGGCTTGCGTGCTGATGTCTTTTTTGGCCAAGGCCATTTGGGCTGCAACCGTCAGAGCACTCTTCTGGCTGCGGATGACTTTGAGTTGCAGGACGGCGCGAGCCAACCCATCGGCGGGCAGTAAACAATCATTTAAATGCTTCTGGTATTGAGCGCCGATGTTCAGTTCCCGGCACAACGCCATGAACTGTGCGACGCTGATTTTTTGTCTGAGCGATTCAACCCGGAAATGCCCGCGGGCATCGGGCCGGCTGATGAAGTCCGAGTCCGCGGTCCAGGTTTCGCTGCTGGAAAAATTGTGCAGCGCTGCATCGAGCAGGGACTTCTTGAGGCTTTTGACGCCTCTCTTGAAATCGTGAGCCCACCAGGATGTTTTGGCGGGTGCGTACAGCAGCAGCCAGGTTTCTTTCACATCGACGTCGATGCCATAGCGCTCAACCAGTGCCTTTCGCAGCAGCGGCTCGGCAAAGCTCTGGACATCCTGCAAACCGCTCAGCATCCGGTCTACCGCGTTTTGCGCGGTCCAGTGGTGTTCCGTCAGTTTCTTCAAAAGCTGGTGCTGTGCATCCGGTACTTCTTTTTGCCAGGCGAGCGTGTTCAGACGCGCTGTCTTCAGTTCGTCGATTCGCCGTGGAGTCGCTTTGGCCAACCAGCTCGGAAGAGCGTTTTTGACGTGTTCGAAGTGAATACTTTTATCAGCCAGTGAAACCTGATCCGGCTGCACAATCGTCAGGGGAGAAGTGGGCATTGCATGATCGTCCGTTGATCAACTTTGGAACGCTCAGCCTAGGTAACCCGCCAGCGCAAAAAAAGCGCAAATACAGGTTCGGAACACGGCCTGAACCGGTCCGAACCTTTCAAAATTCAGGAGTGAAAAATACATAGTTACCGCCATGCCAGGCGGTTTTTCGGTCTGGGTTCAGCGCTTCGCCATTGTGGTGACCGGATTGCACATCGTGTGCGTACCCGGTTGCAGGTACGGCGTCAGAATCGGTGCCATGCCCTTGAGCACTTGCACGGGCAAGGCCGAGGTGAAGGTGAAGTTTTCTGCCGAGCGCCCCGGCACGAAAGCGGTCAATGTGCCGAAGTGGTTATCCCCGATGTAGAACACGAACGTGGCCGTGCGGTTGAGCGATTTGGAACTGAGGATACGTCCGCCCGAACCGACGGCCTCGATGCGGTTGTCACCGGTACCGGTCTTGCCGCCCATGGCCAGCGGCGTACCGTCAGGCAGTTTGAAACTGCCGGCCACGCGCTTGGCGGTACCGGCGTCGACCACTTGCGAAAGTGCTTCGCGCATGGCTGCCGCTACCTCGGACGGCATGACCCGTTTGCCGACATCCGGGTCGTTGATCAGGGTCGTTTCGTAAGGCGTGTCGGCGGCGAAATGCAGGCTGTCGATGCGCAGGGTCGGCATGCGCATACCGTCGTTGAGAATCGTACCGATCAGTTCGGCCAGCGCAGCGGGGCGGTCGCCGGAGCTGCCGATGGCGGTCGCCAGCGACGGCACCAGATGATCGAACGGATAGCCGACTTGCTGCCAACGCTGATGAATGTCGAGGAACGCTTCGATCTCCAGCATGGTGCGGATGCGACTGTCGCGAGCGCCTTTGTGTCGGCTCTTGAACAGCCAGCTGTAAACCTCCTGGCGTTCAAAGTGGCTGGCCTTGACGATGTCCGGGAACGTGGCGTCCGGATGGTTGAGCAAGTAGCTCATCATCCACAGGTCCAGCGGGTGGACCTTGGCGATGAAGCCCTGGTCCGGCAAATCGTAGGCGCCGGGACTGTAGGCTTGGTAAAGGCGTGCCAGACGCTCGTCGGTGAGTTTTTCCGTCAGCTTGGAGCCTTTGAGGTGCGAGCGCACAAAGGTATTGAAGGTTTCCTGTTTGGCCTGTGGCAGCAGGTAACGATGCACCGCGGCCAGGCGGATCGGCGTCGGGCGCATGCTGTCGAGGAAGGTTTCGAGCCGGTCCTGAGTGTCCTTGTTTTTGTACTTCTTCCAGAACTTGAGCAGGAATGAAGTGCCCTCGCGGTCGGCGAACGAGGCCAGGTATTCCTGGCGTCGAGGGTCGCGATCGTCCTTGAGCAGTTCGGCGCTGTTGTTGGGGCCGGAGTAGGTCGTGTAACGCACCAGATCACGCATCAGGCGAATGAATGGCAGGTTGATCGACTCGCGCAGGGCATCGCGCAGAGTCGGTATGCGACCGTTGTCTTCCTTGCGGAAGTTATGGAACACGTGAAGTCCGCCACCGGTGAAAAACGCTTCGCCGGGGCTGGCCGAGTATTTGCGGTCCAGCGCGGCGCCCAGCAGGGTCGGCAGGCTGCGGTCTTTGTTCTCGATCATGTAATCGACGACCCAGCGGCTCAGGCGGTCCTGATCCGGTACTTCGGCTTTCTTCAGATCCGGAACACTCATGGCGGCATATTTGTCGTGCAGCTCGGCAATGATCTGCAGATAGGTCGTCATCACCCGCATCTTGGCGGTGGAGCCCAGTTCCAGTTTGCTGCCTTCGTTGATGTCGAACGGCTGGTCGGTGCTGTCGGTCTGCACCCGCACCCGCGAGCCGTCCGGGGTCAGTTCGAACAAGGTAAAACTGTAGCGGACCTGGGCGGTGCTGGTGGGGGTCAACAGGCGTTCACCCATCAGGCCGATTTCTGTCGCAAAAGCCGGGTCCGCGAGTTTCTTGAGGTACGCGGTGGCCTGGGTTTGCAGTTCGCCTTGCAGGGTGCTGGTGGCCGACAGGTCGAGACGGTCGAGGTCGTACAGCGGACGGTTGAGCATGCCGGCCAGACGGCTACGCGCCACGCTGATGCCTTTGTTGGTTTCGATCGGTTGAATGGTCGGCTGGGTCGCCCAGTCGCGGTAGGTCACTTTGCTGGTCAGGGCGGCATCGGCGAATTGAGCGTCGATCACACCATTTTGTGCCAGCAGGCGGATGTGGCTGTCGGTGAGTTCGGCCAGTTCATCGTGACCCTTGGTCAGGTAGTGGGAGGGGCGACGCTGGGCGATCATCAGCGACAGCATCTCGCGCAGGGCCAGGCCTTTTTCCGCCAGGCTGGCTGGATCCGTCGCGGTGCTGGTCAGGCGTTCGTTGGCTTTATTGAAGTCGGCGCCGTACCAGACACGCAGCCCTTCAGCCATGCCGTGCACTTCACCGTGCCCCGGTACGGCCGACAGGGGTACGCTGTTGAGGTAATCGCGAACCACGTTCTGCCGGGCTTCGAGGGTTTGCGGCCCGGCCTGATAGGCACGCACGCTGGCGGAAATCATCTGGCGGATTTTTTCCGCGCCACTGACGGTCAGGCCATCGGGCGAATGCCGGTATTTTTCCAGTTGCGTGGCCAGGGTGCTGCCGCCCGCGGATTGGCCGGGGATGTGCAGCATCTTGGCGACCTGGGACCATGCCGCCATGCCGAATCGCGGCCAATCCACTGCCGGGTTGGCCAGGGGCTGCTTCGGATCGAGCAGAAAGCGGTTCTCGATGAACAGCAAACTGCTGACCACCACGGGTGGGATCGAAGCAAAGCTCGAATAAAGCTGTTGCGGGTAGTTGTACTGGTACAACGGCGCCGCCCGGCAATCGGTGATCGACAGGCCGGCCTGGATTTTTTCTGAATACGGTACGAACAGGCCTTTGCCGCTGTAATCCATCAAGGCGGGGGAGAAACGGGTTTGCGCTTCAACGATGAAATCGCGCTTGATCAAACGTGGCAGGAACTCGTCCAGCGAGCTGTAACCCAGACGCCGGTCGAACGGGCCATCACCCGGATAGCGGATGGCATCGCTGGGGCCAGGCTTGAGTTCATAGCTCAGGGACGCGGCATATTTGCTGACTTCCCGGGCCTGAAACTTCGAGGTGCGCATCTCCCTCGCGGCAGCCAGCCCCACGACAACCGCGATAATCAACAGCAAAAGCCAGAACGCTCCCCATCCGTGCCGACTGCGACGGGGTTTTTCAGGTGTTGGCGCTTCATCCACTCGTTCAGTCGGGACCACAGTTTTACTCGAATCGGTTTGCCACAAAGCGCCCATAGTCGACTGATCCATTCACGCAGATTGATCGGACTTGTCTGAAGCTTAGACGGTGGTTGGCGATGGGGAAAAAATTGTGTGGTGGAAAATGACGGGTTTTTGCCGTTTTTTGTGGCGAGGGAGCTTGCTCCCGCTGGGTTGCGAAGCAGCCCCAATGATTTTTGCGATTGGTCTGATAGGTCGGACCCGCCGGTTTTGCGCCTGCTGCGCAGGCGAGCGGGAGCAAGCTCCCTCGCCACAAGGGGGTAAGTCTACAAATCGGATTCATAGCCAGCAGGCATCCCAGAGCGGGTAGTCGCCGATTTTTTTAACCAGTCCTGCCCTCAGGGGATTGGCAACAATGTAGCGGGCGAAAGGAAGCAGATCCTCGCCATCGCGGATGGCTCGGTCGTGGTAGCCGGTTTGCCAGAAGGCTCCTCTTTGGTTCAGGGCGCGGTTGATGGTGAGTGTGCTACGGGATTTGATTGACTGCATGAGTTGCGCCAGCGATCGCTGTTCAAGCTGTACCAGCCAGTGAAAGTGGTCCGGCATGATGACCCAGGCCATTGAGCTGACTTTTTTTGTTCTTGATCCCGTCGAAACTCATCAACCAACAGACGCCCAATCCGCCAGTCGCCGAAAATTCGGCGGCGATCATGCACGACCGCCGTAATCAGATAACCCCGTCCCGATTCCGAGTAGCGCCCGCGTCGCAGCAGGTGTGAGTTTGGATGTGGAGGCATTCCGTTGCGTCCTTGAAGTGTTGTTTGAACACGTTAGCGCCTCGTTTTCCTACGTGAATCCGCAATTGCTGAGTGAAATTTCCCGACCCGATGACCAATCCAATAGCGCCGAAGTGCTTCTGTAGCGAGGGAGCTTGCTCCCGTTCGGCTGCGCAGCAGCCGTAAAAGAGATGTTCGCGGTGTGTCTGAACCAATCGAGGCGTCCTGCAACCGACCAATGTGTCGCAAGGTGCGGTGCGCTCGGCTTCGTAAGTGGTAGCGTTAAAGATCAAAAGATCGCAGCCAGCGGCAGCGCCTACAGGGGAATACGATCAGATTCTGTAGGCGCTACCGAAGGCTGCGATCTTTTGAATGGCTGGTTCAAACGCTTGTTGAACTCCAGCCACGCCCCCAGCAACGCCATCAACCCGGCGCCCACCAGTGCGGTGAAAATCTGCATGGAAAAGGCATCGTCGGTCAGGGCGTTGATCATGTCCGCCAAGGGCGCCAACAACACGCCCAGGCAGAAAATCTCCAACGAAAAACGCCCCATGCGGCAGCTTTGCTGCGCCAGCCAGTTTTGCGTCCAGCCGTTGTCGGGCAGCAGTTTCGCCGTGACGTAGGCCAAGGCAAGGAAGTGCAAAAGGCGCGCGGGGGACAGGTCGGTCTTGCTGATGGGATACAGCAGACTTCTCAGGCTGTCCGGCACCACCGCATCGTGAGTTTCCGGCCAGCGCCAAAGGACGGTCAGCACAGCAGCCAATGCGGTATAAACAGCCGCGGTCACAAACAACGGTTGGCGCAACAGCGGACGTGTCTCGGGCAATCGTGGACGTTGCCCATGAATTGCCGCGGCGCCACCGAGCACGAACAAGAGTTGCCAGGCCACGGGGTTGAAGTACCACACGCCGTCCTTGATCGCCGCCAGGTTCCAGCCCGCCAACGGCACCATCAGGTACAGCGCCAGCGACATCGCCACCACCACCCAGGCCTTGCGTACCAGCAACGGCAACACCAGCGGCAAACCCGCCAGCAGCACAATGTACAGCGGCAGCGGGTCCATCAGGTTCGGCTTGAAGCGCAACAAAAGCTCATCGATCAAGGCTTGCTGCGGGTTGCTGATGAAATGGTGCATGCCCATTTCTTCGACCAGATCGCGGGTTTCCACGTGGCTGTTGGCGAAGAACACGATACCCATCAGCATCGCCAGCAAAAAGATGTGCACCACGTAAAGCACCCAGGCACGGCGCAGGATTTTCACGCAGGCGATCAGGAAGCCTTCCCGCGCCAGGACTTTGCCGTAGGCCAGCACCGCGGCGTAACCGGCCAGGAACACGAAGACTTCGGCGGCATCGCTGAAGCCGAAGTTACGCAGGGTGATTTGGCCCAAAGGGTTGTGGGGCACGTGATCCCAGAAAATGAAGATCAGTGCCAGACCACGAAAGAAGTCGATCCGGTGATCGCGCGTTGACGTCATGTCGGCAGGCTCGTGAACGGCTGATGAAAGGGATTGGCCGCGGGTGCACAGGTGGCGTGCCCGTCGGCGGCGCGCAGGGTGGACTGATTTGCGGGCGATTGCAAAGTCGGGATATTACCGAATGTCTCAACCGTCGCCCCAACGCTCAACCGCTGGTCTGAAAGGTTGTACGACCTGCGATTTCTGACAGTAGACCGTCTCCAATACTTATGTTTGCATCGTTCTGAAACGGGAGCACTTCATGAGACGGTTGTGGAAAGGATTTTCCAGCTACACGGTGATCGGAGTCGCCAACACCCTGATCCACTGGCAGATCTTCTTCCTGCTGAGCGTTGCCGCCGGCCTCAGTCAGGCTGTCAGCAATCTCGCCGCCTTCTGCGTGGCCGCCTCGTTTTCTTTCTACATGAACGCGCTTTACACCTTCGACGCCAAGGCTACGGTGATCGGCTACGTGCTGTTTATCACGGGCATGGGGGCGTTGAGCCTGGGCGTCGGCCATGCCGGCGACGTCTGGCGTTTTCATGGCCTGCTGACCGTGACGCTGTTTTCCGCGCTGAGCCTGGTGGTCGGCTTCCTGTTTTCCAAATACGTGGTGTTTCGCGAGCGTGATGCATGAAGGTTTCGCTGATCGTCCCGGTGTTCAACGAAGAACAGGCGATCAACCTGTTTTATCAGGCGGTTCGGCGCGGGTTGCAGCTCGGCGACATCGAGGTCGAAATTGTCTTCATCAACGACGGCAGCACCGACCGAACCGCCGAGCAAGCTGCGGCGCTGGCGAAGGTCGATGATCTGGTGATGCTGATCAACTTCTCGCGCAACTTTGGCAAGGAGCCTGCGCTGTTCGCCGGTCTGGAATACGCCAGCGGCGATGCGGTGATCCCGATGGACGTCGACCTGCAGGATCCGATCAGCGTCATCCCGCAGTTGATCGAACAATGGCAGAACGGTGCTGACGTGGTGCTCGCCAAGCGCCGCAGTCGATCCGCCGACGGTTACCTCAGGCGCCACAGTGCGTCGATTTTCTACCACGTGCTCAACCGCATCGCGTACACACGCATTGAAGAAAACGTCGGGGATTTCCGACTCATGGACCGCAAGGTCGTGGACGTGATCCGCTCGCTGCCCGAGCATCAACTGTTCATGAAGGGCGTGTTGTCGTGGGCCGGGTTCAACACGGCAGTGGTGGAATACGAGCGGGCTGGGCGGGTGGCCGGCAGCAGCAAGTTCAATGGCTGGAAACTGTGGAACCTGGCGCTGGAAGGCGTGACCTCGTTCAGCACCGTGCCCTTGCGCTTATGGACGTATGTCGGTGGCGCCGTTTCGATTTTCGCCGTGCTGTACGCGGTGTACATGGTGCTGGACAAGATTTTTTTCGGCAACAGCGTGCCCGGTTACCCGTCGCTGATGACGGCGATCCTGTTCCTCGGCGGCGTGCAATTGATCGGTATCGGCATCCTCGGCGAATACATCGGCCGCATCTACATTGAAGCCAAGCACCGGCCGCGCTACGTGGTCAAAGACATCATCCGTGGTCAAAACCGGGTCGGGCCCTGACATGGGCCGGTTCAGCGACTTTTTTGTTCGTGAACTGGGGCGGCGCCAGGTCGGGTTGTTTTTTCTGTTGGCGACCCTGGTGTATGTGTTGCCGTTGATCCTTGCGGACTATCCCTACATCGATGACAACTGGCGCTCGCTGTCTGCGGGCATGGCCTGGGCGGCGCAAGGACGATTGTTCGCCCAGCTGTTCTACAACGTGCTGACGTTCACCGATGCGGCACCGAACATCTTTCCGCTGCCCCTGTTGATCGCCTCACTGGCCATGACGGCGGCGCTCACCAGCCTGACCTTTCATTACTTTCGCCAGCCGACCATCGCCTGTTGCCTGGTGCTGTTGCCCCTCTGGTACAACCCGTTCTTCCTGCAAAACCTGTCTTATCAATACGACGGCGCACCCATGGCGTTGAGTGTTGTGGCGGTGATTTATGCGATTACTTTTCGTCACCCCAGACGCAGCGTGCAATGGCTGGTGCCGTCCTTCCTGATCGCGCTGGCGCTTGGGCTTTATCAAGTCAGCCTGAATGTGTTTCTGGGTCTGTGTTGCCTGGATGTATTGCGCGCTGCCAACGACAAAATGGCCTGGTCGCAATGGCCCGGTCTGATTGGCTGGAAACTGGCACAGATCACCTTGGGCTGGTTGATCTACTGCGTCAGCGCCTACCTGTTCATGGGCTCCAACCGCACGTTGTTACTGAATTGGGCAGTGCATCCCTGGCTGCAAATCCACACCAATATCGCCCGGGTGCTGGAAAAGGTTGTGCTGCTGTTTGACGGCGGATTCGCCTGGGTATTTGCCGGGCTGGTGTTGTGCGCCACTGCCGGTGCGGTCCGCCTCGGCATGACCGTGGCGCAGCGCGAAGAGCGCATCGGGAACAAGCTTTTGATCGGTCTGTTGTGTTTGCTGACCGTGCCGGTCGTGGTGCTGTTGGTGTCGGGTGTGGCGCTGTTCTTTCGCGACTTCAACGAAGGCGCCCGGACCCTGATGGGTTTTGCGGTGTTGCTGGTGCTGCTGTTCTATCTGAGTTATCTGGCGCTGGCGCCCGTGCATGAGCGATTGCCGCTGCTGCTGGTTGTGCCGCTATTGGCGATGCTGTCGCTGTCGTTCGCCTATGGGCGTGTGTTGACCGTGCAGAAAACCTTCGCGACCAGTGCCTTGTTCAACCTTGAACGCGACATCGCCAACCACCCGCCATTGCGCGACGCCAAGCGCATTTACTTGTCGGTGACGTATTCCGATCACTGGCTGACGGGCGCGGCCGGCTCGTACAAGCAACTGCCGGTGTTGCACTATCTGCTCAACATCGACTTTTACATGCTGGCCGAAAACCTGCCGAAAGTCGGCATCACCAACGTGGTGGCAGAGAAGGAGCGGCGCAACGCGACACGCGTTGGCTATCAGGGTTATCCGGCGTTGGTGGAGAACCAGTACTACCGGATTTTCCTGATTGGCGATTACGGTTTCATCGTGATGAAAGAGCCGGCCCCGATCAAATCATTGCGCTGGTGAAACCCGGGGCCGTTCAGCTTATGCCGCTTCCACGTCATTGGGCTCGAAGCTGTCCGCCCGCGCCATTTGCCACATCCGCGAATAGAACTCGCCGCTCACTTCCCCGGTCAGCAATTCACCGGGTTTGAGGAACACGTGCAGCTGCGAGAACAACTTGATCTCGGTCGCCGACATGCGTCGCACCAAGTGCTTGGCCGACAGTTGCGAAGGGTGATCGAGGCCGGCGGCGGCGAGCATTTCTGCCAGGGCCTTGAGGGTGTTGCGGTGAAAACTGAACACCCGCTGAGCCTTGTCCGGCACCACCAGCGCACGCTGGCGCAGATTGTCCTGGGTGGCGACGCCGGTCGGGCATTTGTTGGTGTGGCAGCTTTGCGACTGGATGCAGCCGATGGCGAACATGAAGCCGCGTGCCGAGTTGGCCCAGTCGGCACCGATGGCCAGCACACTGGCAATGTCGAAAGCGCTGACGATCTTGCCGCTGGCACCGAGCTTGATCTTGTCCCGCAGGTTCAGGCCCACCAGCGTGTTGTGCACGAACAGCAGGCCTTCGCGCATCGGCACGCCGATGTGATCGGTGAACTCCACGGGGGCGGCGCCGGTGCCGCCTTCCTTGCCGTCGACGACGATGAAATCCGGAAGGATGCCCGTCTCCAGCATCGCCTTGGCAATGCCCATGAACTCCCACGGATGGCCGAGGCAGAACTTGAAGCCCACCGGTTTGCCGCCGGACAGTTCGCGCAGTTGCTGAATGAAATGCATCATTTCGACAGGCGTGGAAAACGCGCTGTGCCGCGACGGTGACACGCAGTCTTCGCCCATGAGAATGCCGCGGGTGTCGGCGATTTCCCGGGTGACCTTGTGCTTGGGCAGGATGCCGCCGTGGCCAGGTTTGGCACCCTGGCTGATCTTGATTTCAATCATCCGCACCTGAGGCGTTTGCGCCTGTGCGGCGAAGCGTTCCGGATCGAAACGGCCGTCGGCAGTGCGACAGCCGAAGTAGCCGCTGCCCAGTTCCCAGGTCAGGTCGCCACCGTGCTCGCGGTGATAAGGGCTGATGCTGCCCTCGCCGGTGTCATGGGCGAAGTTGCCGAGCTTGGCGCCCTGGTTCAACGCGCGAATGGCGTTGGCGCTGAGCGAGCCGAAACTCATGGCCGAGATGTTGAACACCGACGCCGAGTACGGCTGTGTGCATTGCGGGCCACCGACGGTGACCCGGAAACTGCTTGGGTCGCTCAACGGTGCCGGGCGCATGGAGTGGCCGATGAACTCGAAGCCCGACTGATACACATCAATCAGCGTGCCGAAGGGTTTGTCGGCGGTTTCGTTTTTGGCTCGGGAATAGACCAGCGAGCGCTGCGCCCGGGAGAAGGGCAGAGCATCACTGTCGGATTCGAGCAGGTACTGGCGAATCTCCGGGCGGATGCCTTCGACCAGATAGCGGATATTGCCCAGGATCGGATAGTTGCGGCGCACCGCGTGGGGGCTTTGCAGCAGGTCGAACAGGCCGACGAGGCTGAGAACAGCGGTGACGGCAGTGATCGGCCAGAGCCAGTCATGTTCAAGAAAGGGCAGGCTGGCGAGGGTGAAAATGACGCACGCGGCAAAGAAGGCGTAGCGGCTCAGGAGTGACAGGCTCATACGGTTTCCTTGGGTTCGGACTTATCAGTGACCTGTGGGAGCGAGCTTTCTTGCGGTGAGGGAGTGTCAGTCGACGTCATTGTTACTGAACCACCGCTTTCGCGAGCAAGCTTGCTCCTGCAGGAAAGCACTTCAATGTTATGTCAGGATTTAGTGCCCCGAGGAAACCTAAACAATGTGAAGGTCTGTGATGAGGCCGTTCGCTTTGCTCGCGGGCGGCGGACATGTGATCCTTGCCGTTTTGAGTCTAAGGCCTTTTTCCATGTCGACGTTTCCTGAGCAGTCCACTGGACTTATCCGCATTGCCGCCGCCCTGTTGATCGGTCCCGATGGCCGAACCCTGTTGGTGCGCAAGCGCGGTACGCAGGCGTTCATGCAGCCGGGTGGCAAGATCGAAGCCCATGAGTTGCCGGTTCACGCACTGGCCCGGGAGCTGGAAGAAGAGCTGGGTCTGGAGATTGATCCGGCGCAGGCTACTTTCCTCGGACAGTTCTCGGCCCCCGCCGCCAATGAGCCAGGATTTGTCGTTCAGGCAGAGATCTTTCAACTGACCATCGATGCAGGCGTCACCCCGGCGGCGGAAATCGAAGAGGTGATCTGGATCGACCCGGCCAGCGACGGTGGTGTCACGCTGGCGCCATTGACACGGGACCTGATTCTGCCGTTTTATCGAGCTTCGCTGACCGCGATCGCCTGACCATCCACGCCAAGGAACCGCCATGATTCCGCTCCAGGACTTGCTGATCTTCGCTGCTGCCGCACTGCTGATGGTGCTCACGCCGGGGCCGAACATGATCTACCTGATCTCCCGTTCGATCTGCCAGGGACGCAAGGCCGGGGTGATTTCGTTGCTGGGTGTGGTGGCGGGATTCTTCGTACATCTGTTCGCTGCCGCGGCCGGTTTGACGGCGGTGTTCCTGGCGGTGCCGATGGCGTATGAAGTGTTGAAGTGGACTGGCGCGCTGTACCTGTTGTGGCTGGCCTGGCAGGCCGTCAAACCCGGTGCGCGTTCGCCGTTCGAGGCGCAACAGTTACCGCCGGACTCCTCGCGCAAACTGATCACCATGGGGTTTCTGACCAGCGCGTTGAACCCGAAAATCGCGGTGTTCTATCTTTCGATATTTCCACAGTTCATCTCGCCTGAACACGGTTCGGTGTTCAGCCAGAGCATCATCCTGGGCCTGACCCAGATCAGCGTCAGTTTCAGCGTTAATCTGCTGATCGCGGTGTTTGCCGCGGGCATTGCTTCGTGGTTCGTCAACAACCCGACCTGGCTGGCGATGCAGCGTTACCTCATGGGTTTTGTGCTGTCGGCGCTGGCGGTACGCCTGATGCTTGAGCAAAAACGCATGGCCTGACCCGACACAATCCCCTGTAGGAGCGAGCTTGCTCGCGATGGCGGTGTGTCAGTCAGTGAAGAGGTTGAATGTCAGACCGCTATCGCGAGCAAGCTCGCTCCTACAGGGGGATGTATTGCTTTAACGAACGGCGCTGACACCATCCAGTGTCGAGAATGACGTGTCCTTGGCCGTCAGCAGGAAATCGCGCATGTACGGCGCATCCAGCATGTCGGCGCGGATCCCCGCATACAGCGTCGCAAACAAGCCTTTCTCGCCCAGCCGCTTGGCCTTCACATAACCCCGTGAACTGTATTCATGCAGCGCCCAATGGGGCATGCCGCACACGCCGCGACCGCTGGCCACCAACTGCATCATCATCACCGTCAGTTCCGAAGTGCGGACCTGGGCCGGTTCGATGTCGGCCGGCTCCAGGAAGCGGGTGAAGATATCCAGGCGATCCCGTTCTACCGGGTAAGTGATCAAGGTCTCGGTGAGCAAATCTTCGGGAACGATGTAGGCCTTGCTCGCTAATTTGTGTTGGTTGGCCACCGCGAGCATCGCTTCATAGGTGAACAGTGGCACATAGGTAATGCCAACCAGATCCACCGGGTCGGACGTCACCACCAGGTCCAGATCACCCCGGGCCAGGGCCGGCAGCGGCGCGAAAGAGAAGCCCGACGCCAGGTCCAGTTCGACTTCCGGCCAGGCATCGCGGAACTGGTCGATGGTCGGCATCAGCCATTGGAAGCAACTGTGGCATTCGATGGCCATGTGCAGGCGCCCGGCAGTGCCGCCAGCCAATCGGCTGATGTCGCGCTCGGCCGCTCGCAGCAGCGGCAGGGTGGCATCGGCCAGTTGCAGCAGACGCAAACCGGCGCTGGTGAAACGCACCGGTTTGGTCTTGCGCACAAACAGCTGCATGCCCATGCGCTCTTCCAGTTCCTTGAACTGGTGGGACAGGGCCGACTGCGTCAGGTGCAGGCGGTCGGCGGCGTCCACCAGGCTGTCGGCTTCGCGCAAGGCGTGCAGGGTCTTGAGGTGACGGATTTCAAGCACCGGGAAGCTCCATGAGGAAAACTTGTGATCAACACGAAAAGGTTGAGTTTGTCTCATGTTGGGTTGGCTGTCGACAATAGCGCCATCTTTTACAGGGAGCATCTCACCATGGCTTTGGCCCACACCCTTGGTTTCCCGCGCATCGGCGCCGACCGTGAACTGAAAAAAGCCCTCGAAGCTTACTGGAAGGGCGACATTGATCAGGACAGCCTGAATCGCGTCGGCCGCCAATTGCGCGCCATGCACTGGCAATTGCAGAAGGGTGCCGACATCGACCTGCTGCCGGTGGGGGACTTTGCCTGGTACGACCAAGTGCTGACCCATTCCCTGACGTTCGGCGTGATCCCCGAGCGTTTCGACAACACTAAAGATGCCGATGGCCGTCCGACCCTCGCCACCCTGTTCGCCATGGCCCGTGGCGCCACATCGACTTGCTGCGGTGGCGAACACGGCACAGCGCAATATGCACAAGAACTGACCAAATGGTTCGACACCAACTACCACTACCTGGTCCCGGAGTTCAGCGCTGACCAGCAATTCAAACTGAGCTGGGAACAACTGTTCGACGAAGTCGACGAAGCCAAAGCCTTGGGCCATAACGTCAAGCCGGTGATCATCGGTCCATTGACCTATCTGTGGCTGGGCAAGGCCAAGGGCAACGATTTCGACAAACTCGACCTGCTCGAACACCTGCTGCCGGTGTACAACGAAATCCTCAATCGCCTCGCTGCACAAGGCGTGGAATGGGTGCAGATCGACGAGCCGATCCTGACCCTCGACCTGCCGCAAGCGTGGAAAAGTGCGTTCGAACGCGCTTATCACATCCTTCAGTATTCGCCGCTGAAAAAACTCGTGGCGACCTACTTCAGTGGCCTGGAAGACAACCTCGGCCTGGCCGTGAGCCTGCCGGTGCAAGGCCTGCACATCGACGCGGTGCGTGCGCCGGATCAACTCGGCCAGGTGCTGGATCGTTTGCCGACCTACAAGATTCTTTCGGTGGGTTTGGTCAACGGCCGCAACGTCTGGCGTTGTGAACTGGAGCAAGCGCTGGCGCAACTGCAACCGGCGCAGGAGCGGTTTGGCGACAACCTGTGGGTCAGCAGTTCCTGTTCGCTGCTGCACAGCCCGGTGGATCTGCGCCGTGAAGATCACCTCGATCCGGAACTGAAAAGCTGGTTGGCGTTTGCGGTGCAGAAGTGTGGCGAAATTGCCGTGTTGCGCGATGCGCTGAACGATCCGCAAGCCGCCCATGTTCAGAAAGCGTTGTCTGAAAGCCGCGCCATCCAGGCCAGCCGCGCGCAGTCGCCGCGTATCCACAAAGCCCAGGTGCAGGCGCGGATCAAGGCGATCAGCGCCAGGGACAGCCAGCGTCAATCGCCCTTCGCCCTGCGCATCGAACAGCAGCGTGCGCGCTTGAAATTACCTGCGTTCCCGACGACCACCATTGGCTCGTTTCCACAGACGGGCTCGATCCGTCTCGCCCGTCAGGCGTTCAAGCAAGGCAGGTTGTCGGCCAACGACTACAACGACGCCATGCGCCACGAAATTCGCCACGCCGTGCAGATCCAGGAGCGCCTGGGCCTGGACGTGCTGGTACACGGTGAAGCCGAACGCAACGACATGGTCGAGTACTTCGCCGAGCAACTGGACGGCTATCTGTTTACCCGTTTCGGCTGGGTGCAGAGCTACGGTTCGCGCTGCGTCAAACCGGCGATCATCTACGGTGATCTGAGCCGTCCGAAGGCCATGACCGTCGACTGGATCACCTACGCCCAGCAGCAGACCGGCAAGGTCATGAAAGGCATGCTCACCGGTCCCGTGACCATGCTGATGTGGTCGTTCCCCCGTGAAGATGTGTCGCGCAAAATCCAGGCGCAACAATTGGCTTTGGCCTTGCGTGACGAAGTGGTGGATCTGGAAGCCGCGGGGATCAAGGTTGTGCAAATCGATGAGGCAGCATTTCGCGAAGGCCTTCCGCTACGCCGGGCGCAATGGCAGGCATATCTGGATTGGGCGGTGGAAGCGTTCCGCCTGAGCGCCAGCGGTGTGCGTGACGAAACCCAGATCCACACCCACATGTGCTACAGCGAATTCAACGATGTGATCAAGGCCATCGCCGACATGGACGCCGACGTGATCACCATCGAAACCTCGCGTTCGGACATGGAACTGCTGGAGGCCTTTAAAGCGTTCGATTACCCGAATGACATCGGCCCCGGCGTCTACGACATCCACTCGCCGCGGGTGCCGGACACGGCCGAGATGGTCAAGTTGATGAGCAAAGCTGTGCAGCGTATCCCCGCCGAACGCTTGTGGGTCAACCCCGACTGCGGCCTGAAAACCCGCGCCTGGCCGGAAACGGAAGCGGCGCTGGTGAACATGGTGGCGGCGGCGCGGCAGTTGCGTAGTCAACTGGCTTGAGGACGCCATCGCGAGCAAGCTTGCTCCTACAATTTAACGGCGTATGCCAGACCCTGTGGGAGCGAGCCTGCTCGCGATGAGCGATAACGCGGTCTTAAAAAATGACCGCCCGGCACTCTTCATCAAACTGTCATGGAACTGTGGCAGCGCGCTTGAACAAACATCATCAGACTCGCGCTCTACTGGGGTTCTGCGTTTCGGTGTTTTGTCATGTGTGCACGATTTTTATCGACAGCGGCCTTTCTGGCCGCGTTGTTGTTTAACCTTCCGACTTTTGCGGCCGCTCGTTGTGACGTCAATGTGGCGACCGAGCGGGTCGATCTGCCTCAGGTGAGCCTGGCGTACCAGAGCATCGGCCGTGAATCGGACCCGGCACTGCTGCTGGTAATGGGCCTCGGCGGGCAGTTGATTCACTGGCCCGACGAAGTGGTCGTTGCGTTGTGTCAGCAAGGTTTTCGGGTGATTCGCTACGACAACCGCGATGTCGGCCTGTCGACCTGGCGGCACGCACCGGCTGAGGCCAACCTGACTTTCGAAGTCCTGCGCTACAAACTCGGATTGCCGGTTTCGGCCCCGTATTCATTGACCGACATGGCCGACGATGGCCTGGGCCTGATGGACGCCTTGCACATCGAGCAATTCCACGTGCTGGGCGCAAGCATGGGCGGCATGATCGCTCAGCACATGGCTGCCATGGCGCCACAACGGGTCGAGAGCCTGACCCTGATCATGAGCAGTTCTGGCGCCGAAGGCTTGCCCGCACCGAGTGCGGCGCTGCTGCAATTGCTGGCACGACGTGGTGCGCCGAACCGGCAAGTGGCCCTGGAGCAACAGGCCGATCTGCTGGCGGCGCTGGGCAGCCCGACGATCAGCGATGATCGCCAGGCCCTGCTCGAACAGGCCGCGCAATCCTATGACCGGGCATTCAATCCCGAAGGCGTGAAGCGGCAGATCATGGCGATCCTGGCCGAACCGAGCCGGGTGGCGTTGCTCAACCAGTTGCGGGTACCGGCGCTGGTGGTGCACGGCACGGCGGACCCGTTGTTGCCGGTGATGCATGGCGTGCACCTGGCGGCGCATCTGCGTGGCAGTGAGCTGAAGTTGATTCCGGGGTTGGCCCACAGGTTTCAAGAGGCATTCAAGGCGCCATTGCTCGCAGCCGTGTTGCCGTATTTACGGGCTCACCGCGAAGACACGTCACACTGGGCACAGATCGATCCAGTGGCCGATCACAACCTCCTCTAACACCAAAGATCAACTGTAGGAGCTAGCTTGCTCGCGATAGCGGTATGTCAGTCGATGATGATGTTGACTGATGTGTCGCCATCGCGAGCAAGCTCGCTCCTACAGGGGAACTGCTGCGTACTCGTAATCCGGGGTGTATCGTGCAGGTTTTCCGGTGCATTTCCAGCGTGCGAGGTGGGTGATGAGTACTGCATTGAAAATCGATTTCGTCAGCGACGTGTCCTGCCCCTGGTGCGTCGTGGGTTTGTATGGGCTGACCAAAGCCTTGCACATCTTGCGTGACGAAGTCCGCGCCGAGATCCGTTTTCAGCCGTTCGAACTGAACCCGAAGATGGGGCCTGAAGGGCAGAACATCACCGAGCACATCAGCGAAAAGTACGGCTCATCACCCGAGCAATCGAAAAAGAACCGCGAAATGATCCGCGAGCGTGGCGCTGAATTGGGATTCGCGTTTCGCACCGACGGCAACAGCCGAATCTACAACACGTTCGACGCTCATCGCCTGCTGTACTGGGCGGGGCTCGAAGGTATGCAATTGCAACTCAAGGAAGCGTTGTTCAAAGCGTATTTCACTGATGGCGGCAATCCGTCCGATCCTGAGCAATTGGCGAATATTGCCGCCAGTGTGGGACTGAACCACCAGCGCGCCGAAGCGATACTGGCGTGCGACGAATTCGCCCACGAAACCCGCGAGGAAGAACAGCTATGGCTGTCTCGCGGGGTGAGTTCGGTGCCCACCGTTGTGTTCAATGGGCAGTACGCGGTGACGGGCGGGCAACCTGTCGAGAGTTTCGTCAGGGCGATCCGGCAGATCATGGCTGAAGCGAACGGTGGGACGGTCAACTGATGGTTTGCGGTCAAGTCAGCGGGGCGCGCCCCGCTGGTACCGGTTTATAGATCGGCAAAGTGTTTGTTGGCCAGTAACTTGCCAATGTCGCCGCGCCAGATGGATTCAACCTGTGCGCCGCTGTCAGTCTGTGCCTGTTGCCACTTCAATCCCAGATTACGTTGCTGCGGCAGCTTCAAATGGGCTTTGACGAAGTCATCGAATGTCGACTTTGCCGAGTTGTAGTGAAAATGGGCGTACCACAATGGGGTGGGCGAAGGCTGCGTCAGATCGAGCACTTCGTATTCCTGCAGATAGTCGCGAAGACGATTCGTACCACGCCCCAAATCTTTCAGGTCGCCGACCTTGCGAATCTCGATGAGCTTCTGGTCCTTGAGCCCCATTTCAACCAGATAGTCCAGATACTGTTGCGTGGGGGTCTGGCTGTTCATGGTTTGTTTGATGCGCAGGGCACGACCCGCGTCATTCAGCTCTCTGGCCTTGTCGGTCAATCGCGTGATGACAGGGTCTTGTGGCTTCACAGCTTTGATTCGCTCGGCACGTGCACGCAACTGTTCGGCCTCGCTGGTCATCAGGTGCTCAAGATTGATCGGCAGCATGTTCTGTCGGGCATACTCCTCGACCTTGCTGCGATAGGCATCCTGTGAATCGAGACGATTTTCGGCTTCTGCCAGCCAGGGTTTCACGTTGATCACGGTTGGCGTCTCGGGTGAAGAAACGGTGGGTTGGTAGAGACGGTATTTGCCGTCGGGATGCGGCAGCCATCTTTCTACGGGCCCTTCGATACCTTCAACCTCGAAATGCTTGGGGGCGGTTTCAGACGCCTCCACTTCTTTCCCCATCAGCCACTGGTCGTCCTCGGTCTTGAACAGTTTGCGGGCAGATTTTGTGTTGGAGATTGCCGGACGTTTTTTGATGGCTCGGCGGGCATACTCTTCCATCTCTGCAAGATAGCCGAGAAATATCGCGACCTGTCCGGCGTCCATATACTCGGAATAACCCGTATTCGCCGCCATCAGATGTCGACGAAACTTCGCATACGCCTCAAGGCAATCTTCAAGGATTGCGTTGTGCTGGTTTACATTGCTCACTACGCTGCGCAGATCGGATTGAGTACGCAGGGCGCGTTCGACGTGGTCGCGTGCCTTCAAGTGGTGAACATAAAAAAAGAACCAGGACTCATCACTGACAACATCGTACCGGTTGATGATTCTCACGGCATGTGCCGTTTTAAGGTAGCTGACGGTTGCGGCACGATCAGCGCTGGTCAAGTCTTGCACAACTTTGGTCGTGTCCGTTTTCAACGCCTTGCCGGGTATTTTTTCCTTCCAGACACTAAGGCGTTCGATATACAGGTCTCGTTGCTCGAACTCGAACATGATGAGCTTGCGGATGTCTTTTCGTTTTTGCAGCAGGGCCAGATGTTGGCGGGTTTCGTGGGCGGGGGTGGCGTCCGTGAGTTTGAGGAGGTCACTAATCTCCTCCAGTCGCCAATCAATTCGCGCGAAGGCAAACTGCAATCGGTCTAACGTGCGATCAAAGATGGTTTGCGCGCAGAAGCTTCGGAGCTTTTGGACTTTGGTGTGATTTTCACCACTGGTCAGGGGCAATAGTTCGTTCAATTCCTGGAAGTTCGATTCCGCCAGCTCGATCTGGTCGACGTATTTGCGTTCCAGTGCCGGCTGAAGAGCGCGGCGCGCTTCAGGTTTTTTTGTTTCGTAAACGATGATTTCGGCTTCGATTTCAGTTCTTTGCGTTTGCAGTCGGCGCATGTCCGCATCCACGGAATTGACCAGCCTCAGTCGATGCCGAAATGTCGCGTCCGTCCACCAACGCGGCAGCCATCGCCGGATCGCGGCGGGCCAGAGCGGGTCGAGGCCCTCGGCCAGATGATGGCCGAGAACCCCGCCACCGCCGAGCCCGCCACCTTCGATCAGCGTGCCATAAACGGCGAAATGCGTATTCCAGTTACCGTTTTCATCAAGAGCGATGGGTTGTTTGTAGCTTCTGCTGCGGCTGCCGCTCAAGCGCCAAAATGACGGATTGCCGCTCTGCTCAACACGATAGATCCGACCCTGACTGACGATGAAATCGCCGAGTTCATGGCGATACACGTTGCGATACAGGCCGCTGCTGCCAGGGCGAATATTGCTCAGTGAAAGGTCGTGCTCATATTCGTAACCCTGGAAACGTTCTGCGGTGCGCAGGGCCTTTCGTTTCGTAGTGGGGGATAACGTACCGGCCTTCCTCGCCAGCCCTGACAGTTGCCGCTGCCGGGTGAGCGAGCGAGCGGCGGAGGGGGCGGCATTCCCACCCGGCAGTATGTCCATTGCGGCGTCGATCAGTGACAGCAACACCGATTCGAGTTGCGCCAGTCCGTTGCCGACATCACCCCGCAAAAACGCGGCAACGCTCAGGTTGGCGCTGTCCCAGGCGTCATAAAGAGCGATGGCGCTGCCGACGAAGGGCACCATCCCCAGCGCCATTTTCAGATAGTTGAGCATCACACCGGACGCCAGCGCATGGTGTTCCAGCGCCAGCTTCCTGTTGGACCGCGAAGTCGAGCGATGGGCCTCGATCAAACGACCCATGTGCGTATTGAGCAGATGGGCTGCCAACGATGTTGTCACTGGCCAAGCCAGGCCGACCCCGATCAACGCATCGAAATGCCGCAGCACTGACTGGTTGATACGGCTGACATGACGCGCAAAGTCGCCATGCAAGGTGCGTCCCGCCAGGTATTCGACCATGGACGTCTGCTGGCACAGATTGAACAGGCTGCGCCGGGCATGTTCCAGGCTGGTGTATTGCCTGAGGAGTTGGCCGTCGGGACTGTCGGGCAGATAAAGCAGGGTGAGACCTGAATTCAGTTCATGAATGAAAGTGATACCGGCCAAGCCGGCAGGGCCTTCCTGATGGGTATCCGCACCACCGACGGTCAGGCTCACTGGCAGCAGTGAAATGTTCATGCCATTGATGGCATAGGCTTGGCGACTGTCGGCGTCAATGGCGATGTCGAGTATCTGGCGGCCCTTCGCATTGATCTGTCGTTGTGCGAGGGCGCATTCGCCTTGCAGTTTGAGCATCAGGCGCCAGGGTTCGATCAGGCATTCGCGGCGATAGGCATTGTCGAACGCCGGGGCCGTTGAAGCGCCCATGAACGTACTGAAGATCAGGTCCTCATACTTTTGCGCCAGGTTCAGATCAGGCACGATTTCGCGCAAGTAATGCTGTTTGATGCCGGTCTGCAGAATGTGCCGCTCGATCGGGTCGTCCGCTTGAACCAGAACCTTCATGAAACCCAACCTGTCCCATGTCGATTGGTCGATGTTGTTCAGCACAAACTCGGCGATGGATACGGTGCTGCGGTTCTTGCTGGGAATCAGAATATGCTCCTGAGGAGTGCCTGGTGCCGCGCCGTCGGTGACTACTTTGCGCCAACTGGTCGAATCCGGCAGATCCAGTTTTATCTCGAAGTCACGTTCGAGCGAGAAGTCCTGGCGCAGGCGAGCCGCCGTGCGCTTTTCGATGAAGTCCTTGCGATGTGGCAACTCGCGTTCCAGTAACGCCTGAGACCGTTTCATCGCGGCGATGAAAGCCTGGGTCATGGCCTTGAGTCGAACGCGCTGCGCGTCTGTCAGGGTGGATAGCCATTGCGGGCGTTTTTGCGCCAGTACACCGCTGTGATGTTGCTCGACAATCTGGCTGTAGGCCTGGTCTCGGGCCGCATGCGTCGCAACGCACAGGTCGGTGAGAGTTTGTTCTCGTAACTTTTCCATTTGCGCCAGACGGTGCTGCGCGCGGGCGGGTACCGGGTTGTCGGCAATCACCTTGGCCGCCAATTGTTCGCACGCGTAGAGCTGACTTTGCAGGCTTTGCTCGAACGGGTCTGACGTTTGTTCCGAAAGCTGCAGCGCCCGCTCGCTGTCATTGGGCGTGATCTTGAACAGCTCGCGCTCCAGCGCCGACAGTGAAGCAAAACGCTGCAAACCACCGAGCTCACCCGGCCAGTAGAGCAGCAGGCTTTGCGGTGCAGAGGAGGGAATCAGGAGGGAGGGATGGGCGATGAGCAATACACCTTCCAGCTCCCGCGATTGCAGTTGTGTGTTTTCTCCCTCGTGGTTCAGGCAGGTGAGGGTCAGGCTGAAAACCACCACCGGCGCACTACGTTGCGTTTTATCCGAATGATCGAGAATCGCCTGAAGCATCCCGTGCTCCTCGGTGCTGATCTGACTCAACAACAACTGGATGTCCGATTCGGCGCGCAGGCCCGCCAACCGCGCCTGATATAGGGCGCTGTAATGTTCATTGGGTTTTTGCCGCAATTCGAGCATGCGCAGACCATCCCTGGCATTCAGCAGCCTGGAAGCAGCCGATTGGCTGGCCTGTTCGGCTGCTGCCAGCGCATCGAGCGACTGTTTGAATTTCAGCTGGCGGGGGTCATCTGTGACATTCCACAGGCTGTCTCGAAAAAGGGCTTCTATCGCCGTTCGTTGCCGGGCCAGGCTGAGTCTGCGGGTGCTCAAGGGGATATCCGGGTTCAGCAGTCCAAAGAGTGAG
The DNA here is from genome assembly GCF_900187435.1 of Pseudomonas sp. Irchel s3b5. Lineage (NCBI taxonomy): Bacteria > Pseudomonadati > Pseudomonadota > Gammaproteobacteria > Pseudomonadales > Pseudomonadaceae > Pseudomonas > Pseudomonas sp. Irchel s3b5. Next base: position 106,146 of record NZ_FYDY01000005.1, read on the forward strand.
ATCGTCTCGTCGAGTGGCTCCACCTCTTTACTGTCTGCGAGTGGTGCAGGAGGCGCGCCAGACAGAAGTGTCACCGCCGGGCTCGCAATCAGTTGTTCGACCCCCGCCGTCAATGGCGAATCAGTCAGCGCGGTGTAGTGAACCAACACCTGTTCGTGTTGCGTTGAGACGACGGCAAGGTGCTGATATTGCAGCAGCCAGGTTTCCATCTGGCTGCGCTGTTCAAAAACCGTTAATGCCGGTTGCTGGGCAGGCAAATACAAAAACTGGGTGACGGGTTGATCCATATCGACCGTGATGACGAGTGCACCGGATATTGCGCGAGAATTGTCAGCCCGTTGCAGGGCCAACTGTTCGGCATAGATTGTACGGTCGCCAAGCCTCAGGCCTTCGGTTGGTGGATCGATGATGGCCAGCAGCACGTTCATCTGCTCGACATTCAGACGTCCCTCGGCAAAAGCCAGCTGACAGGCTGCTTCGAAATGCTGGCGGTACAATTCGCTAGCCAGATCCTTTCGCGACACCGCTGTGCCGGGGGCGCGCTCACGCCAGTACGCGTCGATGCGCGGGGGCTCGATGTCCGTATGGCGTTGCGCCACGAGTTCGAGCATGCGTCGGCGACTGTCCTCCAGGCGTTCGCAGGCGATGAGGAACAGGCAGTGGTCGGTGGGAGGCGATTCGAGGGAGGGCAGGAGGTCGAAGTCGACCGGCGCTGGGTGAACGGAGTCAAGCATGATGTGGAGGCTCCAAATGACAGGAAGGCCGGGAAACCCCGGCGTTGCTGTCATTAGAAGAGCGACGCTTTCAGTGCTGGCGGTACATAGTTATGGGGTGTGGATCAATTCATGACGGCCACTGTGGCGTGAATACGGTGCGTTGAGAATCCGCTCGTTCAGTGACTCAACCCGTACTTCTTTACCTTGTCGAACAGAGTGGTCTTGGCCATGCCCAGTTCCTGGCTCGCTTGCGTGAGGTTGCCGCCGCTGCGTTGCAAGGCATCGCCGAGCAAATTGCGTTCGAACGCTTCCACCGCTTCGGCGAAGGCCAGGCCATGAGTGCTGCCGCCAGCACCGGGCTTTTTGAACGCCGGCAGGCCCAGGGCAAAACGCTCGGCGACGTTGCGCAGTTCGCGCACGTTGCCCGGCCAGTCGTGGCTCATCAGGTTCGACACGGTCTGGTTGTCCAGCTCCGGTGCGATCCGGTCGAAGCGCAGGGACGACTGCTGCAAGAAATACTCGAACAGTTGCAGGATGTCTTCGCGACGCTCGCGCAGCGGCGGCAGTTCCAGGGTCACCACGTTGAGGCGGTAATACAGATCGCTGCGGAACTCGCCGGCCTTGCTCGATTCGTCGAGGTCTGACTTGGTCGCGGCAATCACTCGGCAATCCACCGCTACGCTCTGGTTCGAGCCGAGGCGTTCGAGGGTGCGCTCCTGCAACACCCGCAGCAATTTGATCTGCAAGGGCAGGGGCATGCTTTCCACTTCGTCGAGGAACAGCGTGCCGCCGTCGGCGTGTTCGATCTTGCCGATCCGCCGTTTGCCGGCGCCGGTGAAGGCGTTGGCTTCGTGGCCGAAAATTTCGCTTTCGAACAGGTTTTCCGGCAGGCCGCCGCAGTTCAACGCGACGAACTGTTTGCTGTGGCGGCGACTGAAATCGTGCAGGCAGCGGGCGACCAGTTCTTTGCCGGTGCCGGTTTCGCCTTCGATCAAGACGTTGGCCGAGGTGTCGGCGACGTTGGCGATCAACTCGCGCAGTTTCTGCATGGCCGGTGAACGGCCGATGATCCGGCCTTCGAGCGAGTCGCGCTCGGCCAATTGCCGCCGCAGGGACGAGACTTCCCGCGCCAGGCTGCGTTGTTCCAGGGCACGACGGGCCACGTCCACCAGACGTTCCGGAGAAAACGGTTTCTCCATGAAATCGTAGGCGCCTTTCTGCATCGCGCCGACGGCCATGGAAATGTCGCCGTGGCCGGTAATCAGCACCACCGGCAGGCTGCGATCACGCTCCTTGAGCCGGCCGAGCAGTTCCAGGCCATCGATGCCCGGCAAGCGAATGTCGCTGATGACGATGCCGGCAAAGTTGTCGCCGACGCGCTCAAGGGCTTCTTCGGCACTGCCCACGCCAATGCAGGGAATGTCTTCCAGGGTCAGCGCCTGTTGGCAGCCGAGCAGCACATGGGGATCGTCTTCGACGATCAATACACTAAGGTCGTTGTTCATATTGGCTTCGCGGGAGTGGGGCTTACCAACGGTAAACTGAGGACGAATGCGGTACCGCCACTGGCCGGGTGCTCGACACCCAGGTGTCCACCGGTGGCGGCGGCCAGGCTCGCCGAAAGGGTCAGGCCAAGGCCCAGGCCTTGTTCGCCGGGTTTGGTGGTGAAAAACGGTTCGAACAGATGCTTGCGCGTTTCGGCGTCGATGCCGTGGCCGTTGTCGCGAACACGCAGGCGGTATTTGCCATCGAATTCTTCACCTTCGAGCCACAGCTCAGGTTGTGGCTGGGCCAGCATGGCATCGAGGGCGTTGCCGATCAGGTTGACCAGAATCTGCTCAAGACGAGTTTGATCGATCCGGACCTGCACCGCTTCGAAATGACGGTGCAGATGGGTGTGTTTCATCCGCCCATCGAGCAATTGCAGTGCCGCGTCAACACCTTTGCCCAGGCAAGCCTGGCCCTTGTCGTCACCGCGTCGCGCAAAGGAGCGCAGGCTCGCGGTGATGCGGCCCATGCGGTCGATCAGTTCATTGATGGTCTTGAGGTTGGTGCTGGCCACGTCCAGTTGCCCGCGCTCGAGGAAGCGCACGGTGTTGCCGGACAGCGTACGCAGCGCCGCCAGCGGCTGGTTCAGTTCATGGGCGATGCTGGTGGACATCTGGCCGATGGCCGCGAGTTTTCCGGCCTGCACCAGTTCATCCTGGGCGTGGCGCAAAGTCTCTTCGGCGTGGCGCCGTTCGCGGATCTGACCCTTGAGCCGTTCGTTGCTGGCGCGCAGGTCGACGGTGCGTTCGGTAATCCGACGCTCCAGTTGATTGTTGGCTTCCTGCAAGGCTTCACGGGCCGCTAAGCGGGTGGCGATCACCTTGCGCCGCTCATTCCAGGCGATCAACAGAAAGGCGAGGAGGGCAAACGCCACCGCCACCAGAATCCCTTGGTTGATCGCTTCGCGGCGCAAATCCTGCAGCGGCGTCAGCAGGGTGAAATTCCACGGCGTGTCGCTCAACGGCCGGGTTTGCGACAGATAGCTGATGTTCTCATCGTCGGACACCAGTTCGCTGTTGGCCGGGAAAGTCAGTTTCTCCACGCCCTCGGACAGGGTTTCCCGGGCCAGCGGTTGCAGTTCGTTGAGCGGGAACCAGTAGTACTGCAGGCTACGGGCCAGTTTCTCTTTGGTTTCATCGCTCAGCGGCACCACGGACTTCAAGCGGCGGGCCGGATCGCTGGAGAGAATGATGATGCCGTTCTCGTCACTGACGAAGGCTTCCAGGCGCGCTCGCTGCCAGCGTTCTTCCATGGCTTCGAGGCGAACCTTGACCACGGCGACGCCGATGATCTTGCCGTGTTCTTCCAGGCCATGGGCCAGGTAGTAACCGGGCTCGCCGTTGGTGCTGCCAATGCCGTAAAAGCGTCCTGGCTGACCGCGTATGGCGCTCTGGAAATAGGCACGGAAGGACAGGTCTTCACCCAGATAACTGTCGAAGTCGCGCCAGTTGCTGGTGGCCATGACGCGACCGGTGGTGTCCATGACGTAGATGGCCCGACTGCGGCTGCGCCGGTTCAGGCCCTCGAGGTAATCGTTGACCGTTTGCCGGTGTTCCGGGGTCGGGTCGGCCAGCAACTGCGAAACACTGGTTTCGAGTTCGAGCAGGCTGGGCAGGTAGGTGTATTTGCTGATTTCGCTTTCGACGGCGCGGGCGTGCAGCTCAAGCTGACGCTGGCCGTTTTCGCTGAGGCTGCGGATGCCGTAGCGCTCACTGACCCAGAAGCCGATGTAACCCAATCCGATCATCAGCGCGATGATCAGCGGCGGCAGGAACAGCTGTCGAACAAGACGGGGTTTCACGGCGAGTGATGGCGGCGCTGCGCGATAAAGATTGGGGTCGCATTTCATCACAGATGCCTTGGGTCAACCACCACACAAATCTGCAAGCCACCGCCGACCCTTGTAGGAGCCGGCTTGCTGGCGATGACGATGTCCCGGACATTGATGTCGTCTGGACCACCGCCATCGCCAGCAAGCTGGCTCCTACAGGGAGCGGTGTGTTTCTTAGTGCTGCAGAATTTTGTTGAGGAAGTGCTGTGTACGCTCGGCGCGGTGGCTGATGTCGCCGAAGAACTCCTCTTTCTTGCAGTCTTCGATGATCTTGCCGGCGTCCATGAAGATCACGCGGTCGGCCACTTTACGGGCGAAGCCCATTTCGTGGGTCACGCACATCATGGTCATGCCTTCGTGGGCCAGTTGCACCATCACGTCCAGCACTTCGTTGACCATTTCCGGGTCGAGCGCCGAGGTCGGTTCGTCGAACAGCATGACGATCGGGTCCATCGCCAGCGCACGGGCAATCGCCACACGCTGTTGTTGACCACCGGACAGTTGGCCCGGGTGCTTGTGGGCGTGGGCCGACAGACCGACGCGCTCGAGCAGTTGCAGGCCTTTCTTGGTGGCTTCTTCCTTGCTACGGCCCAACACCTTGATCTGCGCGATGGTCAGGTTCTCGGTGATGGTCAGGTGCGGGAACAGCTCGAAATGCTGGAACACCATGCCCACGCGCGAACGCAGTTTCGGCAGGTTGGTCTTCGGGTCGGCGATGGACGTGCCGTCGACCACGATGTCGCCTTTCTGGAACGGTTCCAGCGCGTTGACGCACTTGATCAGGGTCGATTTGCCGGAACCGGATGGCCCGCATACCACGATCACTTCACCTTTTTTGACCTCGGTGCTGCAATCAGTCAGTACCTGGAAGTCCCCATACCACTTGTTGATGCTTTTGATAGAGATCATACGGCGAACCTTTTTTGCAGACGCTTGACCAGCAGCGAGGCGGAAAAGCTGATGATGAAGTACACGAGACCCGCGAAAATCAGGAACTCATTGGAGCGGCCAATGATGTCGCCACTGGCGCGCGAAGCATTGAGGAAGTCCACCAGGCCGACGGCGTAGACCAGCGAGGTGTCCTGAAACAGGATGATGCTCTGTTGCAGCAACAGCGGTGTCATCTTGCGGAACGCTTGCGGCAGGATGATCAGGCGCATCATCTGGCCGTACGTCATGCCCAGCGCCTGGGCAGCGCCCATCTGGCCCTTGGGGATCGACTGCACACCGGCACGGACGATTTCGCAGAAGTACGCCGCTTCGAACATCATGAACGCCACGATGCAGGAGGCGAACGCGCCGATCGGCGTGTCTTCGCCAGTGATCCAGCGCAGCACGAAGGGTACCGCCAGGTAGAACCAGGTGATCACCAGCAGCAACGGGATCGAGCGGAAGTAGTTAACGTAGGCGCCGGCCAGGTTCGACAGCAGTTTGTTGTGCGACAGACGGCACAGCGCCAGGATAGTGCCGAGGATGATCCCGCCGATCACGCCCATGACCATCAGCTTGAGGGTCATGACCATGCCGTTCCACAGACCCGGCAGGGACGGGATGATGCCCGAGAAGTCGAATTCCATCATTTACCCCCTACGGAAATCAGGCCCGGTACGGCGACTTTCTTCTCGACCAGACGCATCAGCAACATCAGGCTCATGTTCAGGGTGAAGTAGATCAGCGTGGCCAGGGTGAAGGCTTCGAACAGGTTGGCGGAGAACTCGGCGGTCTGTTTGGTTTGCGCGAGCAATTCCATCAAACCGATCAGCGAGGCCACGGAGGTGTTCTTGAAGACGTTCAGGAATTCCGAGGTAAGTGGCGGAATGATGATCCGGTAGGCCTGGGGCAGCAGCACGTTCCAGTAGATCTGTGGCAGCTTGAAACCCATGGCGCGGGCCGCGGATTCCTGGCCTTTTGGCAGCGCCTGGATACCGGTGCGCACCTGTTCGCAAACGCGGGCGGTAGTGAACAGGCCCAGGCACACGACGACGCTGAGGAAGGCCGAGGTGGTCGGGTTCAGATCCTGCTTGTACCACTCTTGCAAGTCGGCCGGCAGCAGGTCAGGTACCAGGAAGTACCAGATGAACAGCTGAACCAGCAGCGGCACGTTACGGAAGAGTTCGACGTAGCAGGTGGCGATGCCCGATACGATGCGGTTCGGCACGGTACGCATGACGCCCAGGATCGAACCCAGTGTCAGGGCGATGATCCAGGCCGCGATGGCGATGCCGATGGTCCACGCCAGACCGGTCACGTACCAGTCGAGATAGGTCTCGCTGCCCACGCCGGTGGACTTGAAGAACACGCCCCAGTCCCAGTTGTAATTCATTAGGGTCTCCCCTCAGATCGATCGATATACAAATGCCCGCTTGGGGGAAGCTCCGTTCCCGCCTGAACCTTGAAGATCAGGCACACACGATCGGCTCGACAGCCACCGGTCCGAGTGTTTCCAGAAATGCCAGCAGGGAGTGACAACCTCCTGAAAGGACGCAGGCCCTCTCAGGAGATAAGGTTAGTCAGAAATCAGGACTTCTTGTCGTCAGCCGCTTTATCAGTCGGATTGGCGATAAGGGCCTTGAGCTCGTCGCTCATCGGGAAGTTCAGGTTCAGGCCTTTTGGCGGGATTGGCTGCATGAACCATTTTTCGTAGATCTTGTTGATCTCGCCCGATGCGTAGGTGGCCTTGATGGCGTCATCCACAGCCTTTTTGAACGGCTCGTCGCCTTTGCGCACCATGCAGCCGTAGATTTCGTACGACTGTGGCGTGCCGGTCACGGCCCAGTCACTGGCTTTCTTGGCCTTGGCCGCTTCACCGGCCAGCAGGGCGTCGTCCATCATGAAGGCCACGGCACGGCCGGTTTCCAGCATCTGGAAGGACTCGCCATGGTCTTTGGCGGAGATGACGTTCATGCCCATCTGCTTGTCGGCGTTCATCGCCTTGAGGATGCGCTCGGACGTGGTGCCAGCGGTGGTCACGACGTTCTTGCCTTTCAGGTCGTCGAAATCCTTGTACTTGGAGTCTGCCTTGGACAGCAGACGGGTACCGATTTCGAAGATGCCGACGGAGAAGTCAACTTGCTGCTGACGCTCGACGTTGTTGGTGGTGGAACCGCACTCGAGGTCCACGGTGCCGTTCTGCACCAGCGGGATACGGGTTTGCGAAGTCACCAGGTTGTATTTGACCTGGAGGTTGGGCATGTCCAGGTCTTTTTTGATGGCTTCGACGACTTTCAGCTGGATGTCGTGGGAGTAGCCGACCGGTTTGCCGGAAGCGTCTGCAATGTAGGAAAACGGAATGGAAGCGTCGCGATGGCCCAGGGTGATGGTGCCGGACTCTTTGATCTTCTTCAGGGTGCCGGTGAGTTCGGCGGCGAAAACTGGCGTGCTGATCAGAGCGGCAGCAATGGCTGCGCCCAGGATATGGGGAACGATGCGCATCAAATTTTCCTCGACATTGTTTTTTTTATGGAGCCAGTTCACCGGCCCTTTTGTGCTGCAGCTACCTGAGCGCTATTGAGTGTGTGCGCAAAGGTCATTCATCGAAGAAGTGTAGAGCATGACTCGTGCCAGACCAGTCTGAAATGGTCAAAGCATTGATTAATAAGGAAATTAAATTTTTATGGCGCTGATATTCCGATTGAAAGATCCGGTTAACCGAACCGACCGGCAGGTCGCGTTCGGAAAACCGAATGATGACGTGTCATGCATTGCTTTTCGTAGGAGCCGGCTTGCTGGCGATAGCGCTCTCGAGGTCGCCATCGTCGGAACGCCGCTCGCAGCAAGCCGGTTCCTACGGGGTGACAGTCACGGATATTTGCGTTTGTCCGGCGCTGGCGGGAAGTACTGGTACAACCAGGTTTCACTTAACGTGCGGTCATTGGTACGGATGAACAGACGCAGCTCGACGGGCTCGACGCTGTCGTTGGTCGGGTACCAGTCAAACAGGATGCGGTAGCCCTTGATGTCGTCGAGTTTCAGAATGCTGAAATCCTTGACCTCGCCGTTCGAGCAGGTCACGACCGGCTCGATGCCCGTCCCTTCCGGCAGGCGGTCCAGGCCGCCGCCGTTGAAGTCCACGGCAAAGCGTCGCGCCCAGACCGGTGGATAGTGTTCGCCCGGCGCCCAGCCCTCGGTGAAACCGCCCATCCCCGAACGGGTCGCCTGCACCCGCGCCAGTGGCGTGCTGACCGGCGGCAATGCGCTCCAGTAGAGCTTGTAGCCGTAGTTCAGCGAATCGCCGGCGGCCACCGGTTTTTTCGGTGTCCAGAAGGCGACGATGTTGTCCATGGTTTCGCCGGTGGTAGGGATTTCCAGCAGGTCGATCGAGCCTTCGCCCCACGCGGTGGTGGGCTCGACCCACAGGCTCGGACGGCGGCTGTACCAGTCGACCGTGTCCTGATAGCTGGCGAATTCGTGATCGGTCTGCACCAGGCCGAAGCCTTTCGGGTCTTTGTCGGCGAAAGCGTTGAACTGCAACGTGGCCGGGTTGTTCAGCGGGCGGCAGATCCACTCGCCGTTGCCGCGCCACATGGCCAGTCGATCCGAGTCATGGATTTGCGGGTGAATGGTGTCGCACATCCGGCGCTCGTGGGTGCCGCAGCTGAACATGCTGGTCATCGGCGCGATGCCCAGTTGATCGATGGCAGTACGCGCATTGACGTGGGCGTCGACCTCCATCACCACGCGTTCGGCCTGGCAATCGATATCAAAGCGATAAGCGCCGGTGGCACTCGGCGAGTCGAGCAGGGCGTAGACCACGAAGCGGGTGCTGTTCTTGTCCGGCGTCTCGAACCAGAACTTGGTGAAATCGGGGAATTCTTCACGCTTCTTGGCGTAAGTGTCGATGGCCAGGCCACGAGCCGACAGGCCATATTGGCCAGTGGCGTCCACCGCACGGAAATAGCTGGCGCCGAGGAAGGACACCACATCGTGCTTGTCCAGCTCCGGGGCCTTGAACAGTTTGAAACCCGAGAAACCCAAGTCACCCTTGAGCTGCGCGGTATCGACCGTGGTGTTTTCATAGTTGAACAGCGAAGGACGGAAATGCACCTCGCGGGCCATCCGGGTTTTCGGATCGACGCTGTACATGCGCACCGGTTGCTTGAAACCCATGCCGACGTGGAAGAACTGCACGTCCAGTTGGCCCTTGAGGTCCTTCCACAACGAATGATTGCCGTCGTAGCGGATCGCATTGAAGTTCTGCGGGGTCATGGTCGCCAGCGTCGGCGGCAGCACCTGTTTGGTGTCCTGATAGCGATTGCTGGCCAGTTGCTTGGCCTGCACTTTCAGCGCTTCGAAATCAAAGGCCTTGGCCTCGCCATCGGCGGTGTCAGACGCGGCCCAGGCCCGGGCGGCCAGCAGACCGGTGGCCGAAAGACCGGTGTAAGCCGCAATGGCCATGGACGCTTTGAGCAAATTCCTGCGATGCATAAATACAACCTGTCGTGAACAATCCCGCGCCGTTCCTGGCACGTGCTGGATCAGAAATATCGGTTCGGACATGCCTTCGGCCAAACACAACGGACTTTTAAACAGATGCCCAACAGCTTAAACCGTTCGATTGCAGAGCAAAATTGATTGGTGGCAAGACGCTGGCGCTGGAATGAAACAAGAAGTGTCGGGAAAGATTTCCGACAGCGTCTTCTGAATTACAGGGCATTTCTGCTTTTTTCGACTAATTACTCTAAAAACCACTTTTCAGCGCCCGGATTATTTCTATCCTGTGTACATGACCGGTTTATGCCCTTCGGGCCGGTGCGGTTCAGTTGGCACGAGGCGCTGCTGAAAAAGGGTGAGGGCGATGCGGTTTCTTAAGTTTTCTTTGACGTAGAGAAGGACATCGTCCATGTCGAAAGTACAAGGCATCACTGAAATGTTGGGAATCTTTCCGTGCCTGGCCATGGGACGGCGAAGGCGCCGATTGAATTCCGAAGAGTTGAAACTGGTGGAGCGCTATCGGGAACTGTCGGAAAGCGACCGGATCGCGATGAGGTATCTGGTGGATGCGATGAGGAGTGTTTCGCGGTTTTGATCTCAGCTGGTCACCGTGAGAGCCATTTGGCCTTCACGGTGGCCAGGCTGGTTAACCTGTCCGCGTCAGCGTCGGCTATGCCAGCGTCAATTTCTTGCTGGAGGACTGCTTGCTGGTCGAGCTTATGGAGATACGTCTCTGCAAACGAGGTATCACATGGAATCATTTCGATGTCTCGCTTGACGCTGCGAGTTTCGTTCATATGGATATAACTCATTCAGCAGGACAATCAATTGAAAGGATTCAAACCTAAGGGACGGACTGTGAAGTCTGTCCCTTTTTTCAGCTCGCTTTATTCCTTCAACGACAAGTGCCAGCAATTGGGAAGGGACGCTGCACCTGCATCAACTCAGGCATGTCACGCCATTTGACCCAGGCGTGATGTTGGTAATGCAGCAAAGGCACCGAGACTCCGGCCCAATTCAGAGAGCTCAGGCTTGGCAGGTTTTCCACAGGCGCTGATTTCGCATCACGTAGCGAGGGGATGACTTCGTTGCTCAGCCATTGGCGCAGGTTGCGGTTTTCCGGGACGAAGTGGTGAACCAGCAAGGCGTACATGCCTGACTCACTGATCATCAGTGTTTCGACCGTTTTGCCGTCCTTGCGGAGCCAGACGCTGCGACGCTGATCGGGGTCGAGTTTCAAGGTGAGGCGTTCATTGAGTGGTTTGCCCATCAGGCGACCAAGGTCCTGGGCGCAGAACCAGGCTTGGTTGTCTTGCATGAAGGCGTGGAGGAAACGGTTGTGGCGGGTAAAGACGGTGGGAGTGAAATAAGGAAGGGGCGAGTCTTGAAAGTGCATTGGCATGGCGTGATTTTCCGTTTTGACTTGGAAAGTCGCCCCCAACCCTTCGACGGGTTGGGTGGCGGACCGAGTGGCGTTCGAAGTCGGGACACTTCCAGGTCAAAACGGAAGCCGAAAGGCCCGCGCCACACGGCCCGCCATAATGCAGAACTGAAGGCATAAAGCAGCCACAGTCCTATGGGGGCACACGAGCACCGTTTTGACTTGTTCCGGCTTCGACTCCGGGCCGCTGATTTGGCAGCGACGGAACAAAGCCTATCGGTCAGGCACTCGCGGCGCCAAGTCTACTCTGGCGACGCGTGTCGTAGGAATCGAGGGTTTTTCAGGAAGGTTGCGTCTGTAGGAATTTCCTGTTTTTGCACTTGCTACAGAGAAGCGGCACCTGAGGTGCAGTTTTTCAGTTAGCTATTCGAATATTGGGAATACGTAATCCTACGATCGGCGGCGGTTACAGAGGTGACGGGGCCTTGGGGGCGCCGCCCGGATCGGTGGTTATTGTTTTGTTTTCTTTGGGGTGGAGCCTGGTGGTGCGTACTGCCGGTTTCTGCCTTGAAACCGAGGTGACCCCTATCGCTGGCAAGCCAGCTCCTACAGGTTTTGTGTGAGTCAGGAACGACGCGGACGTGTAGGAGCCGGCTTGCTGGCGATGCTTTTTCTTAGTGCTTGAACATCACATGCCGAACGACGGTGTAGTCCTCCAGCCCATACATGGACATGTCCTTGCCATAGCCGGACAATTTCTGACCGCCGTGGGGCATTTCGCTGACCAGCATGAAGTGCGTATTCACCCAGGTGCAGCCGTACTGCAAACGGGCGGATAGGCGATGGGCGCGGCCGACGTCGGCGGTCCACACGGAAGAGGCCAGACCGTAGTCCGAATCGTTGGCCCAGCCCAGCACTTGTGCTTCATCGGTGAATTTGGTGACGGATACCACCGGCCCGAACACTTCGCGACGGACGATTTCGTCGTCCTGTTGCGCATCGGCCAGCACGGTCGGTTCGAAGAAGAATCCATTGCCCTCAACCGCTTTGCCGCCAGTGATCAAACGAATGTGCGGCTGAGCGATGGCGCGCTCGACGAAACCGGCCACGCGGTCGCGGTGTTGCGCGGTGATCAGTGGGCCGAGTTCGGTGGACGGGTCATCCTGCAAGCCGTACTTGATGCTGCTGACGGCCGCGCCAAGCTTCTCGACGAATTTCTCGTAGATGCCTTCCTGCGCATAGATGCGGCAAGCGGCGGTGCAGTCTTGCCCGGCGTTGTAGAACCCGAAGGTACGGATGCCTTCGACGGCGGCGTCGATGTCGGCGTCGTCGAAGATGATCACCGGGGCTTTGCCGCCCAACTCCATGTGCATGCGTTTGACGCTGTCGGCGGTGCTGGAAATGATGTTCGAACCGGTGGCAATCGAACCGGTCAGCGACACCATGCGCACTTTCGGGTGAGTGACCAGTGGGCTGCCGACGGTAGGACCACGGCCGAACACCAGGTTGAGCACGCCGGCCGGGAAAATCTCCGACGCCAGTTCGGCCAGACGCAGGGCGGTCAGCGGGGTTTGTTCCGACGGCTTGAGCACCACGGTATTACCGGCGGCGAGGGCCGGGGCGATTTTCCAGGCGACCATCATCAACGGGTAGTTCCACGGCGCGATGGATGCGATCACGCCCACCGGATCGCGGCGGATCATCGAGGTGTGGCCGGGCAGGTACTCGCCACCGGCCGAACCGCTCATGCAACGGCTGGCGCCAGCGAAGAAACGGAACACGTCGGCAATCGCCGGGATCTCGTCGTTCAGCGCGGCACTGTAAGGCTTGCCGCAGTTGTCCGATTCCAGTTTGGCCAGCTCTTCGCCGTGGGCTTCGATGACGTCGGCGAGTTTGAGCAGCAGCAGCGAACGCTCTTTCGGCGGGGTCTGCGACCAACTGTCGAATGCGGCGTCGGCGGCGCGTACGGCGGCATCGACCTGGGCTTCGCTGGCTTCGTTGATTTCCACCAGCACACGGCCCAGCGCGGGGTTGAACACCGCTTGGGCGGGGCCTTCGCCGTTGAGCAGTTGGCCGTTGATCAAGAGTTTGGTTTGCATGGCAAGTGTCCTCTTACAGACGATTGTTTTTTTCTGTGGAAGCCGGTTCTCCTGTAGGAGCTGGCTTGCCAGCGATGGCGTCATCAGATCCAGCATCTAAGCCGGTTGACCTACCGCTATCGCCAGCAAGCCGGCTCCTACAAGGTTTTTTTTCCACAGTTGGAAAGGGTTGTCGGTTACTTGCCGCCACTGCCCGCAACGCTTTCGCCGCCGCGGGTCAGGTAATAAGCACCAAGGATCGGCAGCATGGTCACCATCATCACCAGCATTGCCACGACGTTGGTCACCGGCACGTCCCGTGGGCGGCTGAGCTGGTTGAGCAGCCACAGCGGCAGGGTGCGTTCATGGCCGGCGGTGAAGGTGGTGACAATGATTTCGTCGAACGACAGCGCAAACGCGAGCATGCCGCCGGCCAGCAACGCCGAGCCGAGGTTCGGCAGGATGATGTAGCGGAAGGTCTGCCAACCGTCGGCGCCGAGGTCCATCGAGGCCTCGATCAAACTGTGGGAAGTGCGACGCAAGCGGGCGATGACGTTGTTGTAGACGATCACCACACAGAAGGTCGCGTGGCCGACGATGATGGTGAACATCCCCGGTTCGATCCCCAGTGTTTTGAACGTCGCCAGCAACGCGATACCGGTGATGATCCCCGGCAGCGCAATCGGCAGGATCAGCATCAGCGAGATGCCTTGCTTGCCAAAGAAGTCGCGGCGATACAACGCCGCCGAAGCCAACGTGCCGAGCACCATGGCGATCAGCGTGGCAATCGAGGCAATCTGCAACGACAGCTTGATCGCTTCCAGCACGTCCGGCCGCGAGAACGCCACGCCGATCCACTTCCAAGTGAAACCCTTGGGCGGAAAGCTGAACGCTGCGTCTTCGGTATTGAAGGCGTACAGGAAGATGATCAGGATCGGGAAGTGCAGAAACACCAGCCCGCCCCAAGCGGCGATTTTCAGACCCAGTGAAGCCTTTTCAGAGTGCATCGAAGGCCCCCAGACGTTTGACGATGGACAGGTAAATGGCGATCAGTACGATCGGCACCAGAGTGAAGGCTGCAGCCATTGGCATGTTGCCGATGGCACCTTGCTGGGCGTACACCATGCTGCCGACGAAGTAGCCGGGCGGGCCCACCAGTTGCGGCACGATGAAATCGCCCAGGGTCAGTGAAAACGTGAAGATCGAACCGGCGGCAATGCCCGGGATCGACAGCGGCAGAATCACTTGCATGAAGGTCTGGCGCGGCTTGGCACCGAGGTCGGCGGAGGCTTGCAGCAGCGACGGCGGCAGGCGTTCCAGCGAGGCCTGGATCGGCAGGATCATGAACGGCAGCCAGATGTAGACGAACACCATGAAGCGCCCCAAGTGCGAGGTCGACAAGGTGCTGCCGCCCACGCCCGGAATGCCCAGCACGAACTGCAAAACCGGCTCCAGCCCCAGGTGCTGCACGAACCACTGCGCCACGCCGCCCTTGGCCAGCAGCAACGTCCAGGCGTAGGCCTTGACGATGTAACTGGCCCACATCGGCATCATCACGGCGATGTAGAAAAACGCCTTGGTCTTGCCGGTGGTGTAACGCGCCATGTAGTAGGCAATCGGAAACGCGACGATGGCGCTGGCAATCGACACGACAATCGCCATGCCCAAGGTGCGCAGGATGATGTCGAAGTTCGACGGCTGGAACAGCGCGGCGAAGTTCGCCAGCGTCAGGTCCGGCGTGACCGCCATGGTGAAGTCATCGAAGGTGTAGAAACCTTGCCACAGCAAAGTCAGCAACGAGCCCAGGTAGATCGCGCCGAACCATAGCAGCGGCGGCACCAGCAGCATCGACAGGTACAGGTTCGGCCGGCGATACAGCAGGTTGGAAAACCTGCGCAACGGCGAGCCGCCCGAAGGGGATTGAGAAACAGCCAAGGTGTTCATGTCACACCCCACCCACAACGGTGTCGTGCAACTGGACCATCGCTTCCCGCGCCCAGCGTGCGCTGAGGCGTTGCCCGGTCTGATGCTGCGCGCTGGTGTCCAGCCACTGGTTGTTGGCCTGGCTGATGTTCAGGGTCTGGCCGTTTTCCAGTTTTAGTTCATAGCGCGTGGCGCTGCCCTGGTACTGGATGTCGTGCAGCAAACCGCTGACTTCGATTTCGTGGCTGGCCAGCGGACCCTCGGCGAAACGCACGTGTTCCGGACGAATCGAGAACGGCTGCGGATTGCCACTGAGCTGCTTGGCCAGGTCACCGCGAATCACATTCGAGGTGCCGACGAATTCGGCGACGAAGGTGGTCGCCGGTTTCATGTACAGGTTGCGCGGTGTATCGACTTGTTCGATACGGCCCTTGTTGAACACCGCCACGCGGTCGGACATCGACAGCGCTTCGGTCTGGTCGTGGGTGACGAAAATGAAGGTGATGCCGAGTTGGCGTTGCAGCTTCTTCAATTCGCTTTGCATTTGCTCGCGCAGCTTCAGGTCCAGCGCGCCGAGCGGTTCATCGAGCAGCAAAACCCGTGGACGATTAACCAAGGCACGGGCCAGGGCCACACGCTGGCGCTGGCCGCCGGAGAGCTGTACCGGTTTGCGCTCGCCGTAGCCGCCGAGGGCAACCATGTCGAGGGCTTCTTCGGCTCGTTTCAGACGTTCAGCTTTGCCCACGCCTTTGACTTTCAGGCCGTAGGCTACGTTGTCGCGAACGTTCATGTGCGGGAACAGCGCGTAATCCTGGAACACGGTGTTCACGTCGCGCTGGTACGGCGGCAGGCCGGCGGCCTCTTCGCCATGAATACGGATGGAACCTGCGCTCGGTTGCTCAAACCCGGCGATCAGGCGCAAACAGGTGGTTTTGCCCGAGCCGGAAGGCCCCAGCATGGAGAAGAACTCGCCGTCCTGGATGTCGATGGAAACCCGGTCTACGGCTTTCACTTCGCCGAATAGACGGGAAACGTTGGTGAATTGGACTGCAAGCTTCATGGTGCGGTGCTCCAAAAAGACGAAGGCCGTCGCAGCGGCCCTGCCTGGACTTCTGAAAAAGCTGAATCGGTAGAGAAGAGCGCTTCGCGCTCTATCGCTGGCAAGCCAGCTCCTACAGGGGTACGTGGACTGTGTAGGAGCCGGCTTGCTGGCGATAAGAGGCGTTAACGACCGCCCATGATCGCGATGTAGTCCTGGGTCCAGCGGCTGTACGGCACAAACTTGCCGCCTTCAGCCTGCGGGGTTTTCCAGAAGGCGATCTTGTCGAACTGGTCGAAACCGTTGGTCTTGCAGCCTTCGGCGCCGAGCAGTTCACTGCCCTTGCACGCTGCCGGCACCGCTGGCAACGAACCGAACCACGCCGCTACGTCGCCCTGGACTTTCGGTTGCAGCGACCAGTCCATCCACTTGTAGGCGCAGTTCGGGTGCTTGGCTTCGGCGTGCAGCATGGTGGTGTCGGCCCATCCGGTGGCGCCTTCTTTCGGGATGGTCGAAGCGATCGGCTGCTTCTCGTTCATCAGGCCGTTGACCTGATAAGGCCAGGCACCGGAGGCGACTACGCCTTCGTTCTTGAAGTCGCTCATTTGCACGGTGGTGTCATGCCAGTAGCGGTGGATCAGCGGCTGCTGGGCGCGCAACAGATCGAGCACGGCCTTGTACTGTGCCTCGGTCAGTTCGTAGGGGTTCTGGATACCCAGTTCCGGTTTGGTTGATTTGAGATACAGCGCCGCGTCGGCGATGTAGATCGGGCCGTCATAGGCCTGCACACGACCCTTGTTCGGCTTGCCGTCCGGCAGGTTTTCCGCGTTGAACAACACACCCCAGGTGGTAGGCGGGGTCTTGAATACGTTGGTGTTGTACATCAGCACGTTCGGGCCCCACTGATACGGGGTGCCATAGGTTTGATTGTTGACCACGTACCACGGCGCATCCTTGAGGCGAGGGTCGAGGCTCTTCCAGTTCGGGATCAGCGCGGTGTTGATCGGCTGCACACGCTTGCCGACGATCAGGCGCAGGGACGCGTCGCCGGATGCCGTCACCAGGTCGTACCCACCCTTGGCCATCAGGCTGACCATTTCATCGGAAGTGGCGGCGGTTTTCACATTGACCTTGCAGCCGGTTTCCTTCTCGAAACCGGTGACCCAGTCGTAGGCCTTGTCGCTCTCGCCACGTTCGATGTAGCCGGGCCACGCCACAATATCCAGCTGACCTTCGCCGGCGCCGACCGCTTTGAGCGGCTCGGCGGCCTGGACACTGACGCTGGCCAGCAGCGCGGTGGTGATTGCACTGAGCAGTGCGGTCTTGTGCACGAACATGGGGTATCCCTCTTCTTTAAATTATGGTCGGGGCAGTTTTTGAACGTGGTTTTCAACGTCGTAAACAAGATCCTGCAGGAGCAGGCTCGCCGGCGATGAGTCCCTCAAACCTTGCGGTCTCCTGATGGACGCCATCGCTGGCAAGCCAGCGCCTACAAGGGCACCGCTTTGTTCCAACGTTTCAACATCAATGCCTTTACGGCTAATTGTTAGCGTAGTGCTCTTTTACAAATGCTGTCCGTGGCGCGCCATGATGTGCCGCACCACGCTGTAGTCCTGGAGCGAGTCGCTGGACAGGTCTTTGCCGTAGCCGGAGCGTTTCAAACCGCCGTGGGGCATTTCGCTGACCAGCATGAAATGGCTGTTGATCCAGGTGCAGCCGTACTGCAACCGGGCAGCGACCTGCATGGCCTTGTCGAGGTTCTGGGTCCAGACCGACGAGGCCAGGCCGTATTCCGAATCGTTGGCCCAATCCACCGCTTGTTCGAGTTGATCGAAACGGGTCACGGTAACCACCGGCCCGAACACTTCGCGCTGGACGATTTCATCGTTCTGTTTGCAGCCGGCCAGCAAGGTCGGCTGGTAATAGAAGCCAGCGCCGGAATGCACGGCGGCGCCGGTTACCCGTTCAATGTGCGGCTGGCCGAGGGCTCGTTCGACGAAACTGGCCACGCGGTCGCGCTGGCGGGTGCTGATCAGCGGGCCGATTTCATTGTCGGCATCGCGTTTGCCGGCAAAGCGCAGGCTGCTGACGGCGGCGCCGAGTTCGGCCACCAATCGGTCATGAATCCCGGCCTGGGCGTAGATTCGGCAGGCGGCGGTGCAGTCCTGGCCAGCGTTGTAGTAGCCGTAGGCGCGCACGCCTTCGACCACGGCTTGAATGTCGGCATCGTTGCAGACAATCACCGGGGCCTTGCCGCCGAGTTCGAGGTGGGTGCGCTTGAGCGTTTTCGAAGCGGCTTGGAGGATTTTCTGGCCGGTGACGATATCGCCGGTCAGCGACACCATGCGCACTTTAGGGTGGCTGACCAAATGGCTGCCGACGCCTTCACCGCCACCACAAATGATGTTGATCACACCGCGCGGCAGGATCTCGGCCAGCGCCGGCGCCAGGGCCAGGATCGACAGCGGCGTGTGTTCCGACGGCTTGAACACCAACGTATTGCCGGCGGCGAGGGCCGGGGCGATTTTCCACGCGGCCATCATGATCGGGTAGTTCCATGGCGCAATCGACGCCACGACCCCGATGGGATCGCGCCGGACCATGCTGGTGTAGCCAGGCATGTATTCACCGCTGAGCTGGCCAGTCTGGCAACGCACGGCACCGGCAAAGAAACGGAACACATCAACCGTAGCGCTCAGGTCATCCTGACGGGCCAGGTGCAGCGGCTTGCCACAGTTCATGGATTCGAGGCGAGCGAGCAGGTCGGCGTTTTTTTCGATGGCGTTGGCGATGTCCAGCAACAGGTTCGAGCGTTGCTGCGGCGTGGTCCGTGACCAACCGGTGAAGGCGCGGTGGGCGGCGAGGATGGCCGCTTCGACTTGTTCGGTGCTGGCTTCGGCGATCTGGGTGAGAACCTCCCCGGTGGCGGGGTTGAGAATCGGCTCGACGCAGCCTTGTCCGGCGACTAATTCACCATCGATCAACAATGCGGTGAACAACGGGGTCTGCGCGCCAGCCATTTTTCGGGTTCTCTTTTCTTGTGTGGCCATGCTGCTCCCTGTGACTGGGGCTGGCCGTCTTATATAGATGTAACAAGACTAGTGCGCGGCCCCGAGGTCGACAAATACTAAATACTGAAGGTGGCGTTCGATTAAATAGATGGCTTGCGTTTGCCGTGGGGTTGTTCACGCGCGACGGTGAGAAACGGATCCACCAACGCCGGGCGGGCGGTGCCGCGACGCCACGCCAAGCCGATATCGAGGGTCTGGTTCAGGTCGGCAATCGGCCGCGCTTCAATGATGTCGCCTTCCAGCGACCAAGGGCGGTAAGTCATGTCGGGCTGGATCGATACGCCCAAGCCGGCAGCCACCAGGCTTCGCACCGCTTCGGTCGAGGCGGTGCGCAGCGTGATGCGCGGCTGCAACGACGCGGCGGACCACATGCGTTGTGCGTTGCGGTCCATTTCATCGACGTTCAGCTGGATCAACGGCTCGCGAACCACGTCGGCGAGGTTGATGCTGTCGTGTTCAAGCAAGGGATGCTGGGCCGGCAGCCACAAGCGATGGGGCGAATGAGTCAACACTTCGGTCTGCAAGGCGTGGCGATCTTCGAGGTTGGAGAGGATCAGCACGCCGACATCAATCTCGCCGCTGACCAACAAATGCTCGATGTAGGGGCGCTCGTCTTCCATCACGCGAATTTCAACGTTGGGGTAGGCGCGCTGAAAACGGGTGAGCAAGTCCGCCAGGTAATAACCGGCCACCAGGCTGGTCACGCCGATGATCAACTGTCCTGCGACCTGGTCGGTACTCTGTTGCAGGCTGCGCTTGGCGTTATCCACCGTGGCCAGAATCAGGTGTGCCTGGCGCAGGAATTGATGGCCCTGATGGGTCAGCGTCATGCCCTTGGCGTGACGGCTGAACAGGCTGACGCCGATTTCTTCTTCCAGCTGCTGGATCGCCAGGGTCAATGTCGACTGGGAGATGAATGCCGTTTGTGCGGCAGCCGAGATCGAGCCGGTCTCGGCAACGGCGATGAAGTGGCGGATTTGACGCAGGGTCATCATGGAGAGGGTACCCGGTGGGCTGTTTTTATCGATTTGTTACAGTGTATATCGATAATTCTGAAGGAGGATTCAACCTGTCAGCGTTGACGCGCTGTCGAGCAACATCTGGAAGCACTCTCGCTGGCAGTTTTCGGGCACTTTCGATCTAGTCTGGTGGCCTGAAGGACCGGTTAAACCTTTTTATGGAGGCGCAAATGATCACCCGTGGATTGCTCGAGCAGTTACTCAAGTCTGGCCAGGACATGTTGCAAAACAAGGCCGGCAGCGCGCAGAACAAGGGGGCGAGCAGTAGCTCTGGTGGCCTTGGCAGTTTGCTTTCCGGTGCCAGCGGCGGTGCATTGGCGGCGGGGGCAATGGGGTTGCTGCTGGGTAACAAGAAAGCCCGCAAGGTGGGTGGCAAGGTGGCGGTCTATGGCGGTCTCGCGGCGTTGGGCGTGATTGCCTACAAGGCCTACGGTAACTGGCAGACCCAGCAAGGCATTGCACCGAAGACCGAACCGCAAACCCTTGACCGGTTGCCGATGGCCGAGGTCGAGCAGCACAGTCAGGCGATTCTCAAGGCGCTGGTGGCCGCGGCCAAGGCCGACGGGCATATCGATGCGCGTGAGCGCGAGCTGATCGAAGGCGCGTTCACCAAACTGGATAACGATCAGGAACTGCAACACTGGCTGCACGCCGAGCTCAACAAACCGCTGGACCCCAGCGATGTCGCCCGCGCTGCCAGGACCCCGGAAATGGCCGCCGAGATGTACATCGCCAGTGTGATGCTGGTGGATGAAGAGAGCTTCATGGAGAAATCCTATCTCGACGAACTGGCACGCCAGCTCAAACTGGAGCCGGGGCTGAAGGCCGAGCTAGAGAAGCAGGTTCGCCAGGCTTCGATGTAGTTTGTTTGCTTAAAAGATCGCAGCCTTCGGCAGCTCCTACGGGATCCGCGTCATCCGAAGGCTGCGATCTTTTGCTTTATGCCGGCCAATTCACGGCCTGTTTCTGCCGTATCGCCACTGGCGTGCCAGGCTTTTTCAGCAGGATGAGAAGCGGCACGCAACCGGCTTATAAATGAAACACCGCCCTCGGCTATACTCCTCGCATTTCGAAACCGCCCCGAGGACTGACTGTGAAGAACTGGACGTTGCGCCAACGCATTTTGGCGAGCTTTGCGGTAATTATCGCCATCATGCTTCTGATGGTCGTCGTCTCGTATTCGCGGTTGTTGAAAATTGAAGCCGACGAGGAGCGCGTGCGTGACGACGCGATTCCCGGGGTGTATCACAGCTCCATGATCCGCAGTGCCTGGGTCGACAGTTACGTGCAGACGCAGGAGTTGCTTGGCCTCAAGAAGGGGCAGGGCATCAACGCCGAGGATGCGGCGGACTTCAAGGCATTTGAAACGCGTCTACAAGAGCAGATTGCCAACTACCGCAGTACGGTCACCACCGATGAGGACAAGACCGAGTTCGCGCTCTTCGAGCAGGACGTGCTGGACTTCAACAAGATTCAGGCCGCTGTCCTCGATCTGCACCAGCGCAACCAGGGCGATCAGGCAATTGAACTGTTCGAAACAAGGCTGACGCCTGCCTGGACAAAGGGGCGCATGAAACTCAACGATATTATTCGCGAGAACAAAGTCGTCGCCGACAACGCAATGGATGCCATTGATGACGCGGTGGCGGCGGCGAAAATCAGCATGGGTGTTTCCCTGCTGGTGGCGGTATTGGCCGCCGCGCTTTGTGGTCTGTTGTTGATGCGCGCGATCATGGCGCCGATGAATCGCATCGTGACTATCCTCGAAATCATGCGTACCGGCGACCTCAGCGGTCGTCTGAACCTGGAGCGCAAGGACGAGTTCGGCGCGGTGGAAACCGGCTTCAACGACATGATGACCGAGCTCACGTCCCTGGTGTCCCAGGCCCAGCGCTCGTCGGTGCAGGTCACCACGTCCGTCACCGAGATTGCTGCCACCTCCAAGCAACAACAGGCCACTGCCACCGAAACCGCGGCGACCACCACCGAGATCGGTGCGACCTCCCGTGAAATCGCCGCCACCTCCCGCGATCTGGTGCGCACCATGACCGAAGTGTCCACCGCCGCCGATCAGGCTTCGGTGGCCGCCGGTTCTGGCCAGCAAGGGCTGGCGCGCATGGAAGAAACCATGCATTCGGTGATGGGCGCGGCCGATCTGGTCAACGCCAAACTGGCGATCCTCAATGAGAAGGCCGGCAACATCAATCAGGTGGTCGTGACCATCGTCAAGGTGGCCGACCAGACCAACCTGTTGTCGCTCAACGCCGCCATCGAAGCTGAAAAGGCCGGTGAATACGGTCGTGGCTTTGCCGTGGTTGCCACGGAAGTGCGGCGTCTGGCAGACCAGACGGCTGTCGCCACGTACGACATCGAGCAGATGGTGCGCGAGATTCAGTCGGCGGTTTCGGCCGGGGTCATGGGCATGGACAAGTTCTCCGAAGAAGTGCGTCGCGGCATGTCCGAAGTGCAGCAGGTCGGCGAGCAGCTGTCGCAGATCATTCATCAGGTGCAGGCGCTGGCGCCGCGCGTGCTGATGGTCAACGAAGGCATGCAGGCCCAGGCCACCGGTGCCGAACAGATCAATCACGCGCTGGTGCAATTGGGTGATGCCAGCAGCCAGACGGTCGAGTCCTTGCGTCAGGCCAGCTTCGCCATCGATGAGCTGAGTCAGGTGGCCGTCGGGCTGCGCAGCGGCGTTTCGCGATTCAAAGTCTGATGAGCGAAATCACGGCTAAACGTCCTGCTGTGAAGCAGGCGTTGCACGCGTTGTTCCTGGTGTTTCGCATCGGTAGCGAACGGTATGCCCTGAAGGCCATCGAGGTGGCGGAAGTGTTGCCGTGTCTGCCGTTGAAACCGATTCCCCATACACCCGACTGGGTCGCCGGGGTGTTCGCCTATCGTGGGGCGGTGGTGCCGGTGATCGACCTGAGCGCGCTGACCTTTGGTAGGCCTGCCCTGGCACGCACCAGCACGCGACTGGTGTTGGTCAATTACCGTCCCGATGAGACCGCTGAAGCACAATTGCTCGGGCTGATTCTGGAGCAAGCCACCGACACCTTGCGTTGCGATCCGGCGGACTTTCAACCCTACGGCCTGGACAATCGCCAGACGCCTTACCTGGGGCCGGTTCGCAAGGACGAGCAAGGCTTGCTGCAATGGGTGCGGGTCGCCGATTTGCTGGACGATCAGGTTCGCGCGCTGCTGTTCCCGTCGCCGCCGTTGGACCTGGCGCTGCTTGAGGGACGGTCATGAGTAGTGATCAGCGGTTTTTCGACTTCCTCAAGGAGCGCATCGGCCTCGACGTGACGTCGGTGGGGCCGGCCATCATTGAGCGCGCCGTACGCCAGCGCAGTCAGGCTGCGCAAGCGCAGACAGTCGATGAATACTGGCTCACGTTGCAGGGATCGCGTGACGAACAGCACGCGTTGATCGAAGCGGTGATCGTCCCGGAAACCTGGTTCTTTCGTTACCCGGAATCCTTCGCTACCCTGGCCAAACTGGCGAGCAAACGCCTGGTCGAGATCAACAACTTGCGCGCACTGCGGATTCTCAGCCTGCCGTGTTCCACTGGTGAAGAGCCGTATTCGATTGCCATGGCACTGCTCGATGCCGGGCTCAAGCCGCACCAGTTCAAAGTTGACGGCATGGATGTGAGCCCGTTGTCGGTGGAAAAAGCCAGGCGGGCGGTGTACGGGAGAAACTCCTTTCGCGGTCAGGATATCGAGTTTCGTGATCGCCATTTCAGCGCCGAAGGTGAGGGCTACCGCCTCAATCAACGGGTACTCGAACAAGTGCGTTTGCAGGTCGGCAATTTGCTGGACCCGGTCTTGCTCGCCAATGAGCCGGCGTTTGATTTCGTGTTCTGCCGCAACCTGCTGATCTATTTCGATCAAACGACGCAGAAGCAGGTATTCGAGGTGCTCAAGCGCCTGACCCACGTCGACGGTGTGCTGTTTATCGGGCCGGCCGAGGGCGGTCTGCTGGGGCGTTTTGGTATGCGTTCGATGGGTATCGCGCAGTCCTTTGCTTTCAGTCGGCAAGGGGCGCCGGAGCCATTGCCGCTGCCGACGTTGGTTCCCGCGCCGTTACCGGTGCCATCGGTGCCGCGCAGTCGCCACTCGACCGTGGTGCGCAACCGTCCGTTTGCCAGCGCCGAACCCGCGGTTTTTGCGCCCAAAACGTCGGTCTCCGACACCGTCGCATTGCTGGCGAACATCGGAGCCCTGGCTAACGAAGGCAAAAGTGCCGAAGCGCGAGCCGCCTGTGAACGTTATTTGCGCAGCCATGAACCCGTGGCCCAGGTGTTCTGCTGGTTGGGGCTGCTCAGCGATGTGGCCGGCAATGCCTTCGAAGCCCAGGGTTTTTACCGCAAGGCGTTGTACCTCGAACCGCAACATCCCGAAGCGTTGATGCACCTGGCGGCGTTGCTGCAAGCCCAGGGCGACACGGCGGGTGCCAGACGATTGCAGGAGCGTGCCGCCCGCAGCACACGCGCCGCCGACAGTGAGCGTAAACGATGATTGTCTCCGACACCTTTAGCGTCAGCCGGGATGCCCAGGCCATCGACGACTGCTGGAACCGCATCGGTATCCATGGGGACACGTCTTGCCCGCTATTGAGCGAGCATATCCATTGCCGTAACTGCGCGGTGTATTCGACGGCGGCGACGCGTTTGCTGGATCGTTATGCGTTGCAGCAGGAAGATCGCGGGCACGTGTCCGTCGCGCTCGAGAGTGAGGTCAAAACACGGTCGCTGTTGATGTTCCGCCTCGGCGATGAATGGCTCGGACTGGCCACGCGCAGTCTGGTGGAGGTGGCGCCGCTGCAAGCGATTCATTCCTTGCCCCACCAGCGTTCCCGGGCCTTGCTCGGCGTGGCGAATGTGCGCGGTGCGCTGGTGGCGTGTCTGTCGTTGGTGGATTTGCTCGGGCTCGAAGACGCCGGCAGCGTGGCAAGCGGTGCGCGAGTCATGCCGCGCATGCTGATCATCGCGGCTCACGGCGGGCCGGTCGTGGTGCCGGTGGACGAAGTTGACGGGATTCACGCCATTGATGAGCGCATCCTTGATGCCGCGTCGCAGTCGGGGACCCAGGCCAGTGCCAAGTACACCCGGGGCGTGTTGCCATTCAAAGGTCGCAGCCTGCGCTGGCTGGATGAAGAACAGCTGCTGTCCGCCGTGACCCGGAGCCTCACATGACCCCCGACCAAATGCGCGACGCCTCTTTGCTGGAGCTGTTCAGCCTGGAGGCCGAAGCCCAGACCCAGGTGCTGAGCACCGGCCTGCTGGCACTGGAGCGCGATCCGACCCAGGCCGATCACCTTGAATCGTGCATGCGCGCGGCGCACTCGCTCAAGGGCGCGGCACGAATTGTCGGCGTCGATGCGGGCGTCAGCGTCGCTCATGTGATGGAGGACTGCCTGGTCAGTGCCCAGGAAGGGCGTCTGCTGCTGAGTCCCGAACACATTGATGCGTTGCTGCAAGGCACCGATTTGCTGATGCGCATCGCCACGCCGAACAACAATCCGGCGTCGTTGAACATCGACGCCTACGTGGCGTTGATGGCGCGGCTGCTGGACCCGGCAGCCCCGCTGGCGGTCGCCGCTTCGGTGATGGCCGAGTTACAGCTCGAGGCGCCCGCGCCCACGATCGAAGCCCCGGCGCCGGACGTAGAACCCGCGCCAGCGCCTGCACCGCGCAAAACCAAACGCGCCACCGAAAACGGCGAACGGGTCCTGCGCGTCACGGCCGAGCGCCTCAACAGTTTGCTCGATTTATCGAGCAAATCCCTGGTGGAAACCCTGCGGCTCAAACCGCACCTGGCAACCATGCAGCGGCTCAAGCGCATGCAGAGCAACGGCCTGCGCGCGCTGGAGAATCTCAACGTGCACCTCAAGGATCACGCCTTGAGTCTGGAAGCACGGGAATCGCTCGAAGATGCGCGGCGGTTGCTGGCGGAATCCCAGCAATTGCTGGTGGCGAAAAATGCCGAACTCGATGAGTTCGCCTGGCAGGCCAGTCAGCGCGCGCAGGTGTTATATGACACGGCACTGGCCTGTCGCATGCGGCCGTTCGCCGATGTGTTGACCGGGCAAGCGCGCATGGTCCGCGATCTGGGACGCGACTTGGGCAAGCAAGTGCGGCTGGAGATCGAGGGCGAGAAAACCCAGGTCGATCGCGACGTGCTGGAAAAGCTCGAAGCGCCGCTGACCCATTTGCTGCGCAACGCAGTCGATCACGGCATCGAAACCCCGGAACAACGCCTGCTGGCGGGCAAACCGGCGGAAGGCGTGATCCGTTTGCGTGCCTCCCATCAGGCCGGCCTGTTGGTGCTGGAATTGAGCGATGACGGCAATGGCGTCGATCTGGAAAAGGTCCGTCGCAGCATCGTTGAACGCAATCTCTCACCGTCTGAAACGGCCGCTCAGTTAAGTGAAGACGAGCTGCTGACGTTCCTGTTCCTGCCGGGCTTCAGCCTGCGCGACACCGTTACGGAAGTCTCCGGGCGCGGCGTCGGGCTGGACGCGGTGCAACACATGGTCCGCCAGTTGCGCGGCGCGGTGGAGCTGGAACAAACGGCGGGCGAGGGCAGCCGTTTTCATCTCGAGGTACCGCTGACCTTGTCGGTGGTGCGCAGCCTGGTGGTGGAAGTCGGCGCTGAGGCTTACGCCTTCCCGTTGGCTCACATCGAACGCATGTGCGACCTGGAACCCTCGGACATCGTGCAGGTCGAGGGGCGTCAGCATTTCTGGCATGAAGGCCGGCATGTCGGCCTCGTGGCGGCCAGCCAATTGTTGCAGCGTCCGGCGAGCCAGAGCGACCAGCAAACCCTGAAAGTCGTGGTGATTCGCGAGCGCGATGCGATCTACGGCGTGGCGGTCGAGCGCTTTATCGGCGAGCGGACCTTGGTGGTGCTGCCACTGGATGAGCGTCTGGGCAAGGTGCAGGACATTTCTGCCGGAGCCTTGCTCGATGACGGTTCGGTGGTGCTGATCGTCGACGTCGAAGACATGCTGCGCTCGGTGGACAAACTGCTCAATACCGGGCGCCTGGAGCGCATTGCGCGTCACAGCAGTCAGGTGGTCGAAGCGGCTCGCAAACGGATTCTGGTGGTCGACGATTCCCTGACCGTGCGAGAGTTGCAACGCAAGCTCTTGCTCAATCGCGGCTACGATGTGGCCGTCGCGGTGGACGGCATGGATGGCTGGAACGCCCTGCGTTCAGAGGCATTCGATCTGTTGATCACGGACATTGATATGCCGCGCATGGACGGCATCGAGCTGGTCACTTTGCTGCGTCGGGATACGCGTCTGCAATCGCTGCCGGTGATGGTGGTGTCCTACAAGGATCGCGAGGAAGATCGCCGTCGTGGACTGGATGCCGGAGCCGACTATTATTTGGCCAAGGCCAGTTTTCATGATGACGCCTTGCTCGATGCAGTCGTCGAGCTCATTGGAGGAGCAAGGGCATGAGGATTGCAATCGTCAACGATATGCCCATGGCGGTAGAGGCCTTGCGCCGCGCCCTGGCGTTCGAGCCGTCGCATCAGGTGGTCTGGGTGGCGGGCAATGGCAGCGAAGCGGTGCACTTGTGCGCGCAGGACACGCCGGACCTGATCCTGATGGACCTGATCATGCCGGTGATGGATGGCGTCGAGGCAACCCGCCGGATCATGGAGGAAAGCCCCTGCGCCATCGTCATCGTCACCGTGGATCGTCAACAGAACGTGCACCGCGTCTTCGAAGCCATGGGCCATGGCGCGCTGGATGTGGTCGACACCCCGGCCCTCGGCGCAGGCAATGCCCAGGAAGCCGCCGCGCCGTTGTTGCGTAAAATCATCAACATCGGCTGGTTGATCGGCGAGAAAGGCAACCGGCCGAATCAAGCTCCGGCCCCGTTACGCAGTACGGGGTCGTGCCAAAGCCTGATCGCCATCGGCTCGTCCGCTGGCGGGCCGGCCGCGTTGGAAGTCCTGCTCAAGGGGCTGCCGCGCCACTTTTCACCGGCCATTGTGCTGGTGCAGCACGTTGATCAGGTATTCGCCGCCGGCATGGCTGAATGGCTCGGCAGCACCAGTGGCCTTGATGTGCGCCTGGCCCAGGAAGGTGAGCCGCCGCAAAGCGGCACGGTGTTGCTGGCCGGCACCAATCACCATATTCGCTTGTTGAAAAACGGCACGCTGGCGTATACCGCTGAACCGGTCGATGAAATTTATCGACCCTCCATCGACGTTTTCTTCGAGAGTGTGGCCAATTACTGGAATGGTGATGCCGTCGGTGTTTTGCTCACCGGCATGGGGCGTGATGGCGCTCAGGGGCTTAAACTCATGCGCCAACAGGGTTACCTGACCATCGCACAAGACCAGAACAGCAGTGCGGTGTATGGCATGCCGAAAGCGGCTGCGGCCATCGACGCTGCGGCAGAGATTCGTCCGCTGAACAAGATAGCGCCACGATTGCTGGAGATATTTACTAAATGAATGGTTTTTTCAGCAGTCCTGGCCCAGGCAGTATTCAGGTGAACGCCCATGAATGATTTACAGCTCGACGACTTCAAGACCGACGAAAACGCGGCCATGGTGTTGCTGGTAGACGATCAGGCCATGATCGGCGAAGCCGTGCGCCGCGGGTTGGCGAACGAAGAGAATATCGACTTCCACTTCTGCGCCGACCCGCACCAGGCCATCGCCCACGCGGTGCGCATCAAGCCGACAGTGATCCTGCAGGACCTGGTCATGCCCGGCCTTGACGGCCTGAGCCTGGTGCGCGAGTACCGCAATCATCCGGCGACCAAGGACATCCCGATCATTGTGCTGTCGACCAAAGAAGACCCGCTGATCAAGAGCGCGGCGTTCGCGGCCGGGGCCAACGATTATCTGGTCAAGCTGCCGGACAACATTGAACTGGTCGCGCGCATCCGCTATCACTCGCGTTCCTACATGACGCTGTTGCAGCGTGACGCGGCTTATCGTGCACTGCGCGTCAGTCAGCAGCAGTTGCTCGACACCAACCTGGTGCTGCAACGCCTGATGAACTCCGATGGCTTGACCGGGCTGTCGAACCGTCGTCATTTCGATGAATACATGGAACTGGAATGGCGCCGTTCGCTGCGTGAGCAGAGCCAATTGTCGTTGCTGATGATCGATGTCGACTACTTCAAAGCCTACAACGACAGCTTCGGCCACCTGGAAGGCGATGAAGCCCTGCGCAAGGTGGCGGCGGCGATCAAGGACGCCGGCTCCCGGCCTTCCGACCTGCCGGCCCGCTACGGCGGCGAAGAGTTCTCGCTGGTGCTGCCCAACACCTCGCCAGGTGGCGCGCGACTGGTGGCGGAAAAGCTGCGCCAGACCGTCGCAGCCCTGAAAATTCCGCACAACTCGCCTGGCGAAGGTTCGAGCCTGACCGTCAGCATCGGCCTGTCGACGATTATCCCCAAAGCGGGCAGCAACTGCCGTGAGCTGATCTCGGCGGCGGACAAGGGGCTGTATTCGGCAAAGAAAAACGGGCGTAATCAGGTGGGTGTGGCGTGATCTGCACCATCTACCAGGCGACGTAGAACCTGTGGGAGCCGGGCTTGCCCGCGATGAGGGCCTGACAGTCGATGCTTTCTTTGACTGATACACCGTCATCGCGGGCAAGCCCGGCTCCCACAGGGTTCCGTGTCGCTGCAGAGATCGCCTGTAAAGGTGCCTTTTCGGCCAAGCGGACTGCCGTTTTCAGCTGTTTCCCGGTATACTCGCCGGCTTTCAAAAGTTCGCCAACGAGTGCTGCCCGTCATGGAAATCAACCCGATCCTGAACACCATCAAGGACCTGTCCGAGCGCTCCGAAACTATTCGGGGGTATCTTTGACTACGATCAAAAGCATGAGCGTCTGACCGAAGTCAATCGCGAGCTTGAAGATCCGAGTGTCTGGAACAAACCTGAATACGCCCAGGAACTGGGCCGCGAGCGCGCTGCGCTGGCGCAGATCGTCGAGACCCTCGACGAACTGAACACCGGTCTGGCCGATTGCCGCGACCTGCTGGACATGGCCGTCGAAGAAAACGACGAAGGCGCAGTGGGCGATGTCGTCGCCGAGCTGGCCCGTCTCGAGGAAAACCTCGCCAAGCTGGAATTCCGGCGCATGTTCAGCCATGAAATGGACCCGAACAACGCCTACCTGGACATCCAGGCCGGTTCCGGCGGCACCGAAGCCCAGGACTGGGCCAACATCCTGTTGCGCATGTACCTGCGCTGGGCCGACAAACGCGGTTTCGAAGCGACCATCATGGAGCTGTCGGCCGGTGAAGTCGCCGGGATCAAAGGTGCCACCGTGCACATCAAGGGCGAATACGCCTTTGGCTGGCTGCGTACCGAGATCGGCGTCCACCGTCTGGTGCGCAAGAGCCCGTTCGACTCCGGCAACCGTCGCCACACCTCGTTCAGCGCAGTGTTTGTCTCGCCAGAGATCGATGACAAGGTGGAAATCGAAATCAACCCGGCAGACTTGCGGATCGACACCTATCGTTCCTCGGGTGCCGGTGGTCAGCACGTAAACACCACCGACTCGGCCGTACGTATCACCCACGTACCGACCAACACCGTGGTCAGCTGCCAGAACGAACGTTCCCAGCACGCCAACAAGGACACCGCCATGAAAATGCTGCGGGCCAAGTTGTACGAGCAGGAAATGCAGAAGCGCAACGCGGCGTCCCAGGCGCTGGAAGACACCAAGTCGGATATCGGCTGGGGTCATCAGATCCGCTCTTATGTACTCGATGCCTCGCGCATCAAGGATCTGCGCACTAACATCGAACGCAGCGACTGCGACAAGGTGCTCGACGGCGACATCGACGAATACCTGGAAGCCAGCCTGAAATCCGGGCTGTAAGTTACTGACACACCGCGATCCCCTGTAGGAGCCGGCTCGCCGGCGATCCCCGGCCGCAGGCCGGGGACAACGAACCAGATGGAATATTTAAAGACATGAGCGACCTAGAACTCGACCCGCAAGCCCTGCAACAGGAAGAAAACTCCCTGATCGCCCTGCGCAAGGAAAAGCTTGCTGCCGAGCGTGCCAAGGGCAATGCCTTCCCGAACGACTTCCGCCGCGACAACTACTGCGATGCGCTGCAGAAACAGTACGCGGACAAGACCAAGGAAGAGCTGGCAGAGGCTGCAATCCCGGTCAAGGTTGCCGGTCGCATCATGCTCAACCGTGGCTCGTTCATGGTGATCCAGGACATGACCGGTCGTATCCAGGTCTACGTCAACCGCAAGACCCTGTCCGAAGAAACCCTGGCCGCGGTGAAAACCTGGGACATGGGCGACATCATTGCCGCCGAAGGCACCCTGGCCCGTTCCGGCAAGGGCGACCTGTACGTCGAAATGACCAACGTGCGCCTGCTGACCAAATCCCTGCGCCCGCTGCCGGACAAGCACCACGGCCTGACCGACACCGAACAGCGCTACCGTCAGCGTTACGTTGACCTGATCGTCAACGAAGACGTGCGCCAGACGTTCCGCGTGCGTTCGCAAGTCATCGCCCACATCCGCAGCTTCCTGATGCAGCGTGACTTCCTGGAAGTGGAAACGCCGATGCTGCAGACCATTCCGGGCGGCGCGGCAGCCAAGCCGTTCGAAACCCACCACAACGCCTTGGACATGGGCATGTTCCTGCGTATCGCGCCGGAGCTGTACCTCAAGCGCCTGGTGGTTGGCGGCTTCGAGAAAGTGTTCGAGATCAACCGCAACTTCCGTAACGAAGGCGTTTCGACCCGTCACAACCCTGAATTCACCATGTTGGAGTTCTACCAGGCTTACGCCGACTACGAAGACAACATGGACCTGACCGAAGAATTGTTCCGCGAACTGGCGCAGCTGGTTCTGGGCAGCACCGACGTGCCGTACGGCGACAAGGTGTTCCACTTCGGTGAGCCGTTCGTGCGTCTGTCGGTGTTCGACTCGATCCTCAAGTACAACCCTGAGCTGACCGCTGACGACCTGAATGACATCGACAAGGCTCGTGCCATCGCCAAGAAGGCCGGCGCCAAGGTGCTGGGCTTCGAAGGTCTGGGCAAGCTGCAGGTGATGATTTTCGAAGAGCTGGTCGAGCACAAGCTGGAACAGCCGCACTTCATTACCCAGTACCCGTTCGAAGTGTCGCCGCTGGCCCGTCGCAACGACGACAACCCGAACGTCACCGACCGCTTCGAGTTGTTCATCGGTGGCCGCGAAATCGCCAACGCCTACTCCGAGTTGAACGACGCGGAAGACCAGGCCGAGCGCTTCATGGCTCAAGTGGCCGACAAGGACGCCGGTGACGACGAAGCCATGCACTACGACGCCGACTTCGTTCGTGCGCTGGAGTACGGCATGCCGCCAACGGCGGGTGAAGGCATCGGTATTGACCGTCTGGTGATGCTGCTGACCAACTCCCCGTCGATCCGCGACGTGATCCTGTTCCCGCACATGCGACCGCAAGCGTAAGTGTTTCAATTAAAAAGCCGCCTGAAATGGGCGGCTTTTTATTGCCTGTCTGGTACAAACGTATCAATTGGTTACTTTTGAAGAGAGAGGATTCCTGTCGTGAACGGTGCAATGGCTCAAGAAGGTGCAGCGGATATCGCCACTGCGGTCGCTGAAAGTGTTCAGTACCAGGGTCGCAAGGCCAGCCGACAGGGCAGTGAACAGCGGCGACAGGACATTCTCGACGCCGCCATGCGCATCGTCGTGCGCGATGGCGTGCGCGCCGTGCGGCACCGTGCAGTGGCCGCCGAGGCGCAAGTGCCGTTGTCGGCGACCACCTACTATTTCAAGGATATCGATGACCTGCTCACCGATACCTTCGCGCAATACGTGGAACGTAGCGCCGCCTACATGGCCAAGCTGTGGGTGAACAACGAAGGCCTGCTGCGCGACATGATCGCCAGTGGCGATGGCAGCCCGCAGGCTCGTTCAACGCTGGCGGACGACATTGCGCGGCTGATGACGGACTATGTTCACCGGCAACTGATCACACGCCGAGAGCATTTGATGGCCGAACAGGCGTTCCGTCAGGAAGCGCTGTTGAACCCGCGCCTGGCTGAGTTGGTGCGCTCGCATCAGCAAATTCTGTTGCAGGGATCCTGCCAGCTTTTCCAGGTCTTGGGCTCGCATGAGCCGCAACAAGATGCCAAAGTGTTGACGGCCATAATCGGACGGATGGAATATCAGGGCCTGCTCAACGACGCCGATCCGGTCGCCGAAGAGGAAATGCTCGGCAATCTGACGCGGTACATGCATCTGGTGTTGGCGTCAGTCTGATCCCCTGCAAAAGCGGTATGTGTTCAAAGGGAGTGTTGAATGAAAGCCTGGCGTGTCGTTGTGATCGCCTTGTCGTTCCTGTTGCTCAGTGGCTGTCTGGTGACCTTCAAGGAGCCGCTGCCCACGAGCGACCCCGCGCCCAAAGGATTGCTCGGCAAATGGACCAGCACCAGCGCCTGGGGCGAACCCGTCAATCTGGAACTGACGCGCATCGCTGACAACCGCTATCAGGCCGTCAGCTATTTCAAGGCCAAACCCAAGGAGCGTGAAGCCTATCCCTTCACGGTCTCGCACCATGGCAGCCGCTGGTACCTGTCGGCGAAGGTGCCGGCGCAGTTCGGCGGGCATTTCATCATTGGCGGCTTTGAATTGACCGACAAGCGTGAGCTGGTGCTGTACAACCTCGACCTCGAACAGATCAACCAGGCGCTGAAGCAAAATGCCCTGAGCGGCGAAGCGTTTCAGACTGAGGACGGCGCAGGCGTGTTGATCAACAGCCCCATGGATAAAGTCGCCGCTTACCTCGACGACCCGGCCAATTCCGATGTGTTCATCGAGGCGGTGCGCTATCAGCGCCAGGCCAAGGCCAAATAACCAGCACACAACAGGTACTTACAGGAGTTTCGGGTGGACGATTACCAGCAGTCGATACGCATATTGTCCGATCGCATTGTGCTGGCGCAGACGCCCATTCGCGTCCTTGATGCGGTCAAGTGGGACGACAGCATTCGCCAGGGATTCCTCAAGGCCAAGGGCAAGGAAATGCCAGCGGTCGATCGCGACTATTACCTCAACCGGCCGCTGGCGTTCGACTCCAGCAAGGTGAAGCTGGAATTCCAGAACATCGAGCGCGATATCACCCGCCAGCTCGGTCAGTTCAACCCGGTCGGCCAGATCATGCGACGCATGTGCAAGGAATACCGCATGGTGATCCGCATGCTCGAAGCGCGCGGCACCGAGGACTTCGGCCTGATCTCCCAAGAGTTGTACGGCGCCGCGTCCGACGCGTTCCATGCCGGCGACCCGACCCTGTCCGACCTGGGCCTGATGCTCTCCGATTACCTGAATAACATCGACGGCCGTGGCGACCTCAAGGATGAGCCCAAGACGCTGACCGCCAAGGAAGCGGTCGAGATGCTCCAGCATCGGTTGAACAAGGTGTTTGGCGAGGCCGAGGAAACCATTCGGGTGTTCGAGTCAGACGGCATCGTCGCGGATGCCGCGGCGGGCGCCGACTA
This sequence comes from Pseudomonas sp. Irchel s3b5, assembly GCF_900187435.1. Lineage (NCBI taxonomy): Bacteria > Pseudomonadati > Pseudomonadota > Gammaproteobacteria > Pseudomonadales > Pseudomonadaceae > Pseudomonas > Pseudomonas sp. Irchel s3b5. The sequence continues at coordinate 140,703 of NZ_FYDY01000005.1, forward strand.
CATCAAGATCCGTTCCGATGCGATGTTCAACAACCGTGATGTGCGCGCCCTGGAAGTCCACGAAGGGCTGGTGCACGTCGGCACCACGCTCAATGGTTTGAACCAGCCGATCTGCACCTTCCTGGCTAAAGGTCCGCCCTCGTCGACGGTGACCCAGGAAGGCCTGGCGATCCTGATGGAAATCATCACCTTCGCCTCTTACCCGAGCCGCCTGCGCAAACTGACCAACCGTACCCGCGCGATTCACATGGTGGAGGAGGGGGCCGACTTCCTGCAGGTGTTCGAGTTCTTCCGCGAGCAAGGTTTCGAAATGCCCGAGAGCTACAGCAACACCAGCCGCGTTTTCCGTGGTTCGGTGCCGACAGGTCTGCCATTTACCAAAGACTTGTCCTACCTCAAGGGCTTCATCATGATTTACAACTACATTCAGCTGGCCGTGCGCAAAGGCAAGCTGGAGCAGATCCCGCTGCTGTTCTGCGGCAAGACCACGCTGGAAGATATGCGCACCTTGCGCCAGTTGGTGGATGAAGGCCTTGTGGTGCCGCCCAAGTACCTGCCGGAACAGTTCCGCGACATGAACGCGCTGTCGGCGTGGATGTGTTTCTCGAACTTCCTCAACCACCTGAGCCTGGACCGGATCGAAGCGGATTACTCAAATATCCTGTAATCCTGGCGACCTTCCCTGTAGGAGCTGGCTTGCCAGCGAATGCGTCATATCAGACAACAACCATGTTGCATGTTGAACCGCTTTCGCTGGCAAGCCAGCTCCTACAGGGGATGCATTCCAATCCCGTTATCTGCGAGGTTTCACCGGATGAGAATCCTCGGCACCCTCTGCCTTCTCCTGACCTTGAGCGGTTGCAGTTCGCTGCTGTTTTACCCCGAACCCGGCCAGTTGTTCACCCCGGAAAAAGCCGGGCTCGAATACCGAGTCATCACCCTGACCACTGCCGACGGCCTCAAGCTGAACGCCTGGTGGCTGCCGGCGAAACAAGGTGTCGAGGTCAAAGGCACGGTGCTGCACCTGCATGGCAATGGCGGAAACCTGCCCATGCACCTGGGCGGAAGCTATTGGTTGCCGAAAGAGGGTTACCAGGTGTTGCTGGTGGACTACCGCGGTTATGGCTTGTCCGAAGGCGAGCCGAGCCTGCCCGCGATCTATCAAGACATCGACGCGGCCTTCAAATGGCTCGACCAGGCGCCGGAGGTCAAAGGCAAGCCGCTGATCCTGCTCGGCCAGAGCCTCGGTGGCTCGATGGCCGTGCATTACCTGGTCCAGCACCCGGAACGACAGAAACAACTGAAGGCGTTTGTCCTTGATGGTGTGCCCGCCAGCTATCGAAGCATCGGGCAGTTTGCGTTGAGTACTTCATGGCTGACCTGGCCGTTCCAGGTGCCTTTGTCGTGGCTGGTGCCGGACGGCGACAGTGCGATCAACTCCATGGCGCAACTCAATGGCGTGCCGAAACTGCTCTACCACAGCATCGACGATCCGATCGTGCCTCTTTCCAACGGCATCCGTCTGTATCAAGCTGCGCCGCCGCCGAGGGTGTTGCAACTGACTCGCGGCGGGCATGTGCAGACGTTCGCCGACCCGGTCTGGCGCACTGTCATGCTGCGTTATCTTGAAGACCCGCAACATTTCAACGGTCTGCGCCGCCTGGGTGAAATCCCCAATTACCCGGCCCCCCCGAATTCTGAAAATGAACCACCAGAGAGCCCGCAATGAGTGAAGAACGTAACGCCATCCCGCTGATCATCACCGGTATCTGCACCATCCTCGGCACCGTCGGTGCCCTGTGGTGGTACGGCTACCTGCACTTTGCCAAGCCCGAAGATGCGCTGCTGCTCAACGAATTCACCATGCTCAAGACCGTGCCGGGCGAAGACTATCGAGTCTCCCTGGAACCGGCCGCCCAAGTGGCGCAGTGCATCGATGGCGTGCTGGTGTTGTTCGACATGGAACAGAAAGGCCTGACCGGCGTGCTGATCAACAACAAGAAAAAAGCTGTGCGCTGCATGGGGCAGGAAACGCCGCAGAAGCTGGAACAGTAAATCAATTCCTGAAAGCAGCCCAGAACCAATGTGGGAGCCAGCAGGCTGGCTCCCACAGTTTTTTGTGTGATGACAGCTTATTGGGTGTAAGAACTCACCGCCGAGCGCGGTATCACCGGCTGATTGTCATTGGAAATCGTCACTTCCACCCGACGATTCATCGCACGGCCTGAGGTGCTGGTGTTATCCGCCACCGGGTATTCCTTGCCGTAACCCTGGGCAACGATGCGGGTCGGGTCCACGCCCATTTTCACCAGCGCCGCACGCACCGAACCGGCGCGACGTTCCGACAGCGACTGGTTGTGCGACGCCGTGCCGGTGCTGTCGGTATACCCCTCGACGATCGCTTTGCGCTCCGGGTTTTCCTGAAGATACTGCGCGAGTTTGTTGATGTTCATCAGACCGGTGGACTTGAGTTCCGCCTTGTCGGTGGCAAACAGCACATCACCGAACGTCACCAGCGTGCCGCGATCCGTTTGCTTGGCGTTGAGGCTGTTTTGCAGCTGTTTGATTTGCTGATCACGAGCGTCCAGACGCGCTTCGGCCCGCTGCGCCGAGGTGTTTTTCAGGTTTGCTTCAGCTGTGCGCAGGGCGATGGTTTGCTTGGCCACTTCAACCCGCTGGTTGGTCAAGTAGGCAAGTTGGTCAACCTTGGCGGCATCCTCCCTTTCCCTGTACGCCTGATCGGCCTTGGCCAGATAATCGCTGGCTTCCTTGGTTTCCAGCGCCGCGACCTTGGCTGCTTGCGGGTCGGCTTGCAGGCCGGAGTAATTGGTGCGGGCCTGTTCGAGGCTGGCGTTGGGCGGTGTGGAACAGGCTGCCAGCGCAACGGTGACGGCCAGCAGGGCAGGGATCATCAGTTGATTAGGTTTCATGATTTCGTCCTTTTTAGTCGATTAGGAATGACGTCTCGCTGCGCGGCTACTGAACGGTGCGCTGGCTTTCCTGACGCAGTTCCTGAACGCCTTGCTGAGCGTCCTTCACTGATTGTTCAGCCTTCATTGCCTGGGCCTTGCGCTCTGCCACGCGAGCGTCCCATTCGGCCTGCTCGGCGAGCAGGCGGGCCTGATCGTATTGCTTGTCGTGCATGGCAATTTCGGCTTGTTTGAGTTTGTCCTGTGCGGACTTCATTTCCACGGCTGCGAATTCGGTGCCGCCTGCACTCACGGCGTCGTTGACGGCCGATTGGGTCACTGCGTATTGCTCGGTCGGCGGATTGCCGGCGCAACCGGCCAGTACCAGGCTGCTGCCGAGGGCCAACGCCGCCAGTTTCAGGCTACGCAGTTGAGTGAACGAGGATGTGCCAGTTCGGGTTTTCATGGTCTTCAACTCCATTGGGCCAGCTCCTGAAAAACGTCGACATCCATCCTGGGCAAGGAGCTTGAACCGTCATTTGCGGGGCGTTCTGAAACGCTCGTCCCAGGCGTGGTTACTTGGGTTGACCCGAGGCGTTTTTTGAAAGTTCAGAGAATTTAGCTAGCTATCGAAAAAGATGCGGCTGGATGGGCGGGGAGCTCATCCGAAAAACTGTAGGAGCGAGCCTGCTCGCGATGGACTTCAAGACACCGCGTTTTTCAGTCACTACGCAGTTTTCGTTGACGACCATCGCGAGCAGGCTCGCTCCCACCTTGAGCAGTTTGGCGGGGAAAGGAATCAGTGTTTCTGCTTGTCGTGACCGGATGACAAATCGTGCAAATGCTGGCGGGACAGCGCAAGGAAACGCGGGGTCGCCCCGACGTCCTCATACAGCGGATCGCCTTCTTCATCGGTGGCGACCACTGTCGAGCCCTTCACATATGGAAAGCTTCTTTCCAGTTCTTCCAGCGCGGCGCCGATCAGGTCGCCGAGCAGTTCTTCAGGCTGCCGCTTGGGGTACATTTCGATAATCGCCGCCAACCGTGCGGCAGCTTCCACGTCCAGATGGATCGCATAACCGGTATCGGTCAGGCGACCTTTGGCGTTTTCTTCCCAGTGGTGGGCGAGCTCACGGATTTTCATAAAGACCTCAATGCACGCCTGCTCGTGGCAGGTCTGGAGAGTGTTCGGCCATGGCCGACGACAGCCGCTATACGGCTACTGTTCAGACTAGCTTCAACGCGCAAGGTTTAAAGGCCCTTCGTCGTCTGGCTTGTAAGAACCGGTCTGGAGCGGCACTCTCTAGGGCTTGGCCGCCCGGATTTCTGCTGGAGAACTGCTGATGACTGATATTGATGCACGCTTGCGCGAAGACGTTCACCTGTTGGGTGAGCTGCTGGGCAATACCATTCGTGAGCAGTATGGCGACGGCTTTCTCGACAAGATCGAGCAGATCCGCAAGGGCGCCAAGGCTGACCGTCGCGGCTCCATGGACGCCGAACTCAGCGCCAGCCTCAACCAGCTGACCGACGATGAATTGCTGCCGGTGGCGCGGGCGTTCAACCAGTTTCTCAACCTGGCCAACATCGCCGAGCAGTACCAGTTGATTCACCGGCGCGAAGAATCCCAACAGGCACCGTTCGAATCTCGCGTGTTGCCGGAATTGCTCGCTCGCCTGCGCGCCGAAGGGCACGGGGCCGAAGCCCTGGCCCGACAGTTGGGACGGCTGGAGATTGAGCTGGTGCTGACCGCGCACCCGACCGAAGTCGCGCGGCGTACGCTGATCCAGAAATACGACGCCATCGCCGCGCAACTGGCCGCACTGGACCATCGCGATCTGACCGGCGCCGAACGCGATCAGATCAAAACCACGCTGCAACGCCTGATCGCCGAAGCCTGGCACACCGAAGAAATCCGCCGCACGCGCCCCACGCCCGTGGACGAAGCAAAGTGGGGTTTCGCGGTGATCGAGCATTCGCTGTGGCAGGCGATTCCCAACTACCTGCGAAAGGCCGATCAGGCGCTGCATGCGGCCACCGGCCTGCGTTTACCGCTGGAGGCCGCGCCGATTCGCTTTGCCTCATGGATGGGCGGCGACCGTGACGGCAATCCCAACGTGACAGCGGCCGTGACCCGCGAGGTGCTGTTGCTGGCGCGCTGGATGGCGGCTGACTTGTACCTGCGCGATGTCGATCACCTGGCCGCTGAACTGTCGATGCAGCAAGCCAGTGATGAATTGAAAGCCAAGGCCGGGGACAGCGCCGAACCGTATCGGGCGGTGCTCAAACAATTGCGCGAACGCCTGCGTGCGACTCGCAACTGGGCGCACACGTCGCTGTCGACACTCACGCCGGCCCCCGCCGAGGTGCTGCAAAACAATCGCGAACTGCTCGATCCGCTGGAGCTCTGTTACCACTCGTTGCACGAATGCGGCATGGGCGTGATCGCCGACGGGCCGCTGCTCGATTGCCTGCGTCGGGCGGTGACGTTCGGGCTGTTCCTGGTGCGGCTCGATGTGCGTCAGGATTCGTCGCGGCACAGCGCTGCGATGACTGAAATCACCGATTACCTGGGCCTCGGTCGCTACGAAGACTGGAGCGAAGAGGAGCGCATCGCCTTCCTGATGCGTGAGCTGAACAACCGTCGACCGTTGTTGCCGACGTACTTCAAACCGTCCGCCGACACGGCCGAAGTGTTGGCGACCTGCCGCGAAATCGCCGCTGCGCCGGGGGCGTCCCTCGGTTCCTATGTGATCTCTATGGCCGGGGCGGCTTCCGATGTGCTGGCGGTGCAACTGCTGCTCAAAGAGTCCGGCGTGTTGCGGCCGATGCGTGTGGTGCCGTTGTTTGAGACCCTCGCCGACCTCGACAACGCCGGACCGGTGATCGAGAAGCTGTTGCTGTTGCCGGGCTATCGCGCGCGCCTGCAAGGACCGCAGGAAGTGATGATCGGCTACTCCGACTCGGCCAAGGACGCCGGCACCACGGCGGCGGCCTGGGCGCAGTATCGGGCGCAGGAGCGACTGGTGGATATCTGCCGCGAGCAACAAGTGGAACTGCTGTTGTTCCATGGCCGTGGCGGCACCGTGGGCCGTGGTGGTGGCCCGGCGCATGCGGCGATTCTGTCGCAGCCACCGGGTTCGGTGGCGGGGCGCTTCCGCACCACCGAACAGGGCGAAATGATTCGATTCAAATTCGGTCTGCCGGACATCGCCGAGCAGAACCTCAATCTGTACCTGGCAGCGGTGCTCGAAGCGACGCTGTTGCCGCCACCGCCGCCGACGCCTGAATGGCGGCACTTGATGGATGAATTGGCCGCAGACGGCGTCAGTGCTTACCGCGCCGTGGTGCGGGAAAACCCGCAGTTCGTCGAGTACTTCCGGCAGTCAACGCCAGAGCAGGAACTGGGGCGCTTGCCGCTCGGCAGTCGCCCGGCCAAGCGTCGGGCCGGCGGGATTGAAAGCCTGCGGGCGATTCCGTGGATCTTCGGCTGGACCCAGACGCGCTTGATGCTGCCGGCCTGGCTCGGCTGGGAAGCGGCCCTGAGCAAGGCACTGGAACGCGGCGAAGGTGAGCTGTTGGGGCAAATGCGCGAGCAGTGGCCGTTCTTCCGCACCCGCATCGATATGCTGGAAATGGTCCTGGCCAAAGCCGACGCAGAGATTGCCCAATCCTATGATTTGCGTCTGGTCACGCCGGATCTGTTGCCGTTGGGCGCGCACTTACGCGACCTATTGTCGCAGGCGTGCACCATCGTCCTCGGCCTGACCGGGCAGTCACAGCTGCTGGCACATAGCCCAGCGACCCTTGAGTTCATCCGGTTGCGCAACACCTACCTCGACCCGCTTCATCTATTGCAGGCCGAATTGCTGGCCCGTTCGCGGCAACAGGACGTGGCGCAGGGCAGCCCGGTAGAACAGGCGCTGCTGGTGTCTGTAGCGGGGATTGCCGCCGGATTGCGTAACACCGGCTAACGATTTTGTCGTGGGATCAGGCATCCGGCGCTTGAGTCGGATGCCGTCGTGTGACAGGTCCAAAAGTGCTGCCAAGCGACAGTTAATGATGGGGTTGCGACTTGGGGAACTGCGCGCAATGGTCGCAAGAGGCGGCGGTTTCTCCGACTTTCGGCGGCTTGTGTGGTCGCAGCCTGCTGTGTATCTTGATCAGCCTTTGGCCGTTTGGGCGGTCACGACCCTATTTTGAGATTGGCCCCACGAGGCGAATCTGACGTTATCTATATAAAAAATTGAGGAGCACATCGATGCGCGTCATTCTGCTGGGAGCTCCCGGGGCCGGTAAAGGTACTCAGGCACAGTTCATCACCGAAAAATTCGGCATTCCGCAAATCTCCACCGGCGACATGCTGCGTGCCGCGGTCAAGGCTGGCACCGAGCTGGGCATCAAGGCCAAGAGCATCATGGATGCCGGCGGCCTGGTCTCCGACGACCTGATCATCGCGCTGGTCAAAGACCGTATCGCTCAGTCCGACTGCGCCAACGGCTTCCTGTTCGACGGCTTCCCGCGCACCATTCCTCAGGCTGAAGCTCTGGTGACTGCCGGCGTTGAACTGGATGCCGTGGTTGAAATCGCCGTTGAAGACGAAGAAATCGTCCAGCGTATCGCCGGTCGCCGTGTTCACGAGGCCAGCGGCCGCGTTTACCACATCGTCTACAACCCGCCGAAAGCTGCCGGTAAAGACGACGTCACCGGCGAAGAGCTGGTACAGCGCAAGGACGACACTGAAGAAACCGTGCGTCATCGCCTGTCGGTCTACCATTCGCAGACCAAGCCGCTGGTGGATTTCTACCAGAAGCTGTCGGCCGCCAACGGCAAGCCGAAGTACAGCCACATCGAAGGCGTGGGTTCGGTTGAAGCCATCACCGCCAAGGTGCTTGCAGCGCTGAGCTGAAAAGTCTGAATCGCTTCACCTTCTACGGCCCGCTTGCGGGCCGTAGTTGTTTATACTGACGCACTTTTTCCGACCTCTCTTGTGGATACATCGATGAGCACCTTGCTGGCCCTGGACACCGCGACTGAAGCTTGCTCCGTTGCCTTGCTGCATGACGGCAAAGTGACGAGCCATTACGAGGTGATCCCGCGCCTGCATGCGCAGAAGCTGTTGCCGATGATTCAGCAGTTGCTGGCTGATGCCGGGACCACCCTGCAAGCGGTCGATGCCATTGCGTTCGGTCGCGGGCCGGGTGCCTTTACCGGCGTGCGCATTGCCATCGGTGTCGTGCAAGGCTTGGCATTCGCGCTGGAGCGCCCGGTGCTGCCGGTGTCGAACCTCGCCGTTTTGGCCCAGCGCGCCTATCGCGAACACGGTGCCAGCCAGGTCGCTGCGGCCATTGATGCGCGCATGGACGAAGTGTATTGGGGTTGCTACCGCGAGACGGCAGGGGAAATGCGACTGGTCGGCGCCGAAGCGGTATTGCCTCCGGAGTCGGCTGCATTGCCGGCCGATGCCAGTGGCGAATGGTTTGGTGCGGGCACGGGTTGGGGGTATGCCGAGCGTATCGCTGTCAGCCTGAGCGGGCAGGACGCGGGCATGCTGCCTCACGCTGAAGACCTGCTGACCCTGGCGCGGTTTGCCTGGGAGCGCGGCGAGGCCATCGTCGCCGATGAAGCTCAGCCGGTTTATCTGCGCGATAAGGTGGCGACGCCTAAAGCGCGTTAAACCTTGAAAGATCGCAGCCTTCGGCGGCGCCTACAGAGATCGCATTCCCCCGTAGGAGCTGCCGCAGGCTGCGATCTTCTACAGGCACCACCAATCATCGGTTTCTAACCCCAGCTTTTAAACCTTTTCCCTTTTATGTGTTCTAGTGATCACTCGGCCGTTTGCGAAGTGGATTCCGCGCCACTAAACTGCCATCACTGATCCCGAGCATACCTTTATGCGTATAGACGGCGTTTCCTCTCAGTCCTACCCGATCAAGCGCAAGCCTCGCAAAGGCCATGTGGTGGAAGACGAGTCCGTCGATATCGACGGCGAGCTGGAATTTCCGACTCAAGAGCAACTGGCTGCCCGTGCCGCCAAAGCCTCTGCGCAAAAGCTCAGCAATCTCCCGGCCCGCCAGCAGGACATGCTTTATCACCGTGCGATGAGCAAAAGTGTGGCCATGGCGTTGGCCAGCTACCTGAGCACCGCCGGGTTCGTCGATTGGGATGCGGAAGTGCTGGGTCTCGACCTGTACATCTGATGGATCTGCCTTACTACCTCGGCTGCCCCTCCTGGAGTGAAAACGCCTGGCGTGACTATCTGTATCCGCCAGACGCCAGACCCGCTGAATTTCTGAATCTCTACTCCCAAGTATTCAACGCCGTGGAAGGCAACACGACCTTCTACGCGAGTCCGGCTGCCACGACGGTGCAGCGCTGGGCCGACACCATGCCCGAACATTTTCGGTTCACCGCCAAATTTCCCGGCGAGATCAGCCACGGCGGTGACCTGCGCGAACAGCTCACTGCCGCCGAAACCTTTCTGCAGTTGCTCAGCCCGCTCGGCGAACGTGTGTCGCCCCTGTGGTTGCAGTTGTCGAAAAGCTTCACGCCGCAACGCTTGCCGGAACTGGCTGGATTTATCGATGCCCTGGAACGGCCTCTGGCCGTGGAAGTGCGGCATGACGACTTCTTCGCCAAGGGCGATAGCGAGCGCATGCTCAATCGCCTGTTGCTGGATCGCGGTGTCGAACGCATCTGCCTCGATCCGCGTGCGCTGTTCAGCTGCACCTCGACCGAACCTTCGGTGCTGCATGCTCAATCCAAGAAACCCCGAGTCCCAACGCGCCCGGCAGCGTTCACGCAGTTCCCGCAGGTGCGCTTCATCGGTCATCCCGAACTTGAGGCCAACGATCCCTTCCTGCTGCCGTGGGTGGAGAAAATCGCCCTGTGGATCGAAGAGGGCCGCGCGCCTTACATCTTCCTGCACACTGCCGACAACCTGCTCGCAGCCAAACTGGCGCAACGTTTTCACGCCAGATTGATGCTACGTTTGCCTGGCTTGTCGGCGCTGCCTGAGCTATACAGAGAACCCGCCGCCGAGCAACTTGGCCTGCTCTGAAGGCGGATTCGTTCCCCTTTCAGGAGCCTGCCAATGGATGCGCAAACCCTTCGAGCCCAAGCGTTTAAAGCCTTGCACGAACGCAGCGGTGCTTTTGTGATTCCCAACCCGTGGGATGCCGGCTCGGCGAAAATGCTCGCCAGTCTGGGCTTCGAGGCGCTGGCGACCACCAGTGCCGGCTATGCCTTTTCCCAGGCTCGTCCCGATGGCGGCCTGACCCTGGACGACACGCTGGCAAACGTCCGGGCGATTGTCGGCGCCACGGACTTGCCGGTGGCGGTGGACCTGGAAAACGGTTTTGCCGACAACCCCGCCGATTGCGCCAAGAGTATTTTGCGCGCGGCAGAGGCGGGCGCCGTCGGTGGTTCGATTGAAGATGCCACCGGCCGCGAAGAGGGCCCGATCTACTGCTTTGAACATGCAGTGGCGCGCATCGAAGCTGCCGTCGCTGCTGCTCGCAGCTTGGCGTTTCCTTTCACCCTGACGGCCCGGGCGGAGAACTTTCTGCACGGTAATCCGGATTTGCCAGACACCATCCGCCGCTTGCAGGCATTCGCCGAGGCGGGCGCCGACGTGCTTTACGCACCGGGCCTGCGCAACGCCGAGGATGTACTGGCGGTGGTGCGTGCGGTGGCGCCCAAGCCGGTGAACATTTTGATGTCGGGCGGTCTGAAGCTGACGGTCGCGCAGTTGAGTGAAATGGGCGTCAAGCGCATCAGCGTGGGCTCGGCGCTCGCGCTGGCGGCGTATGGCGAATTCTTCCGCGCCGCCGAAGAAATCCAGACGTCGGGTACGTTCGGGTTCACTTCACGTTCCATGCCGTTTGCCCAAGCCAATCAATTGTTCAAGGGTTGAACATAGAGTGTGTAGCGGGGGGACGAGGATCAGGCGGCGATGCGCAGGTTCTGCAGGACAATCGGGCGTGCCCAGCCGTTGTCGAAGTCGAGTTGTTTCTGTTGCTCCACCCGTTCTTCCGACGAGAACGGCGGGAACGGCTTGTCGAGCAAATCGAGTTCAAATTCGGCAATCGGCAAGTGCAGTGGACGGGGTTGCGGCGCCGGGGTGATGTGCGGCACAGGTTGGCCGGCGTTCAGGACGATCGGGCGAACCCAGCCGCTTTCGAAGTTTTGTTGCTTCTGCTGAGCGACGATTTCATCCGCCGGGAACGGTGGGAAAGGCTTGTCGGCCAGGTCCATTTCGAATTCGGCAATCGGCAGGAACAGCGGCTCGGGCGGGCGGACTTCGTTGTCCTGCACATCGCATTCACGCTGGGACACGATGTGCGCCAGCAAGTCGCTGCCGACGGTGGGTTCGACCGGGCTTTCCAGATCGACCGGTGGAAAATTCAGAGATTCAGGTAGCACTTCACCCGACTGTTCGGCCAGCGCACGGGCAAAGAAATCTTGCCAGATGTGACTGACACCGCTCAGTGCCTGGGTGTTTCGCAGGTTGTAATCGCCGTAGGGCGAGATAAAACCTGTGATTGTGGGTTGAAAGTCTGACATTTCTCTCGGTCGACGCTCAGCTCTGGCAAAATGCTCGATAGTTTTGTTATCGGCCGTTTTTGCCGATCATTAATTTTTTGAGCGTGTTTTCCGATGATTGATCAACCCGCGGTGTGCCGCATCCATGTCGAGGCGCTGAACCCTGCCTTCGCGCCACAAGCCGAACAATGGGCCGAGCGCCTGGGCTTGCCGCTGCAAGTGGCTGACGGCGAGTTTGCCTTGCAGGTGGGCGAGCAGGGTTTGCAACTGCAACAGCTTGGGCCGGATGCGCCGGGGCCGGTGCGGGTGGACTTCGTCGAGGGCGGTGCGGCCCATCGCCGTTTGTACGGTGGCGGCAGCGGGCAGATGATCGCCAAGGCTGTTGGCGTCGCCCAAGGCGTGCGTCCGCGCGTGCTGGACGCCACGGCGGGGCTTGGCAAGGATGCGTTCGTGCTGGCCAGCCTAGGCTGCGAGATGAGCCTGATCGAGCGTCAGCCGTTGATTGGCGCCTTGCTGGAGGATGGCCTCGCGCGGGGTGCAGAAGATTTCGACGTGGCGCCGATCGTGGCGCGCATGCGGTTGCTCAAGGGCAATTCGATTGAGGTGATGCGCAATTGGGAGGGGGAGCCGCCGCAGGTGATCTACCTCGATCCGATGTTTCCGCACCGTGAGAAAACCGCGCTGGTGAAGAAAGAAATGCGCCTGTTCCGGCCGCTGGTGGGCGATGATCCGGATGCACCGGCATTGCTCGAAGCGGCACTCGCGCTGGCCAGTCACCGGGTGGTGGTCAAGCGGCCGCGCAAGGCGCCCTGCATTGAAGGGCCGAAGCCGAGTCATGCGCTGGATGGCAAGTCCAGTCGGTATGACATTTATCCGAAGAAGGCGCTCAAGCCTTAGGACCGAGTCGCCTTCATCGCTGGCAAGCCAGCTCCTACAGGTTTTGTGTCGGCCCCGGGATTTTGGAACACCTCGGACCCTGTAGGAGCTGGCTTGCCAGCGAAGGCGTCAGCCCGGACACCCTCAAACCATCAGGTTCGCTCAGGCCGATAAGCCCGCATAAACAACCCCACCACTTCCCGCACATGGCTCTCCGCCGCCTCACCCACCGGCGGCTCGCCGCAGCCGTACAGCAAACGAAAATTCCCCGCGCCCTTGAGCAGGCAGAAGAAGTGCTCGGCTGCGTTGTGCGGTTTGTCGATGCTCAACGCGCCGCTTTCGTCGATCTTGCTCAGCAAGCGCTCCATGCCATGCACCATGCGCTGGGGCCCGGCCTCGAAGAAGATCTGCGAGAGTTTCGGGTCCAGGCTGCCCAGGGTCATCATCAAGCGGTGCAGGTTCACCGACTCATCGCTGTTGATCAACTGATGGAAGCCGCGCGCGATGTTCAGCAGCACCGTTTCCACCGCCACGCCTTCCGATAATTCGAAAAACAGCGGTGGCAGTTGTTCTTCGCACTTGGCCACCACGGCGGCGGAGAACAGCGTCTCCTTGTCGTTGAAGTGGCTGTAGACCGTCAGCTTCGACACACCGGCCTCTGCTGCGACAGCATCCATGCTGGTGTTGGCATAACCCTTGGTCAAAAACAGCGTTTTCGCTGCGTCGAGGATCGCCTGGCGCTTGGCCAGATCCTTGGGGCGGCCTGGGCCATTGGGTGCTGAAAGATTGTTCGGCATATTCGCTTTTATTACTGGACTGGTGAGTTTGCTATTAATAACATACTCGCCAGTATAATTATTCCAAGCACCATTAGCGAAAGGTCCTTCACCATGTTCCGCTATGCCTTGCCCCTCGCGTTGCCGGTCAGCCTGGCATTTCTATTGACGGCGTGCGGTCACGAAGAAGCGCCGCAAGTCAGCATCCGTCCGGCCATGGTGGTTCAGCCAGAGCCGTCGGCGCAGGCGATGGAAAGCTATCCCGGTGAAGTCCGCGCCCGCTATGAGCCGGACCTGGCGTTCCGTATCGGCGGCAAGGTCAGCCGACGATTGGTCGACGAAGGGCAGCGGGTCAAGGCCGATCAGCCTCTGGCGGAACTTGATCCCCAGGACGTGCGCCTGCAACTGGAAGCCACGCGCGCCCAGGTCGCGGCCGCCGAGGCCAACCTGAGCATGGTGCGCGCCGAGCGTGATCGCTATAAAACGCTGATGGAGCGTCAGCTGGTCAGCCGCTCGCAGTACGACAATCACGAAAACCTTTACCGTTCCGGTGACGCGCGTCTCAAACAAATCAAAGCCGAATTCAACGTCTCGACCAATCAGGCCAGCTACGCCGTGCTGCGTGCGCCGCAGGATGGCGTGGTCGCCAAGCGTGCGGTGGAAGTCGGGCAAGTCGTCGCGGCCGGGCAAACCGTGTTTACCCTGGCCACCGACGGCGAGCGTGAAGTCTTGATCAGCCTGCCAGAGCAAAGCTTCGGTCGCTTCAAGGTCGGTCAGCCAGTATCAGTGGAGCTGTGGACGCAACCGGACCAGCGTTTCGACGGACGTATCCGCGAACTGTCGCCGGCTGCCGATCCCAAGTCCCGCACCTTCGCGGCGCGCATCGCTTTCAGTAGCGCCAAAGTGCCCGCCGAACTCGGCCAGAGCGCCCGTGTCTTTGTGCCGACCGCCGAAACCGTGGCCCTGTCGGTGCCATTGTCCGCGCTGACCGCAGAAGGCGGTGTGACCTACGTCTGGGTCGTCAGCGCCAACAACACCTTGAAGAAGACCCCGGTGCGGATCGGTGCCTTTGGCGAGAAAAACGTACCGGTGCTCGAAGGCCTCAACGCCAGCGACTGGGTCGTGGCCGCGGGTGTTCATGTGCTTCTGGACGGACAATCCGTGCGCCCGGTGGATCGCTCCAACCGCGTGGTCAATCTGGCCGACAAGGAGTAATCCCCGATGGGCTTCAATCTTTCTGCCTGGGCGCTGCGCAATCGCCAGATCGTCCTGTTCCTGATGCTCTTGCTGGCGATCGTTGGCGCACTTTCCTACACCAAGCTTGGCCAGAGCGAGGATCCGCCATTCACGTTCAAGGCCATGGTGATCCGCACCAATTGGCCGGGGGCGACTGCCGAGGAAGTCTCGCGCCAGGTCACCGAACGCATTGAAAAGAAACTGATGGAAACTGGCGAGTACGAGCGCATCGCTTCGTTCTCTCGCCCCGGAGAATCCCAGGTCACCTTCATCGCCCGTGACTCCATGCACTCGGTGGAGATCCCGGAGCTCTGGTATCAGGTGCGCAAGAAGGTCAACGACATTCGCCACACCTTGCCGCCAGGGATTCAGGGGCCGTTCTTCAACGATGAATTCGGCACCACCTTCGGCAACATCTACGCCCTGACCGGCGAAGGTTTTGACTACGCCGTGCTCAAGGATTACGCCGACCGCATCCAGATCCAGCTGCAACGGGTCAAGGACGTGGGCAAGGTCGACCTGCTCGGCTTGCAGGACGAGAAAATCTGGATCGAGCTGTCGAACGTCAAGCTCGCCACCCTCGGCTTGCCATTGGGGACGGTGCAGCAGGCGCTTGAAGAACAGAACGCGGTGTCCACGGCGGGCTTCTTCGAAACCAGCAGCGAGCGATTGCAGCTACGGGTGACGGGGAATTTTCGTACGGTCGACGAGATCAAGAACTTCCCGATCCGCGTAGGTGATCGTACGTTCCGCATCTCCGATGTGGCGGATGTGCGCCGTGGGTTCAACGATCCACCGGCGCCGCGTATGCGCTTCATGGGGGAAAATGCGATTGGTCTGGCTGTCGCCATGAAGGAGGGCGGCGACATTCTGGTGCTGGGCAAGGCGCTGGAAGGCGAGTTCGCCCGTATCCAGAAAAACCTCCCGATCGGCATGCAGTTGCGCAAAGTATCCGATCAACCGGCGGCGGTGAAAACCGGCGTTGGTGAGTTCATTCAGGTGTTGGTCGAAGCATTGGCCATCGTGCTGTTGGTGAGTTTCTTCTCACTCGGCGTGCGCACCGGCATGGTGGTCGCCCTGGCGATTCCTCTGGTGTTGGCGATGACGTTTGCCTGCATGTATTACCTTGGCATCGGCCTGCACAAGATATCCCTCGGCGCGTTGGTTTTGGCGCTGGGACTGCTGGTGGATGACGCGATCATCGCCGTGGAAATGATGGCGATCAAAATGGAGCAGGGCTTCGACCGGGTCAAAGCGGCGAGCTATGCCTGGACCAGCACCGCGTTCCCGATGCTTACCGGCACGCTGATCACCGCCGCCGGTTTCCTGCCGATTGCCACGGCGCAATCGGGCACGGGGGAGTACACCCGTTCGATCTTTGAAGTGGTGACCATCGCGCTGCTGGCGTCGTGGGTGGCCGCGGTGCTGTTCGTGCCTTACCTGGGGGAAAAACTCCTGCCGGACCTGGCGAAAATTCATGCGGCGAAACATGGTCCTGGTCAGCCAGACCCTTACGGAACACCGTTCTATCAGCGCGTCCGGCGTGTGGTGGAATGGTGTGTGCGCTGGCGTAAAACCGTGATCGCGGCGACCGTGGTGTTGTTCATTGCCTCCATCGTGCTGTTCCGTTTTGTGCCGCAACAGTTCTTCCCCGCGTCCGGCCGACTGGAGTTGATGGTCGACCTGAAACTCGCCGAAGGCGCTTCCTTGAGCAACACCGCCGAGGAGGTCAAACGCCTTGAAGCCTTGCTCAAGGACAAGGCCGGGATCGATAACTACGTGGCTTACGTCGGTACCGGTTCGCCGCGTTTTTACCTGCCGCTGGATCAGCAACTGCCTGCTGCGAGCTTCGCCCAGGTTGTGGTGCTGGCCAAGACCATCGAGGACCGCGAACCCCTGCGTGCGTGGTTGATCTCGACGCTCAACGAACAATTCCCGACGCTGCGCTCGCGGGTCACGCGTCTGGAAAACGGCCCGCCGGTTGGCTATCCGGTGCAGTTCCGTGTCACGGGTGAGCACATCGAGGAAGTTCGGGCCTTGGCGCGCAAAGTCGCGGCCAAGGTTCGGGAAAACCCGCATGTGGTCAACGTTCACCTCGATTGGGAAGAACCGAGCAAAGTCGTGTATCTGAACATCGATCAGGACCGCGCCCGGGCATTGGGCGTGAGCACGGCGAACCTGTCGAAGTTTTTGCAAAGCTCGCTGACCGGTTCCAGTGTCAGTCAGTACCGTGAAGACAACGAGTTGATCGAGATCCTGCTGCGCGGCACCGTGCATGAACGTACGGAGCTGTCGTTGCTGCCGAGCCTGGCCATACCGACGGACAACGGTCGCAGTGTAGCGTTGTCGCAGATCGCCACGCTGGAGTACGGCTTCGAGGAGGGCGTGATCTGGCACCGTAATCGCCTGCCTAACGTGACGGTGCGCGCCGACATTTATGACAAGGAACAGCCTGCAACGTTGGTGCAGCAGATCATGCCGACGCTTGATCCGATTCGCGCCGAATTGCCGGACGGGTATTTGCTGGATGTCGGTGGCACCGTAGAGGATTCCGAGCGCGGACAGAACTCGGTGAAGGCCGGGGTGCCGCTGTTCATCGTGGTGGTGTTGACGTTGCTGATGCTGCAACTGCGCAGTTTCTCACGCACGGCGATGGTGTTTCTGACGGCGCCGTTGGGGTTGATCGGGGTGACGCTGTTCTTGCTGGTGTTCCGTCAGCCGTTCGGGTTTGTGGCCATGCTCGGGACGATCGCGTTGTCGGGGATGATCATGCGTAACTCGGTGATTCTGGTGGATCAGATCGAGCAGGATATTGCTGCGGGGCTGAAGCCTTGGCAGGCGATTATCGAGGCGACGGTGCGGCGGTTCCGGCCGATTGTGTTGACGGCGCTGGCGGCGGTGCTGGCGATGATTCCGTTGTCGCGCAGTGTGTTTTTCGGGCCGATGGCGGTGGCGATCATGGGGGGGTTGATTGTGGCTACGGCGTTGACCCTGCTGTTTTTGCCAGCGCTTTATGCTGCGTGGTTTCGGGTTCGCAACGAGTCGGTTTGAGGGTTTGACCTTGGCGGCCTTCGGGCCGACCAGGTTCTTGGTTGATTGAGTACATATCCATTTCTGCGGTAATGGCCACTTATGGTTTCGCCCTTACGGCGAGTTCCTTTTGGCAAACGCGGTACGTGTCAAGGTACCTGTCGCCTTGCTCCTACAGTTGTTAGCCCGTTGCGCCCTTAATTGCAGGGCGTTCTGGGTTTAAATACACCGCATCTGCCAGTTTCCAGTTGCGTGTCCGAGTACTCCAGCGACTCGGATTAGCTTCCCTGGCATCCTCATAAAGTGCTGCTCTAGCTTGTAATAGAGCCGTCGCTTTGCCTTCGTGTCGCTCGTTTGGCGTCACGTATTTCAAGGCGCTGTGTCGGTGATCTTCGTTGTACCACTCGATAAATTTCTGCACCCAAAGCCTTGCATCAGTGACCGTATCAAATGGTTGATCCGGCCAAAGCGGGCAGTATTTTGCAGTGCGGAAAAGTGCCTCCGCATAGGCGTTATCATTGCTCACCCTTGGCCGGCTAAAAGACGGCTCTACGCCCAGGGCCACCATGCTTTCACGTAACAAGGAGCCTCTCATAACGTGGCCGTTATCCGAGTGCAACACAAACGGACGACCCGCAGTATGCTCACGCAAACATCCCTTTCTAAGCAGCTCACAGGCGTGTTCGGCACATTCCACCTCATGCACTTCATTGGCGACGAGCTTGCGGCTGTAGACATCCTTGACCATATACCAGTAGAAAAAACGACCTCTGACAGTGCTGGGCAACCAAGTGATGTCCCAACACCACACCTGATTGGGAGCGTCAGCGCGATGCGTCGTCAGTACCCTGCGTTTCGGGGCTTTGGTTCGGCCGCGACGCACGTTTTGGTTAGCGGCTTTTAACACACGGTAAAACGTCGACTCCGACGCCAGATAGATACCTTCATCGGCCAGTTTCGGGACGATTTGGTGCGGGGTGAGGCTGGCGTAGCCAGCCTGATTGGCAGCGGCAAGCACCGCTTGGCGCTCCGTATCACTGAGCTTGTTAGCCGGAGCTGCCCGCTGAGCCAGTTGTCGTCCGTCACAGTCAGCGTGTCGCCAGCGTTGAACTGTGCGCAGGCTCAGCCCCAGCTCATTGCAGGCTCGGTATCGACGAGCGCCATTTAGCACCGCGTCTGCTATCAACTTCATGGCTTGCGTACGATCAGAGGCGTCGATCAGTCTTCCTTGTCCTTGCCCCAGATCGCATTGGCTTTTTTTCTGAGATCCAGCAAGGCCTCCGCCTCCGCACGTCCGGCATCAGACTGGATCAATTGACGTTCAAGTATTTTGATACGCCGCTGCTCAGCCGTCTTAGAGGTTCGAGAGTTGAGGTCAACGACCGGATTGGCGTTCTGGCATGCCATTCGCCACTGCTGGATTTGCTCAGGGTAAATTCCCTTGATTCGGCAATACTGAGAGATCTCCACCTCGCTCAACGGCGCCGTTTCCATGACAGCATTGAACTTATCAGTGCTAGTCCATTGGTCACTGGTCTTGCCGTTTCCCGGAACGATCAAGCCTTTATCTCTAGCCATTTGTCTCCAGTTTCGCAGCGACTGTGGCGTGAGATTGAGCGCGACGGCAAGTTCTGCCACTGATCGATTGAGGGGCGGCATCATTTGCAAAACGACCCAGTCTTTGAAGTCGTTGTCGTAGCGTTTGCCTAGGTTGGACATTGTTGTGCACCTTCGCCCTCTTGAATGATTGAGTCAATCAACAAGGGCGACAGGTAGCCTGACACTGAGGGAACGCCCCAAAAGGAACCAAAAGGTCTCGCCCCTGACGTTCGGTGCCTCGCCCAGGCTCGGCATGCCCTCGCTCCGGTCCTGCTCCGTGGGCCCGCCGCCATCGGCCATCCATGGCCGGGGGCGGCTAACCCGGCATCCATGCCGGGTTGCCCACTACGCAGAACCTCCTCTCGGCCTCTCGAGGGGGCGGGTGGATCAGGATCAAAAGCTGCAGGCGAGCTAACGCTCGGCCTGATGAGTGGTGAGGAGCTTGGGTGTACGCTGCTCTGCTTTGCTCTTCTGTAGGAGCGAGCCTGCTCGCGAAAAATGTAAGAGCAACGCGCTCCTACAGGTTTTTGTGGTGTGGCCAGAATCGCATGTACACCGCGCATCCCCGTAGGAGCAAGCTTGCTCGCGATGGCGGCCTGACAGTCAACGATGTTCGTCGATCCAGATCAAACATTCAGACCCTTCCCACAAGACGTTCAACTTGCCCGTCAGAAACATGATCTCTAGCCTGTGACCCACTACGCAGAACCTCCTCTCGGCCTCTCGAGGGGGCGGGTGGATCAGGATCAAAAGCTGCAGGCGAGCTAACGCTCGGCCTGATAAGTGGTGAGGAGCTTGGGTGTACGCTGCCCTGCTTTGCTCTTCTGTAGGAGCGAGCCTGCTCGCGAAAAACGTAAGAGCAGCGCGCTCCGTCAGTCAGCCCGCGTCATCGTTAACGACCATCGCGAGCAGGCTCGCTCCTACAGGTTTTGCATGTACACCGCGCATCCCCATAGGAGCAAGCTTGCTCGCGATGGCGGCCTGACAGTCAACGATGTTCGTCGATCCAGATCAAATAATCAGACCCTCCCCACAAGACTTTCAGCTTGCCCGTCAGAAACACGATCTCTAGCCTGTGACCGTCGCTGCCAATTCAGTGACCGGGACTGCAAGCCCGCCAATAGTTTGTTAGGCGCCTACAGGCGCACCTATAATCGTGGCGCTTTTTAGCGACCACCGATTTATGGTGGCTGTGTGCGGGAGATCTTCGGGTCTGCCGAGGTTGCCTAACGACTCGGTCTTGCAGACCTGCACACAGCTGCCACCCATCATCTGCAAGTGATGCTGGCTGCTCCAACTTTCGTTAGGAGCTTCACAATGATAAAGCCCAGCCCAAATCCCCCAGAAAAAAATCCTGAGCAGTCCGAAGACACTACCGTTCGCCCCTGCCCAATCTTCACCATCCGCCCAGGTGTCGATTCTGAAACCCTCCTTGTCCATGCCTACGAAACCCTCGCCTCGGCGAATGTGATGGCAACTGAGCTGTCGTCCTTCCTGAATGGCCCGACGTGCAATCTGGCGCTCGGCATTCAGCAGATGATTGTCCTGGCGCAGTTGTCGGTGAACGGCGTGTTGGACCAATTGGAAGAAAAGCAGTAGCACCACAAAAAGCCCGCTGAACCTGGACCGGCCAGCGGGCATTCTTTGTTCCTACATTGATCTCGGACCGGTCTGATATTGAGGCTGCAAAGCTCAGGTGTTGTACTCAGACCCCGGTTCCACACCCGTTTGAGACAGCACCATGAAAACTCCACCCACCTTGTTGGGCCGGTCCGATCCGGTGTTCGATCGGCTGTTGCGCTCGCCCCACAAGGAACGACTTTCGGACTACCTGGCTTTGCTCAAGCCACTGGACGTTCAAGGGCGTTATCTGCCTTTTGATGCTTTGCGTCGTCGCTGGGCGCCGGGTCTGGATTCGACGTTGTGCTGGGCCTTGGTCAAGAAAGCGCGAGCTGCACAGTATTCGAGACTGTTGCCACTGGGTGAGCCGGAGCGCTGGCTGCAATTGCTGCTGACGCCGTTGGCGCAAAAAGCCATTGATCGTCAGGCCACCACCGCAGTGTTGGAATACATAGCCGGCCAGATCGGCGAGCGCGCGCATTTCAGTTATTGGCTCAATGACCTGATCGAAGACGAGGCCATCAGCAGCAGCCAGCTCGAAGGCGCAGCCACAACGACGCGGGTGGCCAAGGACATGCTTAAGCGCCATCGTTTGCCGCGTACGCCGGATGAGCGAATGGTCATCGGCAACTTCAAGATGATGAACGTTGCCTGGGAGCAGCGTTACGAGCCGCTGAGCGTTGAGCTGATCGCAACCCTGCACCGAGTGGGTGTCGAGGGTATCGATGATTCGCAGTACTCGCCTGGCGCCTTCAGGAGCAACGATGATGTCGTGGTCCAGGATGGCGAGGGCAACACCGTGCATTCACCGCCACCTGCGGCAGGGCTCGTGTCACGTTTGCAGGCGCTGGCGAAGTGGATGAACCAGTCCCACAACAACCCCCATCAAGCGGACTACCTTCATCCGTTGATCAAAGCCATCGCGCTGCATTTTGTATTGGGTTACGAGCATCCTTTTCGCGACGGCAATGGTCGGGTGGCGCGGGCGTTGTTTTACTGGTTCATGTTCAAGAATGACTTTTCGGCGTTCCGCTACATCGCCATCAGTGTTCTGTTGCGCAATGCGCCGTTGAAGTACGGACGATCGTATTTGAATACCGAAGCGGATGACCTGGACCTGACCTATTTCATCGAGTTCCAGTGTTCGGTGGTGCTGCGGGCTGTGGGCAGTTTTACCGAGGCGTATCGGAAAAGTCTCGACGATGCGCAGCAGTTTGATTGCTGGTTGCGGGCCAGTGGTTTTCTCGACCGACTCACAGAGAAACAGCGAACCTTGTTTCAAGTGGCCAGGAGCGGAATGGCCAAGGAGTTCACGGCGGTCAATGCGAGCGAGAATCTGGGCTGTTCTTACCGCATGGCGTCGGCCACCCTGAATGGGCTGGTCGCGTTGAAGTTGTTCGAGAGGCGCAAGATGGGGCGCGAATGGGTGTTCTTTTTACGTCCGCAGCAGGCAACCTGATGCCCGTAGGAGCGAGCCTGCTCGCGATTGCGGTACATACATGAGCCAACATCAATGCTGACGCATGAGGCCTCATCGCGAGCAAGCTCGCTCCTACATGGGGGCGTGTTTAGAGCGTACCAAACACCTTCTTCGCCAAACTGGTCGCCGCAGCCGCCGGGTTCTGGCGGATGGTTTCTTCCTGTTTACCGATCATTTCAAACAAGCCATTCAACGCCTGCTCGGTGACGTAGTTTTCGACGTTGGCGCTCTTCGCATCTACCACGCCCATGGTCGCCGCTTGCCCTGCGAACGAGTTGTACTGCTGGACGAGGCCCACCTGGTCGGTGGCTTGTTTGACGATGGGCAGGAATTTGGCGCGGATCTGTTCGCGGCTGGTCTTGTTCAGGTACTGGGTGGCCGAATCGTTGCCACCGCTGAGGAGGCCCTTGGCATCTTCCACGGTCATTTTCTTCACGGCGTCCACGAGGATCGGCTGGGCCTGGATCACGGCGGTTTCCGCCGCTTTGTTCATGCTGGCTTCCAGCTCATCGACCTGATCACCCATGCCGAACTGTTTCATTTTGCTGGCGACTTTGCCCAACTTGCCCGGCAGTTCGATTTTTACATCCGGGTTGTTGCTGAAACCACCTGGCGTACCCAGTTGTTTAACAGCCAGTTGCGCGCCTTGGGTCAGGGCGTCCTTGAGTCCGCCGGTGGCGTCTTTCTGTGACAGGTCGGTCAGTGCCAATGCCATGGCGTTGGCACTGATCATCAAGCCTGCGCACAGGCCGGCAAAGCGAAGGGTAGGGCGGAGCATGAGAGCTTCCTTGTTCGAAGGATGAATTTAGCGGACTGCCGTCGACTTCAATACGCGTGCTGAAAGAGTAGCGATGACCCGGTTTGTCCTGGGCCGGATCGTAACTCAGATGGAATGGCAGGGGCACCTGGCCTTTGACCGGGCCTTTCTGTTCATCGAGCACGATCGCAGGCTCGCTCCCTCAGTTTTTGCATCAGGCTTGTGGTGGGGGCGCGATCTGATCCGCCGCATCTTCACTGCGATGCACCGCTACCTGACGGATCGACAGACGAATATCCGCCGGCAATACCCGTTTGGCTGCGCCTTCAGCCAGTTCGCCGAGCAGTTCGTGATAGCTCAGTTTGCCCGCTTCATCGCGCTTGAGCACCTCGAGGTCGAGCAGGGTCTGGATGAAGTGGCGGAACAGGCTCTTGTCGAAGAATTCCGGGGCGTTCAGGCCATGGAGGATCGACAGGCGCTGGGCCATGACCGTGCACAGGTCTTCCAGTTCTTCGGCGCTGATGCTGTTCTGACCGCTGTTGAGCAGCAGGGACACGGTCATGTAGAAGCGCTGCAACGTCTGGGCGATGCTTTTTGACAGCAAGGTCAGCAGCACGAAATGCCGCGAGCTCGGCGCCGGACGCAGGTACACGTCGTTTTCGAAACGCAGCAGGCCTTGCTCGACGAAGGCCTCCAGCCATTGATCGATCACGGCGTCCAGTTCGTCCATCGACCAGCGAATGAACAGTTCCGATTGCAGGTACGGATACAGTGCGCGGGTGTAGCGCAGGATCTGTTCGCGACTCATGCGTGAGGCGCTTTGGAAGAAACTCGCCAACAGTGCCGGCAGCGCGAAGATGTGCAGGACGTTGTTGCGGTAGTAGGTCATCAGGACGGCGTTCTGTTCGTCCAGATACAGGATCTTGCCCAAGGCATCGCTCTGCTCTGACAGCAGGTCCATATCTTTTACATGGTCAATCAACGCTCGACCGTCACCTTCCGGCAGGGTGGTGTGCGGCGAATACGGGACCTTGCGCAGCAGCGCCAGGTACAGATCCAGCACCCGCGCCATCGCCCGGTCGTCCAGCGCCAGTCGGGTGGTCGACAGCAGCGCCAGTGCGACCAGGTTGACCGGGTTGATCGCCGCCGCTTCGTTCAGATGCCGGGCGACTTTCTCGCCGAGGCGGTTGGTGGTTTCGTTGAGCCAGGCCGGTCGGAACTGCGGGCCGAGTTCCTGTTTGCGCCAGTCCGGCTGTTCGCCGTCGAGGAATTCCGCCAGTTTGATCGGCTCACCGAAGTTCACCGCCACTTGGCCGAAGCGCTGCTTGAGTGCACCAATCACTTTGAAAATATCGAAGATCGACTCTTTCTTCTTGGCCGCGCCGCGCAGTTCGCCGAGGTAGGTGCGGCCTTCCAGCACGCGCTCGTAACCGATGTACACCGGCACGAAGACGATGGGCATGCGCGACGAGCGCAGGAAACTGCGCAGGGTGATCGCCAGCATCCCGGTTTTCGGTTGCAGCATGCGCCCGGTGCGCGAGCGGCCACCCTCGACGAAGTACTCCACCGGGAAGCCCTTGGTGAACAGGGTGTGCAGATATTCGTTGAACACCGAGGTGTACAGCGGATTGCCCTTGAACGTGCGGCGCATGAAAAAGGCGCCGCCGCGACGCAGCAGACCGCCGATCACCGGCATGTTGAGGTTGATGCCCGCGGCAATGTGCGGCGGGGTCAGTCCGTTGCGAAACAGCAGATAGGAGAGCAGCAGGTAGTCGATGTGGCTGCGGTGGCACGGCACGTAGATCACTTCGTGACCCTGGGCAACCTTCTGCACGCCCTCGATGTGGTTGACCTTGACGCCGTCGTAAATCTTGTTCCAGAACCAGCTCAGCACCACTTCCATAAAGCGGATCGCAGTGTAGGTGTAGTCCGAGGCGATTTCGTTGCCGTAGCGCAGCGCTTGAGCCTTGGCTTTCTCCGGCGAGATGTTCTCGCGCTCGGCTTCGTCGAGGATCGCTTGCTTGACCATCGGCTGATTGAGCAAGCCTTTGACCAGATTGCGCCGGTGGGAAATGTCCGGGCCGATCACTGCCGCCTTGAGGTTGCGGAAGTGCACCCGCAGGATGCGCTGGGCCATGCGCACGGTGCGTTCGTGGCCCTTGTTGTGATCGATCAGCTCGCGCAGGTGGATCGGCGCGGAGAATTGAACGCGGGTCTTGCGTCCCAGCACTATGACGCTCAGCAGTCGGCGCAAGCGACCGGTGACGGCCCAGCTGTCGGCGAACAACAATTTCCATGGGCTGTTTTCGCTGTCCGGCGACTGACCCCAAAACACGCTGACCGGAATGATCTGCGCATCCTCAGCGGCGTTCTGGCTCAAGGCGCTGACCAAGCGGGTCAAAGTGGGCGGCGCACCGCGCTTGTCCTGGCGGCCGAGCCAGTCCGGTTCCGGCGTCAGGTAGAAGAACGCGGCAGGTTCCAGCAGATTGCCCACCGAGACCGGCAGCACCGGGCGCGGCAGGCCGGCCTTGCTGCATTCGGTGTCGACCACGGCGAGGTCGGTCAGCGAAGGGTTTTGCAGGACGTAGAACACCGGGCGACTGCGGTCGAGGTTGAGGGTGAACGACGACTGGTTGATCGTTTCGGAGCGAACCCAGAGATACAACAGTCGGCGCAGGGTGCCAAACACAAGACGGCGGAACGGGGAGCGGGTCATACGGCTTCTGCATGAGTGAATAAAACCGAGCGTTTGCTCGGGAGGCCGATAGTGTGCCGGATTCATCGAAAATCGGCAAAAAAGCGGCGAAGTAATCTTGAGTTGAGAGTTTTGTTACCTGTCATATACTCGGCCGTCTGTTGCCGGAGCCCTTCAAGGGGACGCCGGGTGCAGATTGACGTTCCCGAGGCTTTCCTGCGAAAAGCCCGACCAATAATAAAAAGGGAGTATGAACAAATGGCAACACGTGAAACCGGCAACGTGAAGTGGTTCAACGACGCCAAGGGTTATGGCTTTATTCAGCGCGAAGACGGGGTGGATGTGTTCGTGCATTACCGCGCGATTCGCGGCGAAGGACACCGCTCGCTGGCTGAAGGGCAGCAGGTCGAATATGCGGTGGTGGAAGGGCAGAAGGGGTTGCAGGCTGAGGATGTGGTAGGTCTGTAATACGGTCCTGTAGGAGCTGGCTTGCCAGCGAAGGCGACAATCCTGATGCACCGAGGTGCATGGATCGCCAGCAAGCCGGCTCCTACAGGTTCACGTTACATCCAGCAATGTCAGGCGGTTTTCCAGGTGATTTCTTCTTCACCGTCGACGCTGATGCGAATCCAGCGATCCGCCGTTTCTTCGCCTTCTTCCTCGACCCACGTACCCGGTGCGCAACGCACTTCGACGTTCAGCGCGGCAAATGCGGCGCGGGCGCAGGCGATGTCGTCTTCCCACGGCGTCTGGTCACTTTCCAGGTACAGGCTGTTCCATTTGCCTACGGCTTTGGGTAACCAGGTCACCGGCACGTTGCCGGCCTTGCACTTGTAGGTCTGGCCCTTTTGCACCCAGTCGGTGCATGGGCCCAATGCCGCGCCCAGCCAGGCCGAGATGGCCTTGTGGTCGACGTCGGCGTCTTTGAGGTAAATCTCGATATCGGGTTGGCGCATGGATGTCCTCACTGCGTGTCTGAAAAATCCATTCGCGGATTTAGCCGGCCTCGGGCACTCGCCCGGAACCAAAAAGTTATTGAAGAACGAAGTAATCGTAGCGCATCGACACGGTGGTCTCGAACGGCTCGGCCTGTTCGATGACTGCCGCCCGGCGTTCGGCACTGGCGCGCCAGCCGTGGGGTGTCATCGCCAACAGGTTCGCCCGGTCTTGACCGCTGACCAGCGTCAGCTTGAATTCCAGGGTTTCGCTGTGGGCGAGCGTCATGCCTTCCGGCACCAAGTCCAGATGCTTATCGTCAATGTACTCGCGGACTTCGTCGTACAGCCGTTCGCGCAATTCCATCAGGTGGCCGCTGGTCGGGCCGACTTTCATCAGGCCGCCGCCAGGGCTGAGCAGGCGTTTGGCTTCTGCCCAATCCAGAGGGCTGAACACGCTGGCCAGGAACTGGCAACTGCCCGAAGCCAGCGGCACCCGCGCCATGCTGGCGATCAACCAGGTCAGTTGCGGGTTGCGTTTGCAGGCGCGTTTGACCGCTTCCCGGGATATGTCCAGCGCATAGCCTTCGGCATTTGGCAGGGCTTCGGCGATTTGCGCGGTGTAGTAACCCTCGCCACAACCGATGTCGAGCCAACGCTGCGGCGCGTAATCAGCGGCCAGCTCCGCCAGACGCTTGGCCACCGGCGCATAGTGGCCGGCGTTCAGGAAGTCACGGCGAGCCTCGACCATCGCCTGGTTATCCCCAGGGTCACGGCTGTTCTTGTGCTGCACCGGCAACAGGTTCAGGTAACCCTGACGTGCACGGTCGAAGCGATGCCCGGCGGGGCACACCACGCCGTTGTCCACCGCATTGAGCGGCTCGCTGCAGATTGGGCAAGAAAGCATCAGGCGAGCAACTTGATCAGGGTCTGGTAGTAGATTTCGGTCAGCACATCGAGGTCAGCGGCCAGCACGCGCTCGTTGACCTGGTGGATGGTCGCGTTGACCGGCCCCAGCTCAACCACTTGCGTGCCCATGGTCGCAATAAAGCGGCCGTCGGACGTGCCACCGCTGGTGGACGCCTTGGTTTCGCGGCCGGTGATGTCCTTGATGCTCGACGACACCGCATCGAGCAATGCGCCCGGCTCGGTGAGGAACGGCAGGCCGGACAACGCCCAATCGACGTGCCAGTCCAGGCCATGCTTGTCGAGGATGTCGGCGACGCGCTTTTGCAGGCCTTCGACGGTGGACTCGGTGGAGAAACGGAAGTTGAACACCGCCACCAGGTCACCGGGGATGACGTTGGTCGCGCCAGTGCCGGAGTTCACGTTGGAAATCTGGAAGCTGGTCGGCGGGAAGAAATCGTTGCCGTGGTCCCAATGCTCGGCGGCCAATTCGGCCAGGGCCGGGGCGGCGAGGTGGATCGGGTTCTTGGCCAGGTGCGGGTAGGCCACATGACCTTGCACACCTTTGACGGTCAGCTTGGCGCCGAGGGAGCCGCGACGGCCGTTCTTGACCACGTCACCCACCAGCGTGGTGCTCGACGGTTCGCCGACGATGCACCAGTCCAGACGTTCCTTGCGCGCGACGAGGCGCTCAACCACAGCCTTGGTCCCGTGATGCGCCGGACCTTCTTCGTCACTGGTGATCAGGAACGCGACCTTGCCCTTGTGATCCGGGTAGTCAGCGACGAAGCGTTCGGCGGCGACGGTCATGGAGGCGAGGCTGCCTTTCATGTCGGCGGCGCCACGACCACAGAGCATGCCGTGCTCGTCAATCAGCGCGTTGAACGGCTCGATCTGCCAGGCGGCGACCGGACCGGTCGGGACCACGTCGGTGTGACCGGCGAAGCACAGCACCGGGCCGTCGTGTTTGCCGTGGGTCGCCCAGAAGTTATCCACATCTTCGATGCGCATCGGCTCCAGTGTGAAACCGGCATCGCCCAGGCGCTGCATCATCTGCTTCTGGCAATCGGCGTCGATCGGCGTCACGGACGGACGGCGGATCAGGTCGATGGCGAGTTGGAGGGTCGGCGAAAGGTCGGCGTAGGCCGTCATGGGAAAACTCCGGTGCAAGGCATTTTGTAGGAGCCGGCTTGCCGGCGATAGCGGTGTATCAGGCGAACCGCGTGGTTTTGATCGCTGGCAAGCCAGCTCCTACAGTGTTGGGGTGGCGCGCGCAAAATGGCGGTTATCTTAAAGCAAAACGGCGACCATTGGCCGCCGTTTAGTGCATCGGCAAAGATTTAGACCGCTGGTGCCGTTTCAGTCTCGACCGAAGGTTTAGGCAGCGACGACAGGAACGCCATGATCAGCGCCGCGACGTACGGCAGCGACTGCACCAGCAGCATGGTGACCCAGAAGCGCATGTCGTTGCTCGGCAGGCCATTCACCAGGTAGATCCCCAGCGCGGCGCTCCACAACAGCAGCATGATGAACATCTCTTCACGGGCCTCCGAAATCGCCACCCAGAAGCCGTGGTTATCGGCGTTTTTCGGCGTGCGGAAGAACGGAATGTTGCTGGTGAAGAAACCGTACAGCACCGCTTTGGCGATGGTGTGCGACAGCGCCAGCCCGGCCAGAGCCGCGCAGAACGCATCTTTCAGGTTCACGCCCACTGCGCGGCGGTACAGGAAGATGATCTTGCCGACCTTGAACACGAACAGCGCCAACGGCGGGATTGCGAAGATCAGCAGCGGCGGATCGACCCGTTGCGGCACGATGATCATGGCCGCCGACCACAGCAGGGCGCCGACGGTGAAGAAGATGTTCATGCCGTCCGCGACCCATGGCAGCCAGCCCGCGAGGAAGTGGTAACGCTGGCCGCGGGTCAGTTCGGTGTCCTTGCCGCGCAGCAGGCTGGCGGTGTGACGCTTGATGATCTGAATCGCCCCGTAGGCCCAGCGGAAACGCTGCTTCTTGAAGTCGATAAAGGTATCGGGCATCAGGCCTTTGCCGTAGCTGTCGTGGTAATACGCCGCCGACAGGCCTTTTTCGAACACGCGCAGACCCAGTTCGGCGTCTTCACAGATGCACCAGTCGGCCCAGCCCAGTTCTTCGAGCACCGAACGGCGGGTCATGGTCATGGTGCCGTGCTGGATGATCGCATCGCGGTCGTTGCGGGTGACCATGCCGATGTGGAAGAAGCCTTTGTATTCCGCGTAGCAGAGCTTCTTGAAGGTGCTTTCGTTCTGGTCGCGGTAATCCTGCGGCGACTGCACCACGGCGATTTTCGGGTCGGCGAAGTGCGGGACCATGTGCTTGAGCCAGTTCGGGTGTACGCAGTAGTCCGAGTCGATCACCGCGATCACTTCGGCGTCCTTGGCGGTGTGCGGAATCAGGTAGTTCAGCGCGCCACCCTTGAAACCGGCGAGCGGTGCGACGTGGAAGAACTTGAAGCGCGGGCCGAGGGTTTCGCAGTAGTCGCGCACCGGTTCCCACACGGCCGGGTCCTTGGTGTTGTTGTCGATGATCAGGACTTCGAAATCCGGATAGTCGAGGTTGGCCAGGGCGTTGAGGGTCTGTTTGACCATCTCCGGCGGCTCGTTGTAGCAAGGCACGTGGATCGACACTTTCGGGCGGTACGTAGAATCGCCCACTACGGGCAGGAATTCACGACGACGCTTGTGTACCCACACGGCTTCGGCCAGTTCGTGGGCTTCGGTCAGCAATACGATAAACACCCCGAGCGCGCCGAGGGCGAGCAAAAAGCCGACCGTGAGGCTGAACCAGGTGCTGTATTGCTGGCTGTAGTCGTAACCGATCCACACCAGCACCGAACCACACAGGAAGGCGATGAACGTCAGGAAGGTACGGCCACGCTGGCGCAGGGCCGAGCCGTCGATCATCAGCAAGGTCAGCGACAGTAATGCCAACACGACCGAACCGATGGCCAATACGCGCCATTGCGGAATCGCCACCACCGGGCCTTCGAAGTTGAATTTCTGCTGGCGCGCAGCGTTGAACACGCCCCAATACGCGCCCACCGAACCTTCGTCACTGACTTTCCATGGCTGGTCAAACGCTTCGATCACGAAGTAGTTGAAGCCCTGGCGGTTGAGCTTGTTGACCAGTGTGCGCAGGTAGATTGCCTGGTCTGCCGGCGACGCATCGGCGCCACCGCGCATGCGACCGTTGCTCGGCCAGCCCACTTCGGACAGCAGCAGCGGTTTTTTCGGGAACATTTTTTTCAGGTCGCGGGCGCGGTCGAGGACGAACTGCCCGGCCTTGTCCATCGGGATGAATTCCCAGTACGGCAGTACGTGCGCGGCGATCAGGTCGACGTGCTTGGCCAGTTCCGGGTGTTCTTCCCAGACGTGCCATTGCTCGGACGTGGTCACGGGCACCTTCACGGCGGCACGAACTCGGTCCAGCAAGACGCTGAGTTCCTGGGCGGTAATTTCCTTACGGAAGATTGCCTCGTTGCCTACGACTACGCGAACCACGCTGCGCGAGGAATTGGCGATTTCGATGGCGCGGGTGATTTCCCGTTCGTTGCGTTCCTGATCCGGGCTGATCCAGATCCCCAGCGTCACCCGCAGGCCGAACTCTTCCGCCAGTTTGGGGATGTTCTCCAGCGTGCCGTCGACCGAGTAAGTACGGATGTTGTCCGTCAGCTTGCTCATGATCTCCAGGTCGCGACGCATTTGATCGTCGGTTGGGTACTGTTCTTTTTGTGGGAATTGCCCCTGCTGGAATGGCGAGTACGAGAATCCGGAGATCTGTTCAGGCCAGTTGGGGGCGGTGACCGGGCGATTGATCAGCGCCCAGAAGCCGGTAAACAAGGCAGAGATGGCGAGCACCACCACCAGGTTGAGTCCAAATTTACGCGATGACATAGTTATTTCGGGTTCCAAAGACTGTGGAACGGAGGAACGGTTGGCCGTCGCCAAGGGGCGCGCATCCTACACCGGGCATTCTCTGAACGTACAGCGGACAGGGAATTGCCGGACGTTGGGCAATCCAAGTCGATTTAAGTTCTTTCGTTAGAGCGTGTAGGGCAAATCTTCGTTCGATGTAGTTTTCGTGGTAGATGCCCGTTCATAGCGTAATGATGCTCTTGGCCGCTGACGGCCCTATAATGCGCGCCGGTTTTTGAGGTGTTGGTCATGAGTACAGAAGATCCCCGGTTTGCTGGCATCGCCCGTTTGTATGGCATCGAAGGCCTTGAGCGCTTGAAAGCCGCTCATGTGGCCATCGTCGGCGTGGGCGGCGTCGGTTCCTGGGCGGCGGAAGCCATGGCCCGTTGCGGCGTGGGCGAGATTTCGCTGTTCGACCTCGACGACGTCTGTGTCAGCAACGCCAACCGTCAACTGCACGCGCTGGACAGTACGGTCGGCAAGCCCAAGGTCGAGGTGATGGCCGAGCGTCTGCGCGGTATCAACCCGGATTGCACGGTGCATGCGGTGCCGGACTTCGTCACCCGCGACACCATGGCCGAGTACATCACGCCGAACATCGATTGCGTGATTGACTGCATCGACAGCGTCAACGCGAAAGCGGCACTGATCGCTTGGTGCAAACGCCGCAAGATCCAGATCATCACCACGGGCGGGGCGGGAGGGCAGATTGATCCGACGCTGATTCAAGTGTGCGATTTGAACCGTACGTTCAACGACCCGCTGGCTTCGAAAGTGCGCTCGACGCTGCGCCGTGATTACGGCTTCTCCCGCACAGTGACCCGTCATTACAGCGTGCCGTGCGTGTTTTCCACCGAACAACTGCGCTACCCGAAACCGGATGGGAGCATTTGCTTGCAGAAGAGTTTTGTCGGGGACGGTGTGAAGCTCGACTGCGCCGGTGGGTTTGGCGCGGTGATGATGGTGACGGCGACGTTCGGCATGGTCGCTGCGACCAAGGCTGTGGATAAGATTGTGGCGGGCGTTCGGCGGCCGGCGGAGCGGGTCAAGCCGCAGGTTTAAAATGTATCCCCTGTAGGAGCTGGCTTGCCAGCGATGGCGGCAGTCCTGATACCCCGCGGTGCGCGGATCGCCAGCAAGCCGGCTCCTACAAGGATATTTCCCGCATCCGCTGAAGCACCGCATTCAAGCCATTACTGCGCGACTCGGATAACTGCCGCCCCAATCCCAACTGATTGAACCAATCCGCCAAGTCCACCTGCTGCAACTCGGCCGCCGACAACCCGTTGACCCGCGCCAGCAACAGCGCCACCAATCCGCGAATCAACCGCGCATCGCTGTTGGCGTGGAACTGCCAATGGCCATCGCGCAACTCACCCACCAGCCACACCTGGCTTTCACAGCCGTGCACCCGGTTGGCGTCGCACATTTGCGCATCATCCAAGGCTGGCAAGCGCTCGCCCCACTGCATCAACAGTCGTGCGCGTTGTTCCCAGCCAGCGGCTGCCTGAAAGACTTCAAGCGCGTTGACGGCGTCGGCAGGCAAGCTCATCGCAATAACTCCAGCGCCTGGTCCAGGGCTTTAAAGAACCGTTCCAGGTCTTCGGAGTCGTTGTACAACGCCAACGACACGCGAATCGCCCCGGCCAGTTCGAAGCTTTTGAGCAGCGGCATGGCGCAGTGATGACCGGCACGTACCGCGATCCCTTGTTCGGTCAGCAAATGCGCCAGATCCGAGTTATGCACACCCTCGACGGTAAAACTGGCCAGCGCCAGTTGCGGCTTGCCCAGCAGGCGAATGCCGTTGCGGGCCGCAAGACCTTTGAGCAGACAGTCATGCAACGCGGCTTCGTGAGTGGACACGGCGTTCTGGTCGAGTCCCGAGAGATAGTCCAGGGTCGCGCCCAGACCAATCACGCTGGCAATCGGCGGCGTGCCGGCCTCAAAACCCAGTGGCGCCGGGCGGAAGCGTGCGTCGTGATAATTGGCGTCCAGCACCATCTCGCCACCGAACTGCCAGGGACGCAGCTGTTGCAGCGCGTCATTGCGCCCGAACAGCACGCCCAGCCCATCGGGGCCGTAGAGTTTATGGCTGGAAAATACATAGAAATCGCAGCCCAGCGCTTGCACGTCGTGGCGGCCATGGACCACGCCTTGGGCGCCGTCGATCACGGTCAAAGCGTTATGTGCCTTGGCCATCGTCAACAGCTCGGGCAACGGTTGCCAGGCACCCATCACGTTGGACAGCTGACTGACAGCCAGCAGGCGCGTACGCGGACCGATCAAGCCTGCGGCTACTTCAAGGTCGATCACGCCGTCGGCGTCCAGCGGCAAAATCACCAGTTTCACGTCGCGACGGTGTGCCAGTTGCTGCCACGGCAGCAGGTTGGCGTGATGCTCCAGGGCGCTGATGACAATCTCATCGCCCGGTTGGAATAGGTGTTCCAGGCCATAGGCCAGGAGATTCAGCGCGGAGGTCGCGCCGTGGGTGAAGATGATCTGACCGCTATCGCCAACATTCAGCCATTGCGCGACTTTGCGGCGGCTGTCCTCGAACGCCTGGGTGGCATGGGCGCCGGGCAAGTGTTGCGCCCGATGCACGTTGGCCGCGCCGTTGGCGTAGTAATGCGCCAGCGCATCCAGCAAGGCTTGAGGTTTTTGCGTGGTGGCGGCGTTGTCCAGATAGGTCTGGCCTTGCCGTTGCAGCGCGGCGATGGCCGGAAAATCGGCGCGCCAGGGGGAGAGAATCATCATGTTGTTCGCCTGTACGCCTGCCCCTTGTAGGAGCGAGCTTGCTCGCGATGGACGCGTGGACAACACGGGCTGTCTGATGCCGCGCGTTATCGTTGACGTCCATCGCGAGCAAGCTCGCTCCTACAGAGGTGCGGGTGGTCGTGTGGCTTAGTTGTGAGCGTGCAGTGCTTCGTTCAGTTCGATGGCCGATTTGTGGGTTTTGCATTCCACGGCGCCGGTTTCCGAATTGCGACGGAACAACAGGTCAGGCTGACCGGCCAGTTCACGGGCTTTCACGACTTTGACCAGCTTGTTGTTCTCGTCCAGCAGCGCCACTTTGGTGCCAGCGGTGACGTACAGACCGGACTCAACGGTGTTGCGGTCGCCCAACGGAATACCGATACCGGCGTTGGCGCCGATCAGGCAGCCTTCGCCGACCTTGATCACGATGTTACCGCCGCCCGACAGGGTGCCCATGGTCGAGCAACCGCCGCCCAGGTCCGAACCTTTGCCGACGAACACGCCAGCCGATACGCGACCTTCGATCATGCCCGGGCCTTCGGTGCCGGCGTTGAAGTTGACGAAACCTTCGTGCATCACGGTGGTGCCTTCACCGACGTAAGCACCCAGACGAATGCGCGCCGCGTCAGCGATACGTACGCCGGCCGGAACCACGTAGTCGGTCATTTTCGGGAACTTGTCCACCGAGAACACTTCCAGCAGCTCGCCACGCAGGCGCGCTTCCAGTTGATGCTCGGCCAGTTCGCTCAGGTCGATGGCGCCCTGGCTGGTCCAGGCCACGTTCGGCAGCAACGGGAAAATGCCCGCCAGGTTCAGGCCGTGTGGCTTGACCAGACGATGGGACAGCAGGTGCAGCTTGAGGTAAGCCTCGGGGGTGGACGACAGCTGGGCATCTTCAGCCAACAGGGTCGCGACCAGCGGCTTGTGGCTCTCGGCCAGACGGGTCAGCAGGGCTGCCTGGGCAGCGTCGACGCCTTTGAGCGCTTCAGCCAGTTGCGAGGCCTGGGCAGTGCTGAACGCGATGGCCTGGTTACCGTCGGTGTAGCCCAAAACCGGCGCGATGGCAGCGACCAGTTCGGCCGAAGGGTTGAGCAATGGCTGCGCGTAGAACACTTCCAGCCACGCGCCTTGACGGTTTTGAGTGCCGACGCCGAAGGCCAGGCTGAACAGGGTAGTAGACATGTTGATACCTCTAAAATGGTACGGGCTGCTTACTGGAGTGCGGCCGCGTAGATATCTGGCTTGAAGCCAATCAGGGTTCGGTCACCGAGATCGAGCACCGGGCGCTTGATCATCGAGGGTTGTGCGAGCATCAGTTCGATGGCTTTCGACTGGTCGAGATCGGCTTTGCGTTCGTCATCGAGTTTGCGAAAGGTCGTGCCTGCACGGTTCAACACCACTTCCCAGCCGTGCTCGTTGCACCATTGGGTCAGGTGTTCACGGTCGATTCCGGCCGTTTTGTAATCATGGAAGTCGTAGCTGACTGCGTGTTCATCGAGCCAGGTGCGCGCCTTTTTCATGGTGTCGCAGGCTTTGATGCCAAAAAGGTGCAACGTTTTGCTTGAAACGGTCAAGGAATTGCCCCTTTTGCAGGTGCTGTAAATAAAAGGTGACGGATTATGCCATGGCCTTTCAGTTAAAACCCAAAACCTGTGGGAGCAAGCTTGCTCGCGATGAGGGCATCGCAGTCGAAACCTATGTCGACTGACCTGTCGCCATCGCAAGCAAGCTCGGCGCCTACAGGGCTGGGGTGTTTGCAGGTGCGACATAGGTGCAAGGGCCACCGATAGTCTAAGCGGCTAATATGGCACTTCAATGCTGTCGCTTGTCCGGGAACCGCGCTTTATGCAAACCGCTTACACCGTTCTGATCCTGCTGATGCTGGTCGGCTTGTCACGCCTGATCGGACGGGTGATCCCGCTGCCGTTGCCGCTGGTCCAAATTGCCGCCGGTGCGTTGCTCGCCTGGCCGACATTGGGGCTGCATGTGGCGCTCGATCCCGAGTTGTTCCTGTTTCTGTTCCTGCCGCCGCTGTTGTTTTCCGATGGCTGGCGCATGCCCAAGCGTGAACTCTGGCGCTTGCGCGGGCCGATCCTGACCCTGGCGGTGGGGCTGGTGTTGTTTACGGTGGTCGGCGCCGGTTACTTCATTCACTGGTTGTTGCCCAGTGTGCCGCTGCCCGTGGCGTTCGCGCTGGCGGCGGTGTTGTCACCGACGGACGCGGTGGCGGTCTCGGCCATTGCGCGCAATCGGCTGCCGATGCCATTGATGCACATGTTGCAGGGCGAAGCGCTGATGAACGACGCCTCAGGCCTGGTGACATTCAAGTTTGCGCTGGTAGCGGCTGTCACCGGTGTGTTCTCCCTGGCCAATGCCAGCCTCACGTTCGTGCTGGTCGCCGTCGGAGGGTTGGCTGTCGGCGTGGCCTTGAGCTGGCTGGTCGGCCGTCTGCGGGCGTGGATGATCAATCGCGGTTGGGATGATCCGGCCACCCATGTCGTCTTCATGTTGTTGCTGCCGTTTGCGGCGTATGTACTGGCCGAACGGCTTGGGGCATCGGGCATTCTGTCGGCGGTGGCGGCGGGGATGATGCAAAGCTGGCTCGACCTGCTGCCGCGTCAGACCAGCACCCGACTGCTTAATCGTAGCGTCTGGTCGTTGCTGGAATTTGCTTTCAACGGTCTGATTTTTCTGCTGTTGGGCTTGCAGTTGCCGGACATCATCAAGGCCGTGGCCAGTCATGAAACGTCGCTATGGCCGACGCTGTTGTATCGCTGTTTTGATGTTGTGGCCATCTTCCTGGTGCTGCTGCTATTGCGGTTCGTTTGGGTGCAGAGCACCTGGCGGTTGTCGGTTTTCCTGCGCCGCTTGCGTGGCAAGGGCGAAATGACGCAAGTACCGACCGCGCGGTCCTGCTGGTTGCTGACCGTGGGCGGCGTTCGCGGAGCGGTGACGCTGGCGGGTGTGATGTCGGTGCCGCTGCTGATGGGCGGGGTAGTATTTCCGGAGCGCGACCTGCTGATCTTTATCGCCGCCGGCGTGATCCTGTTGTCGCTGATCGCCGCCTGTATCGCCTTGCCGCTGTTGCTGCGCGGTATCGATATCAGCCCGGACAACAAGCGTCGCCACGAAGTGCGCGAGGCGTGGCGCAAGACCGCCGAAGCGGCTATTCATGCACTGGAAGTTGAAGAGGCCAGCGCCCAGGATGCGGCCGAGGCAGCATTGGCCGCCGAACTGAAGGCGCGGATCATGTCCGAATATCGCCATCAGCTGGAGGTGTTCAACGATTCCGCAGAGGCCCAGGCGTTGGCGTTTCAGATGGACTTGCTGGAGCGACGTTTGCGGTTGAAGGCGTTGAAGGCACAGCGGCTGGAGTTGTACAGCCTCAGCCGTCATCACCAGATTGGTGATGACGTGTTGCGAGAGGTGTTGGCGGAGCTGGATCTGAGTGAAGCCAAGCTGGGCCAGGTAAAATAGGCCTCAGCCCTGGCGGCGCTGGATGAACGAACGGATGCGCTCGGCAGCCTCAACACACTCCGCCAACGGCGCAACCAGCGCCATGCGAATGCGGCCGGCGCCTGGATTAACACCATCAACATCCCGCGACAGATAAGAGCCCGGCACCACCGTCACATGCTCTTGCTCGAACAGATCGCGGCAGAACGCAGCGTCGTCCCCGGCTACGTTCGGCCACAGGTAGAAGCTGCCATCGGGGCGCTGTACGTCCAGCACCGGGCTGAGGATTTCCAGCACGGCATCAAACTTCTCGCGATACAGCGCACGGTTGGCGCGTACATGCACTTCGTCGTTCCACGCGGCAACGCTGGCCAGTTGAGTCTGAACCGGCATCGCGCAGCCGTGGTAGGTGCGGTAAAGCAGGAAGCCTTTGAGGATGTCGGCATCGCCCGCGACAAAACCTGAACGCAAGCCTGGCAGGTTGGAACGCTTGGAC
The DNA here is from genome assembly GCF_900187435.1 of Pseudomonas sp. Irchel s3b5. Lineage (NCBI taxonomy): Bacteria > Pseudomonadati > Pseudomonadota > Gammaproteobacteria > Pseudomonadales > Pseudomonadaceae > Pseudomonas > Pseudomonas sp. Irchel s3b5. Next base: position 178,725 of record NZ_FYDY01000005.1, read on the forward strand.
AGACTGTGGAACACCACGCAACGCTTGAAGTCCTTGCGGCCCAGTTCGACACAGGCGCTGAGCAGGCCCGGCGGTGGGGTTTGTTCGTCGAAATACAATTCGCTGTAGCACTCATCGGCGGCAATCACGAAGTCGTATTCGTCGGCCAGGGCGATCAGCTTTTTCAGGGTGTCGACCGGGATCAAGGCGCCGGTCGGGTTGCCTGGTGAACACAGGAAAAGAATTTGGCAGCGCTTCCAGATGTCCGGTGAAACGGCATCGAAATCCGGGTTGAAACCGTTTTCGTCCAGGCATGGCAGGTAATGCGGCTTGGCCCCGGCCAGAAACGCCGCACCTTCGTAGATCTGATAGAACGGGTTCGGGCTGACCACCAACGCGTCGTCGCCACGGTTGACCACGGTCTGGGTGAAGGCGAACAGCGCCTCGCGGGTGCCGTTGACCGGTAGCACATTACGCGCCGGGTCGATCCAGCCGTTCGGCACGCCGAAACGACGCTCGCACCAAGCCGCAATAGATTCACGCAGCTCCGGGATGCCGAGGGTGGTCGGGTACACCGCCATTTTTTCCAGATTGCTGGCCAGGGCTTCGGCGACGAAGCTCGGGGAGCGGTGTTTCGGCTCGCCGATGGACAGCGCAATCGGGCGCTTGTCCGGGCTCGGCGTCACGCTGCCGAGCAGGGCGCGGAGTTTCTCGAAAGGGTAGGGCTGGAGCTGGGACAGAGCGTTGTTCATCGATGTATCTCGTTCGGTGTAGGAGCGGGCAAGCCCTGGTTCCTGTAGGAGCTGGCTTGCCAGCGATGGGCGTCAACGAAAACGCTTGCTTACCGGGTAAACGTGGCGCTTTTGATTCCTTCGCTGGCAAGCCAGCTCCTACAAAGGGCAGGTTCGCCCCCCGGATTGATTCAGATGCTGATGCGCGACAGTTTGATATTGGGTTCGTGGTTGACGCTCAGCTGCTCGACGATCGCATCCTGCAAACGACTGCACAGCAATGGATCGGACAGCGGCTGGTTATGCGCGTCGGTGATGAAGAACACGTCTTCCACCCGTTCGCCGAGGGTGGCGATCTTGGCGTTCTGCAGCGACAGGTCGAACTCCAGGAAGATCGTGCCAATGCGCGCCAACAACCCCGGGCGGTCGGGAGCAGTAAGTTCGAGGACCGTCACCGGGCGCTGGGCGTCGTTGTGGATCGTCACTTGGGGTGCAAAGGCGAAATGCTTGAGCTGACGCGGAACCCGGCGCTGGATGATCGTCGGGTAGTCATCCGGGTTGCGCAGGGCTTCAGTCAGGCCCTCGCGGATCTGTTTGACCCGCGCCGGGTTGTCGCCAATCGAGTCGCCGTCGGTGTCGAGCACGATGTAGGTGTCGAGTGTGAACTGGCTGCTGGACGTGATGACCCGGGCGTCGTGAATGTTCAGGTTGAGCTGATCCATCGCGGCCACGGTCACGGCGAAAAAGTCGTGCTGGTCCGGTGCGTAAATGAAAATCTGTGTGCCACCCTCGAACTCGCGCTGGGTGGTTTCCTTAATCAGCACCAGTGGCCCGCCGTCGGTCGGCTGCTGGAGGATCGCATCCGTGTGCCAGGCGACGTCACCGGCGGTGTGGCGCAAGAAATAATCATCGCCCAGCTGCGCCCACAACTGCTCGACATCGTCCGGATCGGTACCGCCGCGCACCAGGATGTCCAGGGCGGCGCTCTGGGTCTGACGGATCTGCTCTTCGCGGTCCACAGGGTTTTCCAGGCCGCGACGCAATGCACGCTTGGTCTCGGTGTAGAGCTGGCGCAACAGGCTGGCGCGCCAGGAATTCCACAGCGTCGGGTTGGTGGCGTTGATATCGGAGACAGTCAGCACGTACAGGTAATCGAGATGGACTTCATCGCCGACAATCTGCGCGAAATCGTGAATCACCTGCGGGTCGGACAAGTCCTTGCGCTGGGCGGTGGTCGACATCATCAGGTGGTTTTGCACCAGCCACACGATCAGGCGGCTATCCCAGGCGGGTAGCTGATGACGCTGGCAAAAGGCCTCGGCGTCCACTGCGCCGATGTCCGAGTGGTCACCGTGCCGTCCCTTGCCGATGTCGTGGTACAGGCCGGCCATGTAAATCAGCTCGGGCTTGGGCAGCTTGCCCATGGTTTTGCTGGCCAGCGGGAATTTTTCCGACACCTGGGTGTACTGCAACTTACGCAGGTGTTTGATCAGGTTCAGGGTGTGGGCATCGACCGTATAGATATGAAACAGGTCGTGTTGCATCTGCCCGACAATAAAGCCGAACTCCGGCAGATAACGCCCGAGGATGCCGTAACGGTTCATTCGACGCAGGTTGCGGTGGATGCCGAACTTGCATTTGAACAGTTCGATGAACAGGCTGGTGTTGCGTATGTCATTGCGGAAGTCGTCATCGATCAGGTGACGGTTCTCGCGCAGCAAGCGAATGGTGTCGGCGCGCACGCCTTTGATTTCCGGCTGCTGGGCCATCAGCACGAAAATTTCGAGCATGGCGAATGGCGTGCGGCGGAACACGTTGTCGTTGCGCGCCTCGATATAACCGTCATGCAGCTGGAACCGTGCGTTGATCGGCTGTGGCGGCGCTTCGTCTTCCGGCGCGAGGATGACTTCCTCGAAGTGCTGGATGATCAGGTCGCTGAGCTGGGCAATGCTCATCACCACCCGGTAATACTGCTGCATGAAGTTTTCGATGGCTTGCTTGGCGTCATCGCCAACAAAACCCAGCAGCCCGGCGATGGTGCGCTGGTGATCGAACAGCAGGCGGTCTTCGGAGCGCCCGGCGAGCATGTGCAGGGCGTAACGAACCTTCCACAGAAACTCCTGTGAGGACGCCAGCAAAGCGTTTTCGCTCTCGACCAGAAAGCCTTCGCCAGCCAGTGCGCGCAGGTTCAAGGTGCCGTATTCGCGACGGGCCACCCACAAAATCGTCTGGATATCCCGCAGTCCGCCGGGCGAGCCTTTGACGTTGGGTTCCAGGTTGTACTCGGTGTCGTTGTATTTGTGGTGGCGGGCCTTCTGCTCGGCGCGTTTGGCCAGAAAAAAGTCCTTGCTTGGCCACATGTGGCCGGTGTTGGTGACATCCAGCATGCGCTGGCGCAAGCGTTCGGGGCCGGCGATGGTGCGGCTTTCCATCAGGTTGGTGACGACTGTCAGGTCGGCACGGGCCTCGACGGCGCATTCATCGACCGAGCGAACGCTCTGGCCGACTTCCAGACCAATGTCCCACAACAGCGTCAGAAAACGCTCGATGGAATCGCGGAAAACTTCGTGGTCGGCGCTGTCCAGCAGGATCAGCAAATCGATGTCGGAATAAGGGTGCAATTCACCGCGACCGTAGCCGCCGACCGCGACCAGCGCAATGTCGGCGTCCTCGCTCCAGTTGAACTGATCCCAGGCCTTTTGCAGGATGTTATCGACGAACCAGGCGCGATCCTCGATCAGCCGACGAATATCCCGGCCGCTGCGAAAGCGTGCGTCGAGCACTTCGCGGGCCTGGCGGATCGCCTTCTTGAAGGCAGCGATGGGGCTTGCCTTCAGAGCCAGTTCAGCCTGGAACTGGCCGCGGTCGAAGAGTTCGGGATCCACCTGCGGCATCGATTGGCTTTCCTTTCTATAGGCTGTAGTCGGTGTCGGGATCAGGCCGAAACGCGGGGGATGGTGTCATCGCTGCGCAGGGTGAAGATCTCGTAGCCGGTTTCGGTGACCAGCAGGGTGTGTTCCCATTGGGCCGACAGCTTGCGGTCCTTGGTGATCGCGGTCCAACCGTCGCCCAGCACTTTGGTGTCGGCGCGGCCCTGGTTGATCATCGGTTCGATGGTGAAGGTCATGCCCGCTTTCAGCTCCATACCGGTGCCGGCACGACCGTAATGCAGGATTTGCGGCTCTTCGTGGAACACCTTGCCAATGCCATGGCCGCAGAATTCGCGAACCACCGAGAAACCGTTCTTTTCAGCGTGCTTCTGAATGATTTCGCCGATGTCACCCAGGCGGCAGCCGGGTTTGACGATTTCAATCGCCTTGTACATGCATTCCTGGGTCACTTGGGACAGGCGCTCGGCCCAGACCGGCACGCTGCCGACGTGGAACATGCGGCTGGTATCGCCGTGGTAGCCATCCTTGATGACCGTGACGTCGATGTTCAGGGTGTCGCCATCCTTCAACGGCTTGTCGTTCGGGATGCCGTGGCAGACCACATGGTTGATCGACGTGCAGATCGACTTTGGGTAGCCCTTGTAGTTGAGCGGGGCAGGGATGGCCTTCTGCTCGTTGACGATGTAGTCATGGCAGATCTGGTTCAACTGATCAGTGGTTATGCCGGGCTTGACGTATTCAGCAATCATTTCCAGCACATCGGCGGCCAGTTTGCCGGCGACACGCATTTTTGCGATGTCCTCGGGGGTTTTGAGGTTGACGGTCATACAGGCTCTCTCTGCGCTCAATGGCGCTTTTTAAACGGAAAGGGCGTTGCGCGATCGAACTTCGCAGCCCTGAAAAATGCGATTCTACCAGACGATCAGCGCAAATCTGCGCCTGAGTGCATCGCTTCTCTCTATAGAATGGTGCATTCTTGGCTGATTCCAAGGGACTGCGCAAAGCGCCTGCCGGGATTTCAGAATCCGGGTTCCGTTTTCCCCTGTCTTATGATATAAAATGCGCCGCTTTCCGGGGATGCCCCGAAAAGCCTAAATCCACACACGTGTCGACACGATGACCTGGGTGCCTTCAGCTGAAGCTGCTGGTTGGTCATTGGGATACGTGGAGGCCAAACCCGACTTATTAAGGAACTATCATGTCCCAAGTCAACATGCGCGATATGCTGAAGGCCGGTGTGCACTTCGGTCACCAGACCCGTTACTGGAACCCGAAAATGGGTAAATACATTTTCGGCGCGCGTAACAAGATCCACATCATCAACCTTGAAAAAACCCTGCCAATGTTCAACGAAGCTTTGACTTTCGTAGAGCGTCTGGCCCAGGGCAAAAACAAGATTCTGTTCGTCGGCACCAAGCGTTCCGCTGGCAAGATCGTTGCTGAAGAAGCAGCACGTTGCGGTTCGCCGTACGTCGATCACCGCTGGTTGGGCGGCATGCTGACCAACTTCAAAACCATCCGTGCTTCCATCAAGCGTCTGCGTGACCTTGAAGTACAAGCCGAAGACGGTACTTTCGCCAAGCTGACCAAGAAAGAAGCGCTGATGCGCTCCCGTGACCTGGAAAAGCTGGATCGTTCCCTGGGTGGTATCAAGGACATGGGCGGTCTGCCAGACGCTCTGTTCGTTATCGACGTTGATCACGAGCGCATCGCGATCACCGAAGCCAACAAGCTGGGCATCCCGGTTATCGGCGTAGTCGATACCAACAGCAGCCCGGAAGGCGTTGACTACATCATCCCAGGCAACGATGACGCAATCCGCGCTATCCAGCTGTACATGGGTTCGATGGCTGACGCTGTTATCCGTGGTCGCAACAATGTTTCCGGCGGCACTGTAGAGTTCGCAGCTGAAGAAACTCAGGCTGCAGCTGAGTAATTGACGCCTTGGCGTTGACTCAGTAAGCAAAAAGGGGGCTTGGCCCCCTTTTTGCCACCTCGAAAACCATTTGTCGGCGCCCACTGTTCTATTTGTAACGTGTGGCAGCTAACAAGGGTGGTTCGGGAAGAATTGAACGCCCGTTCGATCGGGTGGAATGGTTGAAAACCTATCCAAGAGGATTTTGAAATGGCAGAGATTACTGCAGCGTTGGTCAAAGAACTGCGCGAGCGTACCGGCGAAGGCATGATGGATTGCAAAAAGGCCTTGACCAAGGCCGGCGGCGACATCGAGAAAGCCATTGATGACATGCGTGCTTCGGGCGCCATCAAGGCTGCCAAGAAGGCGGGCAACGTTGCCGCTGAAGGCGCTATCGCCATCAAGGCTGACGACAAGGTAGCCGTGCTGCTGGAAGTCAACTCGCAGACCGACTTCCTGGCCCTGCAAGACGACTTCAAAAACTTCGTTGCTGCCAGCGTAGAAAAAGCTTTCGACGAAAAACTGACCGACGCAGCTCCGCTGATCGCCGCTCAGGAATCGGCTCGTGAAGCCCTGGTGGCCAAAGTTGGCGAAAACGTCAACATTCGTCGCCTGGTACGCGTAGAGGGCGACGTTGTCGGCACCTACCTGCACGGTAACAAGATCGGTGTTGCTGTTGTTCTCAAGGGCGGCGATGTTCAGCTGGCCAAAGAGATCGCCATGCACGTGGCTGCAAGCAACCCTGAGTTCCTGCTGCCATCGCAGGTTTCGCCAGAAGCCATCGAGCGTGAGAAAGCCGTTTTCCTGTCGCTGAACGAAGACAAGATGAAAGGCAAGCCAGCTGAAATCGTCGAGAAGATGATCGCTGGCCGTATCACCAAGTTCCTGGCTGAAGCCAGCCTGGTTGAGCAAGCTTTCGTCATGAACCCGGAAATCACCGTGGGTGCATTGGCCAAGAAAGCCGGCGCTGAAATCGTATCCTTCACCTACTTCAAAGTAGGCGAAGGCATCGAGAAACCAGTTGATAACTTCGCTGAAGAAGTTGCTGCTCAACTGGCTGCTGCCAAGCAATAAGACGGTTTTTTAACTGTCGCCCTGAAGAGGCTGCCCGCTCACGCGCGCAGCCTCTTTTCAGATGGGGACCAGTTTTTTATTGGTTTCCGTTGGGAACTGGCTTACAAAGCCATGTTCCGATGGCGCTGACGCAGCGCCAGTTAGAGTGAACGCCAGCTGTAAACAGCTCGCAAAGAATTTTTAAAATACGCCGCAGGAGAGATTCGCAATGGCTCAGCAGGGCAGTGGTTATCAGGCTCGCTATAAACGCATTCTACTCAAGCTTAGCGGCGAGGCCCTGATGGGCTCGGAAGAGTTCGGGATCGACCCGAAAGTTCTGGATCGCATGGCACTGGAAGTTGGCCAGTTGGTCGGTATCGGCGTTCAGGTCGGTCTGGTCATCGGCGGCGGCAACCTGTTCCGTGGTGCAGCGCTGAGCGCAGCAGGCATGGATCGGGTGACAGGCGACCACATGGGCATGCTGGCCACTGTGATGAACGCCCTGGCCATGCGCGACGCGCTGGAACGTGCCAATATCTCGGCCATCGTGATGTCGGCCATTTCCATGGTGGGTGTGACCGATCACTATGATCGTCGCAAAGCCATGCGTCACCTGAACGCCAAGGAAGTCGTGATTTTCGCGGCGGGTACCGGTAATCCGTTCTTCACCACGGATTCGGCAGCTTGCCTGCGTGCAATCGAAATCGATGCCGATGTCGTGCTCAAGGCGACCAAGGTCGATGGCGTTTACACCGCGGACCCATTCAAAGACCCGCATGCCGAGAAGTTCGATCATCTGACCTACGATGAAGTGCTGGATCGCAAGCTGGGCGTGATGGATCTGACGGCCATTTGTCTGTGCCGCGACCACAAGATGCCGCTGCGCGTATTTAACATGAACAAGCCCGGCGCCCTGCTGAACATCGTGCATGGCGGCGCTGAAGGGACCCTGATCGAGGAAGGCCAACAATGATCAACGAAATCAAGAAAGACGCTCAAGAGCGCATGCAGAAATCCGTCGAATCGCTGGCGCACAACTTCGGCCGTATTCGTACCGGCCAGGCGCACCCAAGCATTCTGGAAGGTGTGATGGTGCCGTACTACGGCTCCGACACCCCGATCAAGCAAGTGGCCAACATCACCGTTAAGGACGCCCGTACCCTGCAAGTGGTTGCCTTTGAACGCAACATGCTGGGTGCCGTCGACAAGGCCATCGGTAGCGCAGGTTTGAACCTGAACCCGACCAACCTTGGCGAACTGCTGCTGATCTCCATGCCGGCCCTGACCGAAGAAACCCGCAAGGGCTTCACCAAGCAGGCCCGTGATGTTGCTGAAGACGCTCGTGTTGCCGTGCGCAACATCCGTCGCGATGCGAACAGCCAGCTCAAGGATCTGGTCAAGGAAAAGGCCATCAGTGAAGACGAAGAGCGTCGCGCTACGGGCGAAATCGACGATCTGACCAAGAAATTCGTGGCAAAAATCGACGCGGATTTGGCGCAGAAAGAAAAAGACCTGATGGCCGTATAAGGGTCGAGCTTTCATGGAAAAGACCAAGAAGACTGCGCCGGCATCAGTGCCGCGTCATGTCGCGATCATCATGGATGGTAATAATCGCTGGGCAAAAAAACGCTTTATGCCAGGCGTTGCCGGGCATAAGGCGGGCGTGGACGCGGTTCGCGCGGTCATTGAGGTGTGTGCTGAGTCCGGGGTCGAAGTATTGACCCTGTTCGCGTTTTCCAGTGAGAACTGGCAGCGCCCGGCCGATGAAGTCAGTGCATTGATGGATTTGTTCTTCAAGGCGTTGCGTCGTGAGGCCAAGCGCCTCAACGACAACAACATCAGTTTACGCATCATTGGTGATCGTTCGCGCTTCCATCCCGAGCTTCAGGCAGCCATGCGTGAGGCCGAGACCATGACGGCCGGTGCCAATCGTTTCGTTCTGCAGATCGCCGCCAACTACGGCGGTCAGTGGGATATCGCGCAAGCCGCGCAGCGACTGGCTCGAGAAGTTCAGGCTGGGCACCTGCGTCCGGAAGACATCACGCCGGAGTTGCTGCAGACCTGCCTGGCAACCGGCGACCTGCCGTTGCCGGATCTGTGCATCCGCACCGGTGGCGAGCACCGCATCAGCAACTTCCTGCTGTGGCAGCTGGCCTACGCCGAGTTGTACTTTTCCGACCTGTTCTGGCCGGACTTCAAACACGATGCCATGCGTAACGCGCTGGCCGATTTCGCATCCCGCCAGCGTCGCTTCGGTAAAACGAGCGAGCAGGTCGAGGCTGGAGCCCGGGTTTAATGCTTAAACAACGAATCATCACCGCGCTGATCCTGCTGCCGATTGCCCTCTGCGGGTTTTTCCTGCTGGAGGGGTCCGGTTTTGCGCTGTTTATCGGTCTGGTCGTGACCCTTGGTGCCTGGGAATGGGCTCGTTTGGCAGGCTTTACCGCTCAGCCGATTCGGGTCGCGTACGCTGTGGTTGTCGCGGCAATACTGTTTGTCATGCATATCTTGCCGGGCCTGGCACCTTGGGTGTTGGGCGCGTCGGTGCTCTGGTGGGGTGTGGCGACGTATCTGGTGCTGACGTACCCCCGCAGCAGCGAGCACTGGGCCAGTGCAGCGTGCAAGCTGGTCATCGGGCTGCTGATTTTACTGCCGGCCTGGCAAGGGCTGGTGCAGATCAAGCAGGAACCGTTGGGTAACTGGTTGATCATGGCGGTGATGGTACTGGTCTGGGGCGCCGATATCGGTGCGTACTTTTCCGGCCGGGCCTTCGGTAAGCGCAAGCTGGCCCCGCAAGTCAGTCCCGGCAAAAGCTGGGAAGGGGTGTATGGCGGCTTGTTGTTGAGCCTGGTCATCACTGCAATCGTCGGTGTTTCACGTGACTGGAGTTTCGCAGAGCTGCTGATGGGGCTGGTCGGCGCGGCCGTCATCGTGTTTGTTTCGGTGGTGGGCGACCTCACGGAAAGCATGTTCAAGCGCCAGTCCGGGATCAAGGACAGCAGTAACCTGCTGCCGGGTCACGGTGGTGTGCTGGATCGGATCGATAGCCTGACAGCAGCCATTCCGGTGTTTGCCGTGCTGCTGTGGATGGCGGCGCCATGAGTTGCCCACAGCAGATTACCGTTTTGGGGGCTACGGGTTCGATTGGCCTGAGCACCCTCGACGTTATTGCGCGGCATCCAGCGCGTTATCAAGTGTTTGCCCTGAGTGGGTTCACTCGTTTGAGTGAACTGCTTGCGCTTTGTGTGCGTCACTCGCCACGGTTTGCCGTGGTGCCCGAGGCCGGTGCTGCTCGGCGCTTGCAGGATGATCTGCTTGCTGCGGGCCTTTCGACCCGTGTGCTGGTCGGCGAGGAAGGGCTGTGTCAGGTGGCTTCCGATCCTGAAGTCGATGCAGTCATGGCGGCTATTGTCGGTGCGGCGGGGTTGCGCCCGACCCTGGCGGCGGTCGAGGCTGGCAAGAAAATTCTTCTGGCCAACAAAGAAGCGCTGGTCATGTCCGGCGCTTTGTTCATGCAGGCCGTACGCAAAAGTGGATCGGTGTTGCTGCCGATCGACAGTGAGCACAACGCGATTTTCCAGTGCATGCCGCTGGATTTTTCTCGTGGTCTAAGCAATGTGGGCGTGCGTCGTATTTTGCTGACAGCCTCCGGTGGTCCGTTCCGACAGACACCCCTGGCCGAGTTGGCGCATGTTTCCCCTGAGCAGGCGTGTGCGCACCCGAACTGGTCCATGGGTCGCAAGATTTCCGTGGATTCGGCCAGCATGATGAACAAGGGCCTTGAGTTGATCGAAGCCTGCTGGTTGTTCGATGCCAAGCCGTCGCAGGTAGAAGTGGTGATTCATCCGCAGAGCGTGATTCACTCGCTGGTCGACTATATCGACGGTTCGGTATTGGCGCAGTTGGGCAATCCGGACATGCGTACACCCATTGCCAACGCGCTGGCCTGGCCCGAACGAATTGATTCGGGGGTTGCGCCGCTGGACCTGTTTGCCATTGCGCGCCTGGATTTCCAGACGCCCGACGAAGAGCGCTTCCCGTGCCTGCGATTAGCGCGACAAGCGGCTGAAGCCGGTAATAGTGCTCCCGCCATGCTCAATGCAGCGAATGAAGTGGCGGTGACAGCATTTCTCGATGGACGGGTTCGTTACCCGGAAATCGCGAGTATTATCGAGGAAGTATTGAATCTGGAAGCCGTAGTCGCGGTCGACGATCTTGAGGCGGTGTTCATCGCCGACGCGAGGGCGCGACAGTTGGCCGGGCAATGGCTGAGCCGTCACGGGCGGTAAATGCCCGTATGCATTGGGCGAGGCAGCAGCGGATAGGATTGCGGAGAAAGTAGATGAGCGCGCTCTATATGATTGTCGGCACCCTGGTCGCACTGGGTGTGCTGGTTACCTTCCACGAGTTCGGCCATTTTTGGGTCGCGCGTCGCTGTGGGGTCAAAGTGCTGCGTTTCTCCGTAGGCTTTGGCATGCCGCTTCTGCGCTGGCATGACAAGCAAGGCACCGAGTTTGTGGTGGCAGCCATCCCTCTGGGTGGCTACGTGAAGATGCTCGACGAGCGCGAAGGCGAAGTGCCGCTCGATCAGATCGATCAATCCTTCAACCGCAAAACCGTCCGTCAGCGCATCGCTATCGTAGCGGCGGGGCCGATTGCCAACTTCCTGCTGGCCCTGGTGTTTTTCTGGGTGTTGGCAATGCTTGGCAGCGACCAGGTGCGTCCGGTCATTGGTGCTGTCGAGTCTGGCAGCATTGCGGCCAAGGCAGGGTTGAACCCGGGCCAGGAAATCGTGGCCATTGATGGTGAGGCGACTTCCGGCTGGGGAGCGGTGAATTTGCAGTTGGTCCGCCGTCTGGGGGAAAGCGGTTCGCTGCAAATTGTGGTTCGCGAGCAAGGTTCTACGGTCGACACGCCCCGTGAGCTGGTGCTGAATAAATGGCTCAAGGGCGCTGATGAGCCTGATCCGATCCATTCGTTGGGTATCCGCCCATGGCGTCCGGCATTGCCGCCCGTGTTGGCTGAGCTCGATCCAAAGGGCCCTGCTCAGGCTGCCGGGCTGAAAACCGGTGACCGTTTGCTGGCTCTCGATGGTCGCTCGCTGGATGATTGGCAGCAGGTGGTGGATACCGTCCGCAAACAGCCTGATAGCAAGATCATGCTGCGGGTCGAGCGTGACGGTGCTCAAATCGACGTCCCGGTGACATTGGCTTCTCGTGGTCAGAGCAAAGCACCCAGTGGCTATCTGGGGGCTGGAGTAAAAGCGGTTGAGTGGCCGCCGGAGATGATTCGCGAAGTCAGCTACGGCCCATTGGCCGCAATCGGCGAAGGCGCTCGACGCACTTGGACCATGAGTGTGCTGACCCTTGATTCGCTCAAGAAAATGTTGTTCGGTGAGCTCTCGGTAAAAAACTTGAGTGGACCGATAACCATTGCTAAAGTGGCGGGCGCTTCGGCCCAGTCGGGTGTTGCTGATTTCCTGAATTTCCTTGCTTATCTGAGTATTAGCCTGGGGGTTCTGAATCTGTTGCCCATTCCGGTACTGGATGGGGGACATTTGTTGTTTTATCTGATCGAGTGGGCGCGTGGTCGTCCCTTGTCAGATCGGGTGCAGGGTTGGGGGATACAGATCGGTATCAGTTTGGTGATCGGGGTGATGTTGCTTGCTCTGGTCAATGATCTGGGTCGACTGTAACGCTTCGCTGAATTGCGAATCTGCCGCATTTTGCGGCAGTTTGTTTATTGCCAGTTGGAATAAGAAAGGACTTCATGAAACGTCTGCTGCTAACTGCGGTTCTCACCGTATTGATGATCGCCGAAGTTCACGCCGAGTCCTTCACTATCTCTGATATTCGCGTCAATGGCCTCCAGCGGGTCTCCGCGGGTAGTGTCTTTGGTGCTTTGCCGTTGAACGTCGGTGAACAGGCGGATGATCGTCGCCTGGTGGAATCCACTCGTGCGTTGTTCAAAACCGGTTTCTTTCAAGATATCCAGCTGGGCCGTGACGGCAATGTCCTTGTCATCACGGTAGTCGAGCGCCCGTCGGTCGCCAGTATCGAGATCGAAGGTAACAAGGCGATCTCTACCGAAGACCTGATGAAAGGCCTCAAACAATCCGGTCTGGCCGAAGGCGAGATCTTCCAGCGCGCGACGCTTGAAGGTGTGCGTAACGAACTGCAACGTCAGTACGTCGCTCAGGGCCGCTACTCGGCTACCGTCGATACCGAAGTGGTACCGCAGCCGCGCAACCGCGTCGCGCTGAAGGTCAATATCAACGAAGGTACCGTTGCCGCGATCCAGCACATCAACGTGGTGGGCAACACCGTCTTCCCCGACGAAGACCTGATCGACCTGTTCGAACTCAAGACCACCAACTGGTTGTCGTTCTTCAAGAACGATGACAAGTACGCACGTGAAAAGCTGTCCGGTGACCTGGAGCGTCTGCGTTCCTACTACCTGGACCGTGGCTATATCAACATGGATATCGCTTCGACCCAGGTGTCCATCACGCCGGACAAGAAACACGTCTACATCACCGTCAACGTCAACGAAGGCGAGAAATACACCGTTCGTGACGTGAAGCTGAGTGGCGACCTGAAAGTCCCTGAAGACCAGGTCAAGTCCTTGCTGCTGGTGCAAAAGGGTCAGGTGTTCTCGCGCAAGCTGATGACCACGACCTCCGAGCTGATCACTCGTCGACTGGGTAACGAAGGCTATACCTTCGCCAACGTCAACGGTGTACCTCAACCGCACGATGACGACCATACGGTAGACATCACGTTTGCAGTCGATCCTGGCAAGCGTGCTTATGTGAATCGCATCAACTTCCGTGGCAACACCAAGTCCGAAGACGAAGTGCTGCGTCGTGAAATGCGTCAAATGGAAGGCGGCTGGGCTTCGACCTACCTGATCGACCAGTCCAAGACCCGTCTGGAGCGTCTGGGCTTCTTCAAGGAAGTCAACGTCGAAACCCCGGCCGTACCGGGTGTCGATGACCAGGTTGACGTTAACTACAGCGTTGAAGAGCAGGCTTCCGGTTCGATCACCGCGAGCGTCGGTTTTGCCCAGAGCGCCGGTTTGATCCTGGGTGGTTCGATCACTCAGAACAACTTCCTGGGTACCGGTAACAAGGTCAGCGTCGGCTTGACCAAAAGCGAATACCAGAGCCGCTATAACTTCGGTTATGTCGACCCCTACTGGACCGCTGATGGCGTGAGCCTGGGTTACAACGTGTTCTACCGCACCACCGACTATGACGACCTCGATGTCGACGTAGCGAGCTACTCCGTAGACAGCTTGGGCGCGGGTGTGAGCGTTGGTTACCCGATCAGCGAGACTTCGCGTCTGACCTTCGGTCTGACCGCGCAGCAGGACGAGATCAAGACGGGTGTGTACACCGTTGACGAGATCTTCGACTTCGTTGAGCAGGAAGGCGACAAGTACCTGAACTTCAAGGCCTCGGCCGGTTGGTCCGAGTCCACCCTGAACAAGGGCGTGCTCGCAACGCGCGGTCACTCCCAAAGCCTGGTGCTGGAAACGACTACACCAGGCAGCGACCTGTCATTCTTCAAGCTCGATTACCGTGGCCAGTTGTTCCAGCCATTGAGCGAGAACTACACCATGCGCCTGCACACTGAGCTGGGGTATGGCGACGGTTACGGTTCGACCGATGGCTTGCCATTCTACGAAAACTACTATGCTGGTGGTTTCAACTCGGTACGTGGCTTCAAGGACAGCACCCTGGGGCCGCGCAGTACGCCAAGTACCGGCAAGAACCCTGGCACGCAGCTCGACCCGGACCAGGATCCGCTGCCGTTCGGCGGTAATGTCCTGATCCAGGGGGGTGTGGAGGTTCTGTTCCCGCTGCCGTTCATCAAGGATCAGCGTTCGCTGCGTACCTCGCTGTTCTGGGATGTGGGTAACGTATTCGATTCATCTTGCTCGGATACCGTCAGAGCGGATGGCACGAAGTCCAACACCCAATGCAATGACATCAGCCTGAGTAATATGGCCAGTTCCGTCGGTGTGGGTGTGACCTGGGTCACCGCACTGGGTCCTCTGAGTTTCGCCCTGGCAATGCCAGTCAAGGAACCGGATGACGCTGAAACTCAAGTGTTCCAATTCTCCCTCGGCCAGACGTTCTAAGCGTCTGACCCAAGATAACGACAATGGATTTTGTAGGAGTGCATCGTGCGTAAGTTGACTCAATTGGTTCTCCTCGCTTCCGTACTGGTAGCAGGTCCGGCATTTGCCGACATGAAAATCGCCGTTCTGAACTATCAGATGGCGTTGCTGGAGTCCGACGCAGCCAAGAAGTACGCCGTGGATGCCGAGAAGAAGTTCGGTCCTCAACTGACCAAACTCAAGACGCTGGAAAGCAGCGCCAAGGGTATTCAGGATCGTCTGATGGCTGGCGGTGACAAAATGCAGCAAGGCGAGCGCGAGCGTCTGGAGCTTGAGTTCAAGCAAAAGGCCCGTGACTTCCAGTTCCAGTCCAAAGAATTGAACGAAGCAAAAGCCGTTGCCGACCGTGAAATGCTGAAGCAGCTCAAGCCGAAACTGGACAGCGCTGTGGAAGAAGTCATCAAGAAAGGTGCTTTTGACCTGGTCTTCGAGCGTGGCGCAGTAATTGATGTCAAGCCTCAATACGACATCACGCGCCAGGTTATCGAGCGCATGAATCAGCTGAAGTAATCCATGACCGCGACTATTAAACTCGGCCAGTTGGCCGAGTTCCTCGGCGCCACATTGCGTGGTGACCCGGAGAAAGAAATCACTGGGCTAGCCACCTTGCAGGAGGCTGGCCCAGCTCAGTTGAGCTTTCTTGCAAACCCCCAGTACCGTAAATACCTGGCAGGCAGTCAGGCCGCAGCTTTGTTGCTGAAAGCCGCTGATGCCGAAGGATTTGCCGGTAATGCGCTGGTGGTGCCTGATCCGTACGCAGCCTACGCCCGTGTTTCTCATCTGTTCGATCCCAAGCCCAAGGCAGCTGCGGGTATTCACCCGTCAGCGGTGATTGCGGCGGATGCGGTGGTTGACCCAACGGCGAGCGTCGGGGCCTTTGCGGTCATTGAAGGTTCGGCGCGTATTGCAGCCGGTGTCACTGTAGGCGCGCACTGCTTTATCGGCGCGCGGAGTGAAATCGGTGAAGGTGGTTGGCTTGCGCCGCGTGTCACGCTGTATCACGACGTTCGTGTCGGCAAGCGTGTGGTGATTCAGTCGGGTGCAGTACTCGGTGGCGAAGGTTTCGGTTTTGCCAACGAGAAAGGTATCTGGCAGAAAATCGCCCAGATCGGTGGTGTATTGATTGGCGATGATGTGGAAATTGGCGTGAACACCGCCATTGACCGCGGTGCATTGGCCGATACCATCATTGGCAATGGCGTGAAGCTCGACAACCAGATCCAGATTGCCCACAACGTTCAGGTGGGTGACCACACTGCCATGGCGGCGTGCGTGGGCATCTCCGGCAGTACCAAAATCGGCAAGCACTGCATGCTGGCCGGTGGTGTCGGGCTGGTAGGGCACATCGAAGTTTGCGACAACGTTTTCATCACCGGCATGACCATGGTGACCCATTCGATTACCGAGGCGGGCGCTTACTCATCCGGTACGGCCATGCAGCCGGCAGCCGAGTGGCGCAAAAGCGCGGCCCGCCTTCGTCAGCTCGATGATATCGCGCGACGTCTGCGACAGCTGGAAAAGCAAGTAGGGGAAGTGACCCCTGACGGTAATGCTTCATCAGATGGCTGATACCATTTCCATATCAAGTGTGCACAGCCGCTAGACTGCCTCCCTTGATTTGCTAGAGGAGTGCGCATCAGTCGCGCGCTCCCAATCTTTACATAGGCTTCCCCCCGAAATGATGGACATCAACGAGATTCGCGAATACCTGCCTCACCGTTACCCGTTCCTGCTGGTGGACCGGGTCGTGGATCTGGATGTGGAAGGCAAGCGCATTCGCGCCTACAAGAATGTCAGCATCAACGAACCATTCTTCAATGGTCACTTCCCTGCGCATCCAATCATGCCGGGCGTGTTGATCATCGAGGCGATGGCTCAGGCTGCCGGGATCCTTGGATTCAAAATGCTCGACGTAAAGCCGGCCGATGGCACGCTCTACTACTTCGTAGGCTCCGACAAGCTGCGCTTCCGTCAGCCGGTACTGCCGGGTGATCAGTTGATTCTCGAAGCCAAGTTCCTGAGCTGCAAGCGCCAGATCTGGAAGTTCGAATGCCAGGCTTCGGTCGATGGCAAACCGGTCTGCTCGGCTGAAATCATCTGTGCGGAACGCAAGCTATGAGTTTGATTGACTCTCGCGCAATCATCGATCCGACGGCCGTTCTGGCCGACGGCGTCGAGGTCGGCCCTTGGTCGATCATCGGCGCAGGTGTGGAAATCGGCGAGGGTACAGTCATCGGGCCGCACGTGATCCTCAAAGGCCCGACCCGAATCGGTAAGCATAATCGCATCTACCAGTTTTCCTCGGTGGGCGAAGACACACCTGACTTGAAATACAAAGGCGAAGAAACCCGCCTGGTCATTGGTGATCACAACGTCATCCGCGAAGGCGTGACCATCCACCGTGGCACCGTTCAGGATCGCTCGGAAACTACCCTTGGCGATCACAACCTGATCATGGCCTATGCCCATATCGGTCACGACAGCGTCATTGGCAACCATTGCATTCTGGTCAACAACACTGCGCTGGCTGGCCATGTGCACGTGGAAGACTGGGCGATCCTGTCCGGTTTCACCCTGGTTCACCAGTACTGCAACATTGGCGCCCACAGCTTTTCCGGCATGGGCACGGCCATTGGCAAGGACGTCCCTGCGTATGTCACGGTGTTCGGAAACCCTGCCGAAGCCCGCAGCATGAACTTCGAAGGCATGCGTCGTCGTGGTTTCAGTGAGGACGCCATCCATGCGTTGCGTCGAGCCTACAAGGTGGTTTACCGCCAGGGTCTGACCGTCGAGCAGGCGCTCAACGAACTGGTCGAACCTTCTGCGCAGTTTCCGGAAGTGGCCGTATTCCGCGACTCCATCCTGTCTTCGACCCGCGGCATCACCCGCTAATCATGGCCAGTCTGCGTATAGCGCTGGTAGCGGGCGAGGCTTCCGGCGACATCCTTGGCGCGGGTCTCATGCGCGCGCTCAAGGCTCGCCACCCGGCTGTCGAATTCATCGGTGTCGGTGGTCCGTTGATGCAGGCCGAGGGCCTGACGTCTTATTTTCCGATGGAGCGTCTGTCCGTCATGGGCCTGGTGGAAGTGCTGGGCCGGTTGCGCGAACTGCTCGCGCGGCGCAAGAAGCTGGTCGCCGACCTGATCGCCGCGAAACCCGATGTGTTCATCGGTATCGACGCGCCGGACTTCAACCTCAATATCGAACTCAAGCTGCGTCAGGCCGGAATCAAAACCGTGCATTACGTCAGCCCGTCGGTATGGGCCTGGCGGCAGAAGCGGGTGCTGAAGATTCGCGAGGGTTGCGACTTGATGCTGACGCTGCTGCCGTTCGAAGCGAAATTCTACGAAGAGAAAGGCGTGCCGGTACGGTTCGTCGGGCACTCGTTGGCCGATACGATACCGCTCGAAGCTGATCGCTGCGCTGCACGGGCAGAACTGGGCTTGCCCGACGGACCGTTGGTGGCGCTAATGCCGGGCAGTCGTGGCGGCGAAGTCAGTCGACTCGGCGCATTGTTTCTCGATACTGCCCAGCGCTTGCGAGCCATGCGCCCCGGTGTGCGGTTCGTCATGCCTTGCGCCAGCCCTCAGCGGCGGGCGCAGCTTGAAGAGTTGTTGGCCGGCCGTGATCTGCCGCTGACCTTGCTCGATGGCAAGTCCCATCTGGCCCTGGCCGCTTGCGATGCCGTGCTGATTGCCTCCGGAACCGCAACGCTTGAGGCATTGCTGTACAAGCGGCCGATGGTGGTTGCCTACCGTCTGGCGCCACTGACGTTCTGGATTCTCAAGCGCATGGTGAAAAGCCCCTACGTCTCCTTGCCGAACCTGTTGGCCCAGCGCCTGCTGGTGCCTGAGTTGCTACAGGATGATGCGACGGTCGAAGCGTTGGCCCAGACCCTGTCGCCCCTGATTGATGGTGGTGAAGAGCAGACCCGCGGCTTTGATGAAATTCACCGGACCTTGCGTCGGGATGCCTCCAACCAGGCTGCGGACGCAGTGCTGAACTTGATCGGCCAAGTACAATGAGTAAAACAAGCATGCAGATGGGGCTGGATTTCACCTTGGTCGCCGAAGTCGAAGAGTTGGTTGCCGGTGTTGATGAAGTGGGGCGGGGCCCACTCTGTGGCGCCGTGGTCACGGCGGCGGTGATTCTTGATCCGAACCGTCCGATTCTTGGCTTGAACGACTCGAAAAAACTCACCGAAGCCCGTCGCGAAAAGCTCTACGACGAAATCTGCGAAAAAGCCCTGAGCTGGTGTATCGCCCGTGCCGAAGTCGAAGAAATCGACGAGCTGAATATCCTGCACGCCACCATGCTGGCCATGCAGCGCGCGATCGCCGGTCTGCACATTCAGCCGAAGCTGGCGATGATTGACGGCAACCGTTGCCCGAAACTGCCGATGCGCTCCGAGGCCGTGGTCAAGGGCGATAGCAAGGTTCCAGCCATCGCCGCCGCATCGATTCTGGCCAAGGTCAGTCGAGACCGGGAAATGGCCGCGTTCGAATTGATCTACCCGGGTTACGGCATTGGCGGTCACAAAGGCTATCCGACACCCGTTCATCTGGAAGCGCTCGCCCGTCTCGGCCCAACCCCGATTCACCGGCGTTCGTTTGCCCCGGTGCGGCTGGCGTATGAAGCGCGAGAAGGTCTCATCGAGAGTTAGTTGCAAGGCTGATTTTTTCTACCAAGGCCCGGTACAATCCGGGCCTTGTTGTCTTCACGTTCACAGACAGGATCACTATGCCGGCTTCATTCGTTCATCTACGCCTGCACACTGAATACTCCCTGGTCGACGGTCTGGTGCGGATCAAACCGCTGGTCAAGACCCTGGTCGGCATGAACATGCCTGCCGTAGCGGTCACCGATCAGAACAACATGTGTTCCCTGGTCAAATTCTATAAAAACGCCATGGGTGCCGGGATCAAGCCGATCTGCGGCGCCGACCTGTGGCTGTCGAACAAGGATCCGGACAACGCACTGAGCCGGATCAGCCTGCTGGTGATGAACGCCGAAGGCTATCGCAACCTCACCGAACTGATTTCCCGCGGCTTTATCGACGGTCAGCGCAATGGCGCGGTCATCATCGAGCGCGAGTGGGTGGCCGAAGCCAGCGCAGGCTTGATCATGCTGTCGGCGGCCAAAGAGGGCGAAATCGGCCAGGCCATGCTCAGCGGCAATCCGGACGAAGCCGAAACCCTGGCTCGCGAGTGGATGGCCGTGTTCCCGGATCGTTTTTATCTGGAAATCCAGCGCACCAACCGCCCTAACGATGAAGAGCAACTGCACGGCGCCGTGGCCCTGGCCGAGAAGCTCGGTGCGCCGCTCGTGGCCACCAACGATGTGCGCTTCATCAAGCAGGAAGACTTCGCCGCCCACGAAACCCGCGTGTGCATCGGTGAGGGCCGCGCCCTCGACGATCCGCGACGCTCGAAGAACTACAGCGATCAGCAGTACCTCAAAAGCGCCGATGAAATGGCTGAGCTGTTCAGCGATATTCCCGAAGCGCTGGAAAACACCGTCGAGATCGCCAAGCGCTGCAATATCGAAGTGAAGCTGGGTACGCACTTCCTGCCCAACTTCCCGATCCCCGATGGCATGACCATCGACGAGTATTTCCGCAAGGTGTCCTTTGATGGTCTGGAGGAGCGGCTTAGCGTTCTGCTGCCCAAGGACACCACCGAAGACTACGAAGCCAAGCGTCAGGTCTATGTCGACCGGCTGAATTTCGAACTGGATATCATCATCCAGATGGGCTTCCCGGGTTACTTCCTGATCGTGATGGACTTCATCCAGTGGGCCAAGAGCAACGGCGTGCCGGTTGGTCCTGGCCGGGGGTCGGGTGCCGGATCGCTGGTGGCCTACGTACAGAAGATCACCGACCTCGACCCGCTGGAATATGACCTGCTGTTCGAACGTTTCCTCAACCCGGAACGGGTATCGATGCCCGACTTCGACGTCGACTTCTGCATGGATGGTCGTGACCGGGTGATCGACTACGTGGCCGAGAAGTATGGCCGCAACGCGGTAAGCCAGATCATCACCTTCGGTTCCATGGCGGCAAAAGCCGTGGTGCGTGACGTGGCGCGGGTGCAGGGCAAGTCTTATGGCCTGGCGGATCGTCTGTCGAAGATGATTCCGTTCGAAGTCGGCATGACCCTGGAAAAAGCCTACGAGCAGGAAGAGATCCTGCGCGACTTCATCAAGGTCGATGAAGAGGCTGCGGAAATCTGGGAGATGGCCCGCAAGCTCGAAGGTGTTGTGCGTAACGTCGGCAAGCACGCCGGTGGTGTGGTCATCGCGCCGACCAAATTGACCGACTTCTCGCCGATTTATTGCGACGAAGCCGGTGACGGTCTGGTAACCCAGTTCGACAAGGATGACGTTGAAGCGGCCGGTCTGGTGAAGTTCGACTTCCTCGGTCTGCGGACGTTGACGGTGATCGACTGGGCGCTGAAGACCATCAATCGCGACCGCGCCAAGGTCGACGAGCCACCGCTGGACATCGCGTTCATCCCGCTCGACGACAAACCGACGTACACGTTGCTGCAAAAAGCTGAAACCACGGCGGTGTTCCAGCTTGAATCGCGCGGCATGAAAGAGCTGATCAAAAAGCTCAAGCCCGACTGCCTGGAAGACTTGATCGCACTGGTAGCTCTGTTCCGCCCGGGCCCGCTGCAGTCCGGCATGGTTGACGACTTTATCAACCGTAAGCATGGTCGCGCCGAATTGGCGTACCCGCACTCGGACTACCAGTACGAAGGCTTGAAACCTGTATTGGCGCCGACTTACGGCATCATCCTGTATCAGGAACAGGTGATGCAGATTGCCCAGGTGATGGCCGGTTACACCCTCGGCGGCGCGGACATGTTGCGTCGAGCCATGGGTAAGAAAAAACCCGAAGAAATGGCCAAGCAACGCGGCGGTTTCATTGACGGTTGCAAGACCAACAATATCGACGCCGACCTTGCCGGTAACATTTTCGACCTGGTAGAAAAATTCGCCGGTTACGGCTTTAACAAGTCTCACTCCGCCGCATACGGTCTGGTTTCCTACCAGACCGCCTGGTTGAAAACCCATTACCCGGCGCCATTCATGGCTGCGGTACTGTCGGCGGACATGCACAACACCGACAAGGTCGTGACCTTGATCGAAGAAATTCGCACCATGAAGCTGCGCCTCGACGCGCCGGATGTGAACACCTCGGAGTTCAAGTTCACGGTGAACGACGAAGGCCGGATCATTTACGGTCTGGGTGCCATCAAGGGCGTCGGCGAGGGGCCGGTCGAGGCGATCACCGAGGCGCGTCAGGACGGTCCGTTCAAGGATCTGTTCGACTTCTGCGCCCGGGTCGACCTCAAGCGCATCAACAAGCGGACCCTCGACGGCTTGATCCGCAGCGGCGCGCTGGACCGTCTCGGCCCTTACTTCCACGATGAACAAAAAGCCTATCAGGCCAACATCGACCGCAACCGCGCCGTCCTGCTGACCGCGATGGAAGAAGCGATCAAGGCCGCCGAACAAACCGCCCGCACCCACGACAGCGGCCACGCCGACCTGTTTGGTGGCCTGTTCGTTGAGGAAGACGCCGATGTCTACGGCAACCATCGCAAAGCCAAGGAGCTGACGCTCAAGGAACGGCTCAAGGGCGAGAAAGACACGCTTGGCCTGTATCTGACCGGTCACCCGATCGACGAATATGAAGGCGAAATCCGCCGTTTCGCCCGTCAGCGCATCATCGACCTGAAACCGGCCCGCGATACGCAGACCGTTGCGGGCATGATCATCGCCCTGCGGGTCATGAAGAATAAAAAAGGCGACAAGATGGGGTTCATCACCCTTGACGACCGCTCTGGCCGGATCGAGGCGTCGCTGTTTGCCGATGCGTTCCACTCCGCGCAGTCACTCTTGCAGACCGATGCGATGGTGGTGGTCGAAGGCGAGGTCAGTAATGACGACTTCTCCGGTGGGCTGCGCCTTCGAGTCAAGCGAGTGATGAGCATGGAGGATGCGCGCACCAACCTGGCCGAGAGTCTGCGTTTGAAGCTGCACGCCAAGGACCTCAAGGGCGATCAGCTTCGCTGGCTGGGTGATTTGTTGAAGCGTCATCGCGGTGCCTGTCCGATCACCATGGACTACACCAGCCCCGATGCGAAGGCCATGCTGCAGTTCGGCGAAGGCTGGAGAATCGATCCGGCGGATGCGTTGATTCAAGCCTTGCGTGACCAGTTCGGGCGAGACAACGTCTTCCTCCAATACCGTTAACGGTCAGGGTGCCATCACGCATCCTGAGCATGACCAGAATTTTTAATCTCGACCTCAACGCGCCTCTCCCTTAAGGTAGGGCGCGAATAGACAACCGGCCGGCCCAAGATCACTTGGGACTCGACCCAAGACGGACGCCTATGAACCCGAATTTTCTAGATTTCGAACAGCCGATCGCCGACCTGCAAGCCAAGATCGAAGAGTTGCGCTTGGTCGGTAATGACAATTCGCTGAATATCGGCGATGAGATCTCCCGCCTGCAGGACAAGAGCAAGACGCTGACCGAAGACATTTTCGGCAAGCTGACCAGCTGGCAGATCGCACGTCTGGCGCGCCACCCGAAGCGTCCGTACACCCTGGACTACATCGAACACATCTTCACCGAGTTCGATGAATTGCACGGTGACCGTCACTTCTCCGACGACGCTGCCATCGTCGGCGGTATTGCCCGCCTGGACAACCAGCCGGTGATGATCATCGGTCACCAGAAAGGCCGTGAAGTGCGCGAAAAAGTTCGCCGCAACTTCGGCATGCCTCGTCCGGAAGGCTACCGCAAGGCGTGCCGCCTGATGGAAATGGCCGAACGCTTCAAGATGCCGATCCTGACCTTCATCGATACCCCGGGCGCCTACCCTGGCATCGACGCTGAAGAGCGTAACCAAAGCGAAGCGATTGCCTGGAACCTGCGTGTCATGGCCCGCCTGAAAACCCCAATCATCGCCACCGTGATCGGTGAGGGTGGTTCCGGTGGTGCGTTGGCCATTGGCGTTTGCGATCAGCTGAACATGCTGGAGTACTCGACCTACGCGGTGATTTCGCCGGAAGGTTGCGCTTCGATTCTGTGGAAAACCGCCGAGAAAGCGCCGGATGCCGCTGAAGCCATGGGCATCACCGCCGAGCGCCTCAAAGGCCTGGGTATTGTGGATAAAGTGATCGGCGAGCCACTGGGTGGCGCGCACCGTGATCCGGCCGCAGCCGCAGCGTCGATCCGTGCCGAGCTGAGCTCGCAACTGAAGATGCTGAAGAAGTTCGACAACGAAGCGTTGCTCAAGCGCCGTTACGATCGACTGATGAGCTACGGTCTGTAAGTCGACTGAACGCAATACCCTTGTAGGCGCTGCCGCAGTCTGCGGCAGCGCCTGCAGTGGTTTATGAGGGACGATCAATCTCTATGACTCCTTCGAAGAGTGATCTGTGTTCCCGGCTTTTGTTGAATCTTGAGCCTTGGCGCAACGCCACAGCCTGGCACATCGCCCTCTCCGGTGGCCTCGACTCCACCGTCCTGCTGCACCTTCTGGCAACACTCTGCAAAACCGAATCCCTGCCGGCGCTCAACGCCATCCATGTCCATCACGGCCTTCAAGCCGCTGCGGATGCGTGGCCTGAACATTGCCATTCGGTGTGTGCGGCGTTGGGTGTGCCGCTGCAAGTCGTGCGGGTGCAGGTCCAGTCGGGCGCCAGTCTTGAGCGGGCGGCCCGGGAGGCGCGTTATCAGGCCTTCACAGAAGCCCTTCAGTGCAACGAAGTGCTGTTGACTGCCCAGCACCGTGACGATCAGGCAGAAACCCTGTTGTTTCGACTGTTGCGGGGTGCCGGCGTGCGCGGGATGTCGGGGATGCCGCATCAGCGTGTGTTGGGGCAGGGATACCTTTCAAGGCCATTACTCGACATCACCCGGGCCGAACTGGAGGCCTACGCCACCGAGCAGGGTTTGAGCTGGATCGAAGATCCTTCGAATCAGGATCGACAACACTCGCGCAACTATCTGCGTCATCAGGTGTTTCCGCTACTGACTGCGCGTTGGCCCCAAGCGGTGATGACCATGGCCCGCAGTGCTGCGCATCTGCGTGAAGCGCAGGAACTGCTCGATGAGTTGGCGCAAATCGATCTGGCTTGCTCCGGTTCGGCGAGTGACTTCGATTGGTTGCGATTGCCCTCGCTGGCATTGGCTCCCCTCGCGGCACTCTCCGCTGCCCGGCAGCGAAATGCCTTGAGTCACTGGCTCGAACCGCTGACTCGCCTGCCGGACACTGACCATTGGTCGGGTTGGGCGAATTTACGTGATGCCACCAGTGATGCCTCCCCGGTGTGGCGGTTGGCTGATGGAGAATTGCATCGGGCGGGCGGGCGCATCTGGTGGCTGTCCGGTTGCTGGCTGCGCGCCGTGCCTGCCGCTGGAGCCTGGTTGAATCCTGCTGCGCCGCTGGTTCTGGCGGACAACGGTGTGCTCACCTTCAATGGACAAATCCCCGATGGCCCGTTGCAGATCCGCTATCGTGAAGGGGGAGAGGTGATGACGTTGCCGGGGCGTGGCCATCGGGACCTGAAGCGTTTGCTTAATGAGCGCGGGGTACCGTCATTCGTGCGCGGCAGATTGCCGCTGCTCTACAAAGACGGGCAATTGCTGGCGGTGGCGAACCTTCGGGGGCTGGACGGCGATGAGATCGGCGGCTGGCATTTGCATTGGCGGCCATCGATCGAAGATCAAGGTTTGAGCTGAAAGGGGCTTTCCGGTAGACTACGCTCCCTTCTTGATACAACTTCTGTGGATTCGCCTGAATTGCAGGAGTTGCCGATTACCAAGCAGTCTTTGCTGGGCGATTCCAAAAAATGTGTAGCGAGCAACGTACCGGTGTTTCATCTCCCGGTCTGTCCCAACGCGGCGGTTTTTTTGAAAGGTGCACTGTGATTAATGCAGGTGATCGGGGGCTTCGGCCTTCCTTCGCTTCCCCCGGCGGCTCGGACCGCTTTAACGCAGACTTCTAGGGTTTTTCATGACGCGCTACATATTCGTCACGGGCGGTGTTGTTTCTTCTTTGGGGAAAGGCATTGCATCGGCATCATTGGCGGCCATCCTGGAGGCGCGGGGACTTAAGGTCACCATGCTGAAGCTGGACCCGTACATCAACGTCGACCCGGGCACCATGAGCCCGTTCCAGCACGGTGAGGTGTTCGTCACCCATGACGGCGCCGAGACCGACCTGGACCTGGGCCACTACGAGCGGTTCATCCGCACGACCATGACCCAGAACAACAACTTCACCACGGGGCGTGTCTACGAGCACGTGCTGCGCAAAGAGCGCCGTGGTGACTACCTGGGTGCAACCATCCAGGTGATCCCGCATATCACCGACGAAATCAAGCGCCGCATCATCAAGGGTGCAGGCGATGCCGACGTGGCGATGGTCGAAATCGGTGGCACCGTGGGTGACATCGAATCGCAACCGTTCCTCGAGGCCATCCGCCAGCTGCGTTTCGAAGTTGGCGCCAAGCGCGCGATGCTGATGCACCTGACGCTGGTGCCGTACATCGCCACTGCCGGTGAAACCAAAACCAAGCCAACCCAGCATTCGGTGAAGGAACTGCGTTCCATCGGTCTGCAACCTGACGTGCTGGTGTGCCGCTCCGATCACCCGATCGATATTTCCTCGCGTCGCAAGATCGCCCAGTTCACCAACGTTGAAGAACGTGCGGTGATCGCGCTGGAAGACGCCGACACCATCTACAAGATCCCGGGCATCCTGCACTCCCAGGGTCTGGACGATTTTGTGGTCGAGCGCTTCGGCTTGCAGTGCGGCGGTGCCGACCTGTCCGAGTGGGAAGCCGTTGTCGACGCCAAGCTCAACCCTGAGCACGAAGTCACCATCGCCATGGTCGGCAAGTACATGGAACTGCTGGACGCCTACAAGTCGCTGATCGAAGCGATGAGTCACGCCGGCATCAGCAACCGCACCAAGGTCAACCTGCGCTACATCGATTCCGAAGACATCGAAAACCAGGGCACCGCGCTGCTGGAAGGTGTGGACGCGATTCTGGTTCCTGGTGGTTTCGGTCTGCGCGGCGTGGAAGGCAAGATCACTGCCGTTCAATTCGCTCGTGAAAACAAGGTTCCATACCTGGGCATCTGCCTGGGCATGCAAGTGGCCGTGATCGAGTTCGCTCGTAACGTGCTGGGCTGGAAAGACGCCAACTCCACCGAGTTCGATCGTGCAAGCGGTCACCCGGTCGTGGGTCTGATCACCGAGTGGGAAGATGCCACCGGCGCCGTCGAAACCCGTACCGAAACCTCCGACCTGGGCGGCACCATGCGCCTCGGCGCGCAGGATTGCCTGCTGGAGCCGGGTTCCCTGGTTCATGGCTGCTACGGCAAGGACGTGATCGTCGAGCGTCACCGTCATCGCTATGAAGTGAACAACAACCTGCTGCCGCAAATCATGGAAGCCGGCCTGAAGATCTCCGGTCGTTCCGGTGATGGCGCGCTGGTTGAAGTGGTTGAAGCGCCGGATCATCCATGGTTCGTGGCTTGCCAGTTCCACCCGGAGTTCACCTCGACGCCTCGCGACGGTCA
The DNA here is from genome assembly GCF_900187435.1 of Pseudomonas sp. Irchel s3b5. Taxonomy (NCBI): domain Bacteria; kingdom Pseudomonadati; phylum Pseudomonadota; class Gammaproteobacteria; order Pseudomonadales; family Pseudomonadaceae; genus Pseudomonas; species Pseudomonas sp. Irchel s3b5. The sequence goes on from NZ_FYDY01000005.1 coordinate 206,088, forward strand.
CCCGTTGTTCAGCGGTTTTGTTAAAGCGGCTTTGGCTCAACACCAGAAGAAGGCATAAAACCTGATGGCCCAGAAGATTATCCGCGTCGGCGATATCGAGATTGCCAACGACAAGCCAATGGTGCTGTTTGGTGGCATGAACGTGCTGGAAAGCCGTGACATGGCGATGCAGGTCTGCGAAGAGTACGTCAAGGTTACCGAGAAACTCGGTATCCCTTATGTGTTCAAGGCCAGCTTCGACAAGGCCAACCGCTCCTCCGTGACCTCTTACCGTGGCCCGGGCCTGGAAGAAGGCATGCGGATTTTCCAGGACATCAAGCAAGCCTTCGGCGTGCCGATCATCACCGACGTCCACGAGCCGGATCAGGCCGTGGTCGTTGCTGAAGTCTGCGACATCATCCAGTTGCCGGCCTTCCTGTCGCGCCAGACCGACCTCGTGGTCGCGATGGCCAAGACCGGCGCGGTGATCAACATCAAGAAAGCCCAGTTCCTCGCGCCTCAGGAAATGAAACACATCCTGAACAAATGCGTGGAAGCGGGTAACGATCAGTTGATCCTCTGCGAGCGCGGTTCGAGCTTCGGCTACAACAACCTGGTTGTGGACATGCTCGGCTTCGGCATCATGAAGCAGTTCGAATACCCGGTGTTCTTCGACGTGACCCATGCGCTGCAAATGCCAGGCGGTCGCTCCGATTCCGCGGGCGGTCGTCGCGCCCAGGTCCTCGACCTGGCAAAAGCTGGCATGAGCCAGTCCTTGGCGGGCTTGTTCCTCGAAGCTCACCCGGATCCGGACAATGCCAAGTGCGATGGCCCTTGCGCCTTGCGTCTGGACAAGCTCGAGCCATTCCTGGCCCAGCTCAAAGCTCTGGACGATCTGGTGAAGAGTTTTCCGACGGTAGAAACCGCGTAACATTTGAATCCGGTTGGAGGAGCCGGCTTGCTGGCGATGGGTGCCCTGAGGGTGCTATCGCCAGCAAGCCGGCTCCTGCAGATGTGACCTACAAGTTATAAATCGAGCGGTACAAAGCTTTTTCGTCAACTTTGGAGTGTTTACAGCAATGGCTAAAATCGTCGACATCAAAGGTCGTGAAGTTCTCGACTCCCGGGGCAATCCCACCGTGGAAGCGGATGTGCTTCTCGACAACGGCATCATCGGCAGTGCCTGCGCGCCGTCCGGTGCTTCCACTGGCTCGCGTGAAGCGCTCGAGCTGCGTGATGGCGACAAGAGCCGTTACCTGGGCAAAGGTGTTCTGAAGGCCGTCGCCAACATCAACGGTCCGATCCGCGACCTGTTGAAAGGCATGGACCCAAGCGACCAGAAAGCGCTCGATCTGGCAATGATCAAGCTCGACGGTACTGAAAACAAAGGTTCCCTGGGCGCCAACGCGATCCTCGCCGTTTCCCTGGCCGCGGCCAAGGCAGCAGCACAGGACCAGGACCTGCCGCTGTACGCTCACATCGCCAACCTGAACGGCACCCCGGGTGTTTACTCGATGCCGGTTCCGATGATGAACATCATCAACGGTGGCGAGCACGCCGATAACAACGTCGACATCCAGGAATTCATGGTTCAGCCGGTTGGCGCCAAGTCTTTCTCGGAAGGTCTGCGCATGGGCACCGAGATTTTCCATCACCTCAAAGCTGTGTTGAAGGCCCGTGGCCTGAGCACTGCCGTGGGTGACGAAGGTGGTTTCGCACCGAACCTGGCGTCCAACGAAGATGCACTGAAAGTGATCTCCGAAGCCGTGGCCAACGCTGGCTACAAGCTGGGCACCGACGTGACCCTAGCACTGGACTGCGCCGCCAGCGAATTCTACGAAGACGGCAAGTACAACCTGTCCGGCGAAGGCCAGGTGTTCACCGCTGAAGGTTTCGCCGATTACCTGAAAGGTCTGACCGAGCGTTACCCGATCATCTCCATTGAAGATGGCCTGGACGAGTCCGACTGGGCTGGCTGGAAAATCCTCACCGACAAGATCGGCGAGAAGACCCAACTGGTAGGCGACGACCTGTTCGTGACCAACACCAAGATTCTGAAAGAAGGCATCGATAAAAAGATCGCCAACTCGATCCTGATCAAGTTCAACCAGATCGGCACCCTGACCGAAACCCTGGAAGCCATCCAGATGGCCAAGGCTGCCGGTTACACCGCCGTGATCTCGCACCGCTCCGGCGAAACCGAAGATTCGACCATTGCCGACCTGGCTGTGGGTACTGCGGCTGGCCAGATCAAGACCGGCTCCCTGTGCCGTTCCGACCGCGTGTCCAAGTACAACCAACTGCTGCGTATCGAAGAGCAGTTGAACGGCAAAGCCAAGTACAACGGCCGCAGCGAATTCCGCGGCTAAGCAGTACGTGGTAAAAAAGACACCGGATTGTGTCGGAAAAATCGCTACAGCGACGTTTTTGCCACTAATCTGATGCCTTATGAGCACAAGCCTGGTTCTTCCAGGCTTCGTGCTATCAGTAGCTTCATGTTTTGGTGTGGCTGTTTTTTTTCACTGGATACCTGATATTCGATGCGCAGTCCCAATTGGTTGTTCCTCGTCTTGCTCCTGCTGCTGGCTGGCCTGCAGTACCGCCTGTGGGTGGGAAATGGCAGTCTGGCGCAAGTGGCCGAGTTGACTCAGCAGATTGCCGATCAGCAAGCTGAGAACCAGATCTTGCTGGAACGCAATCGGGTGATGGACGCTGAAGTCAGCGAGTTGAAGAAGGGCATGGAGACCGTCGAAGAACGGGCTCGCCACGAGTTGGGCATGGTCAAGGACGGTGAAACACTTTACCAGTTAGCGCAATGAACCAGACGTTACCGGCCTTCTGGGCCGTGATTCCTGCCGCGGGCGTCGGTGCCCGTATGGCCGCGGACCGTCCCAAGCAATACTTGCAACTGGGCGGGCGCACAATTCTCGAACACAGCCTCGGCTGTTTCCTTGATCATCCTTGCCTGAAAGGCCTGGTGGTCAGTCTTGCTGTTGATGATCCTTATTGGCCGAACCTGGCGTGTGCCGGCGATACACGTATTGCGCGGGTCGAGGGCGGCTCCGAGCGGTCCGGCTCGGTGCTCAATGCGTTGTTGCATCTGCATGCGCAGGGTGCCGACGATGAGGATTGGGTACTGGTCCACGATGCCGCACGGCCGAACCTCAGTCGTGACGATCTGGACAAATTGCTGGCTGAGCTGGCTGACGATCCTGTCGGTGGACTGCTGGCGGTTCCGGCGCGGGATACCCTCAAACGGGTCGACAAGCACGGTCGTGTGGTAGAAACCGTTGATCGTAGTGTGATCTGGCAGGCCTACACACCGCAGATGTTTCGCCTTGGCGCATTGCATCGGGCATTGGCTGACAGCCTGGTGGCAGATGCCGTGGTCACCGATGAAGCCTCGGCGATGGAGTGGGCCGGCTTGGCGCCACGCCTGATCGAAGGGCGATCCGATAACCTCAAGGTGACGCGTCCTGAGGATCTTGAATGGTTGAGACAGCGTTGGGCTAATCGCCGCTAAAAGATCGATTGCGTATCACCTGAGGTCCTGTAGGAGCTGCCGCAGGCTGCGATCTTTTGATCTTAAATCCTGTACTCCGGCCTTTCAGCCAACCCCTCCTTCAAGTAATCCACCAACTTGCGCACCTTCGGTGACAGATGCCGCTGCTGCGGATACAGCGCCCACACGGCGGTATTCGGTGGTTGATGCGCCTCCAGCAGTGAAATCAACCCGCCGCTGTTCAAATGCTCCAGTACGTAATAATCCGGCAACTGACACAGCCCGACACCTTGCAGCGCCGCGTCCAGCACCGCTTGCCCACTGTTGCAACGCCAGTTTCCCTGCACCCGTTGCGAAAACTCCCGCCCGTTCTGTTCCAGCTGCCAGACGTCCGAGCTACCGATCAGGCAATTGTGCCGATTGAGTTCCGACAGACTGTGTGGCCGACCATAGCGTTCTATGTAGGAAGGGGATGCGCAGAGAAACATCCGACGCGGCGCGAGGCGTGTGGCGACCAGTCTCGAGTCCTGCAAACGGCCGAGGCGGATCGCCAGGTCCAAGCCCTCGTGCACCAGGTCGAGTTGGCGATTGGTCAGTTCGATGTCGATGCGCAGTTGCGGATACAGCCCCATGAAACGGGTCACCAGCGGCACGATGAAGCGCTCGCCGTAGGCCACGGCGCAGGTCATGCGCAGCATGCCCTTGGGTTCGCTGGTCAAGTCGCCGACTGCACGCAGCGCTTCTTCCCGGCCATCCTGCAAGCGCTGGCAATGTTGCAGGAAGGTTTGCCCGGCTTCGGTCAGCGTGACCCGGCGGGTACTGCGGTAGAGCAGACGAGTCTGCAAACGTTCTTCAAGGCGTACGATTTGTCGACTGACATGGGAGGAAGAAACCCCCAGTCGCTCCGCCGCCGCGGTGAACTGGCTGCATTCGGCAACGGCGACGAACTCGTCAATGCCTTCCCAGCGATTGTCGGACATCGATGATTATCCCTGCATGGCAATAATGTTTTGCTTTTGTCCGGATTATTCACTGTGTGGCGCTGTATTACACTCACGGTCTCGTTTTAATTCACTGGAGAGTCACCATGATCAAGTCGCGCGCCGCCGTTGCCTTCGAGGCCAAGAAGCCTCTGGAGATCGTTGAAGTCGATGTCGCCATGCCCAAGGCCGGTGAAGTGTTGTTGCGCGTGGTGGCTTCCGGTGTCTGCCATACCGATGCCTACACCCTGTCGGGCGCCGACCCGGAAGGCATCTTCCCGTCGATTCTCGGTCACGAAGGCGGGGCGATTGTCGAGGCAATTGGCGAGGGCGTGACGTCTGTTGCGGTCGGTGATCATGTAATCCCGCTGTACACCCCGGAATGCCGCCAGTGCAAATTCTGCCTGTCGGGCAAGACCAACCTGTGTCAGGCGATTCGTGCGACCCAGGGTAAAGGCCTGATGCCTGACGGCACTTCGCGTTTTTCCTACAAAGGCCAACCGATTTTCCACTACATGGGGACCTCGACGTTCTCCGAGTACACCGTGTTGCCGGAAATCTCCGTCGCCAAAATTGCCAAAGAAGCACCGCTGGAAAAAGTCTGCCTGCTGGGCTGCGGTGTCACCACCGGCATCGGTGCGGTGCTTAACACTGCCAAGGTAAAACCGGGTGACACCGTGGCCATTTTCGGCCTCGGCGGCATCGGTTTGTCCGCGGTCATCGGCGCGGTGAAAGCCAAGGCTGCGCGCATCATTGCCATCGACATCAACCCGGCCAAATTCGAGATCGCCAAGCAACTGGGTGCAACCGATTGTGTGAACCCGAAAGACTTCGATCGCCCGATCCAGGAAGTCATCGTCGACATGACCGATGGCGGCGTCGACTTTTCCTTCGAGTGCATCGGTAATGTGCAACTGATGCGCGCGGCGCTGGAATGCTGCCACAAGGGTTGGGGCGAGTCGGTCATTATCGGCGTTGCCGGTGCCGGCCAGGAAATCTCGACCCGTCCGTTCCAGCTGGTCACCGGTCGCGTCTGGCGCGGTTCGGCGTTCGGTGGCGTGCGCGGCCGTACCGAGTTGCCAAGCTATGTGGAAATGGCCGAGACCGGCGAAATCCCGCTGGATACTTTCATCACCCACACCATGGGCCTGGAAGATATCAACAAGGCGTTTGACCTGATGCACGAAGGAAAAAGCATCCGCTCCGTCATCCATTTCTGAGGTCCGCCATGAGCCTGGAAAACATCTCCTGCCAGAAAAGCTTCGGCGGCTGGCACAAACGCTACCGTCATCGGTCCGAAGTGCTCGGCTGCGACATGGTGTTCGCCGTGTACCTGCCGCCGCAAGCGGAGCAGGGTGGCACGTTGCCGGTGCTGTACTGGCTGTCCGGCCTGACCTGCACCGACGAGAACTTCATGCACAAGGCCGGTGCCCTGCGCATGGCCGCCGAACTGGGGCTGATCATCGTCGCGCCGGACACCAGCCCGCGCGGTCCTGATGTGCCGGGTGATCCGGAGGGTGCCTGGGACTTCGGTCTCGGCGCCGGTTTCTATTTGAATGCCACTCAGGAACCCTGGTCGCGGCATTATCGGATGCATGACTATGTCGTGCAGGAATTGCCGGCATTGGTCGAAGCCCATTTCCCCGCATCGGACAAGCGCGGCATCAGCGGACATTCCATGGGCGGTCACGGTGCATTGGTCTGTGCGCTGCGCAATCCGGGGCGTTATCGCTCGGTGTCGGCGCTCTCGCCGATCAACAATCCGATGGATTGCCCATGGGGGCATAAGGCTTTCTCTCGTTACCTGGGAGAAGACCGTTCGAAATGGCGTGAATGGGATGCCTGTGCGTTGATCGCCGAGGCTGACGAGAAGTTGCCGTTACTGGTCGATCAAGGCGATCGCGATGACTTCCTTGCCACCCAGCTCAAGCCGGAAGCCTTGCAACAGGCCAGCAAACTGGCCGGTTATCCGCTGACGTTGCGCCTGCAACCGGGCTACGACCACAGCTATTTCTTCATCGCCAGTTTCATCGAGGACCACTTGCGGCATCACGCGCATGCTCTAGGTGCCTAATGCAGGTAGAATCACGCCCTGACAAAAATCGGGGCGTTTTTTTATGCGTATTGGCCACGGCTATGATGTGCACCGTTTCGCTGAAGGCGATTTCATTACTCTGGGCGGCGTGCGTATCGCACACAGCTTCGGGCTGCTCGCTCATTCCGACGGTGACGTCCTGCTGCACGCCTTGAGCGATGCCTTGCTCGGCGCTGCTGCGCTGGGTGATATCGGCAAGCATTTTCCGGATACCGATCCACAATTCAAAGGCGCCGACAGCCGTGTGCTGTTGCGTCATGTCGTTGCCCTGATCCACGCCAAAGGCTGGAAGGTCGGCAACGTCGACAACACCATCGTCGCCCAGGCGCCGAAAATGGCCCCGCATATCGAATCGATGCGCGCGCTGATTGCCGCGGATCTTCAAGTTGAGTTGGATCAAGTGAACGTTAAAGCTACCACCACCGAAAAGCTCGGCTTTGTCGGTCGCGAAGAAGGCATCGCCGTGCATTCCGTTGCCTTGTTGTTGCGCGCATGAACGAACTGCAATTGCTTGGCCCCCGTGCATACGGCGAGCCCCTGGGCTGCGCGGTACTGAAAGCCATCGCGGAAGATTTTCAGGTCGATGAAGTCCTGGATATTCCGCTCAGTGGCGACGGCGAGCACCTGTGGATCTGGGTGGAAAAGCGTGGCTTGAACACGGAAGAAGCGGCACGGCGAATCGCCAAAGCGGCAGGCGTCCCCTTGCGTACCGTCAGTTATGCCGGGCTCAAGGACCGTCAGGCGTTGACGCGTCAGTGGTTCAGCGTGCAACTGCCGGGCAAGGCCGATCCGGATCTGTCGGCCGCAGAAAACGACACGCTGAAAATCCTCAAGACCAGCCGTCACAAGCGCAAGCTGCAACGCGGTGCCCACTCGGCCAACGGGTTCACTTTGCGCCTGACGCAATTCGCGGGTGACAAGGCCGCCATCGACGAACGCCTGCAGCAGATCGTTAAACAAGGCATTCCGAATTACTTCGGTACCCAGCGTTTCGGGCATGACGGCGGCAACGTGGTCGACGCCCGCGCCTGGGCCGCACGCAAGGCACTGCCGGAGCAGCGCAACGTGCGTTCGCGCCTGCTTTCCACGGCCCGCAGTTTTCTGTTCAACCAGGTGCTGGCGGCGCGGGTTGCCGATGGCACCTGGCAACGTGCCCAGGTCGGTGATTTGCTCGCGTTCACTGACAGCCGCAGTTTCTTTCCAGCCGGTGAGGCCGAGTGCAGCGACCCGCGTCTGGCGATTCTTGATCTGCACCCGACCGGGCCGCAGTGGGGCGAAGGTGACTCGCCGACCGCGGGCGCAGTCCATGAACTGGAGCAGGCAATCGCCGCGCGCGAAGCAGATTTGCGCGATTGGTTGATTAACGCCGGAATGAGCCACGAACGTCGCATCCTGCGGCTGCCCATTGGCGGGTTGACGTGGCATTATCCCGAGCCTGACATTCTGCAACTGGAATTCGTCCTGCCGGCCGGATGCTTTGCCACTGTATTAGTGCGCGAGCTTGTTGATCTGGTGCCGGTGGGGCAGACGGACAGCCCATGCGTATTCTGATTTCGAACGATGATGGGGTAACCGCACCCGGTCTTGCCGCGCTTTATGCTGCGCTGGCGGATTACACCGAATGCGTGGTTATCGCCCCGGACCAGGACAAAAGCGGCGCCAGCAGTTCGCTGACGCTCGACCGTCCGTTGCACCCGCAAACCCTTGCCAATGGCTTTATCAGCATCAATGGCACGCCCACCGATTGCGTGCACCTGGGCCTTAACGGCTTGCTGGAGCATGAAGTGGACATGGTGGTTTCCGGCATCAACCTGGGCGCGAACCTGGGGGACGATGTTTTGTATTCCGGCACGGTGGCGGCAGCCCTTGAAGGGCGTTTCCTGAAGTGTCCTTCGTTTGCTTTTTCGTTGGTCTCTCGACAGGTCGAGAATCTTCCTACAGCAGCCTATTTCGCACGCAAGCTGGTCGAGGCGCACGCCGGTCTCGACTTGCCACCGCGTACGGTGCTGAACGTGAACATTCCCAATCTGCCGCTTGACCGCATCCGCGGTATCCAACTGACCCGTCTCGGTCATCGCGCCCGCGCGGCTGCGCCGGTGAAGGTGGTAGATCCACGAGGCAAGTCCGGATACTGGATTGCGGCGGCGGGGGATGCCGAGGACGGCGGCCCGGGCACCGATTTTCATGCGGTGATGCAAGGTTATGTTTCGATCACTCCGTTGCAACTGGATCGTACCTTCAACGATGCCTTCGCAAGTCTCGAAGGCTGGCTGGAGGGGCTGCGCTAATGGGGCGTGAACAAGACGATATGCTGCGTCGCGGCATCGGAATGACTTCTCAACGCACCCGCGAACGCCTCATTCAGCGCCTGTATGAAGAAGGCATCTCCAACGCCAAGGTGCTGGAAGTCATTCGCCGTACACCGCGACACCTGTTTGTCGATGAGGCGCTGGCACACCGTGCCTACGAAGACACCGCGTTGCCGATCGGGAACAACCAGACCATCTCCCAGCCGTATATGGTGGCTCGCATGAGCGAGTTGCTGCTGGAAGCAGGGCCGCTGGACAAAGTGATGGAGATCGGCACCGGCTCGGGCTATCAAACGGCGGTGCTGTCGCAACTGGTCGAGCGGGTATTTTCGGTCGAGCGCATCAAGGTCTTGCAGGATCGGGCCAAGGAACGCCTGGTCGAACTCAACCTGCGCAACGTGGTGTTCCGCTGGGGTGATGGCTGGGAAGGCTGGCCTGCACTGGCTCCGTACAACGGCATCATCGTGACCGCCGTGGCGACAGATGTGCCACAGGCATTGCTGGATCAGCTGGCGCCAGGCGGGCGTCTGGTGATTCCGGTCGGCGCCGGTGAAGTCCAGCAATTGATGTTGATCATCCGTGAAGAGCAAGGGTTTTCCCGGCGTGTTCTGGGCAATGTGCGCTTCGTTCCACTGCTCAATGGGCCACTGGCCTGAGCATTTGTTTCAGTCCGCTGAATTCTCTTCGATTGCCTCTGTCTTACAGCGGCATCGAATGGTTAAACGGGTTGTTTTGCCAGACCGCAAACGTGTGCGCCAAGCTATTTCGCTTCATTAAGGGTAAAGCCTGCACGGCCCGTTATACTTGCGACATTTCGCGCCGGAATCCGGTATTTCACATTTTCAGCCACCACAGAGGGAGCGGCGGGTGAGTCTCACAGTCATTGCGCAGCGTATGGGTAAAACGAGCTTTCAGCGCCTGGTGACTGGCCTTGTCTTGAGCACCTTGCTGGTCGGTTGCTCCAGCAACAAATCCAGCGACGCACGTGTTGTTGACCGAAATGCCGCCGCGCAGCGCCCGGCAGTGACAACGGGGCAATACGTCGTTCGGCCAAAAGACACCCTGTTCTCCATCGCTTTTCGCTACGGCTGGGACTACAAGGCCCTCGCGGCACGAAACAACATTCCAGCGCCTTACACGATCCGGCCGGGTCAGACGATTCGCTTCGATGGGCGCACCGGTTCAACATCGACAAACGTGGCAAGTTCGTCCGGTTCATCGCCTTCGTCGTCGAGCAAAACCACGGTTGTACGTCGAGCGGCAAACGGTTCGACCACGACCACAACGACGGCTGTACCGTCCGTCGCGAGCAAACCAGCCCCCGCGCCGATGCCTCCAGCAGGCCCAGCCCCGACCGGCTGGGGATGGCCTTCTAATGGCATTCTTATTGGAAAATTCTCTTCAAACGGCAGTTTGAATAAAGGAATTGATATCGCCGGAGATTTGGGACAGCCTGTTTTAGCTGCGTCTGATGGGACGGTGGTATACGCCGGGAGTGGCTTAAGGGGCTACGGCGAATTAGTCATCATCAAACACAGCGAAACCTACGTCAGTGCCTACGGACATAACCGCAGGCTGTTGGTCCGGGAGGGGCAGCAGGTCAAGGTCGGACAGACAATTGCGGAAATGGGGTCAACGGGGACAGACCGGGTGAAACTGCATTTTGAGATTCGCCGCCAAGGTAAACCAGTAGATCCGCTGCAATTCCTGCCACGCCGTTGATCGCTACCAGCCTGTTCCGTCGCGTAGAGGGGACAGGCTCCAGCGTTGCCAAGGATAAAGGCGTCGCTTGAGCTTGAGGTCGAACTCACCAAAGGACTATAACAATGGCTCTCAGTAAAGAAGTGCCGGAGTTTGACATCGACGATGAGGTTCTCCTTATGGAGGCCGTTATCGATACGGATTCGATGTCGAATGATGAAGGGGCGGCTCCACCTTCCGTTCGCGCGAAATCCAAACACTCCGCTTCGTTGAAGCAACACAAGTACATTGACTACACGCGGGCGCTTGATGCCACGCAGCTGTATCTCAATGAAATCGGCTTTTCCCCCCTGTTATCCCCCGAAGAAGAAGTTCATTTTGCGCGCTTGTCGCAAAGTGGCGATCCGGCCGGGCGCAAACGCATGATTGAAAGCAACCTGCGGCTGGTGGTGAAAATCGCCCGGCGCTATGTCAATCGTGGCTTGTCGCTGCTCGATCTGATTGAAGAGGGCAACCTCGGCTTGATCCGGGCAGTGGAGAAGTTCGACCCCGAGCGCGGTTTCCGCTTTTCGACCTACGCGACCTGGTGGATTCGTCAGACCATCGAACGCGCAATCATGAATCAGACCCGCACCATCCGGTTGCCGATTCATGTGGTCAAAGAGCTGAACGTGTACCTGCGGGCTGCACGGGAGCTGACGCAAAAACTCGACCACGAACCCTCACCCGAAGAAATCGCCAACCTGCTGGAAAAACCGGTGGGAGAGGTCAAGCGCATGCTCGGCCTGAACGAGCGGGTATCTTCAGTCGATGTCTCGCTGGGGCCGGATTCGGATAAAACCCTGCTGGACACCCTTACCGACGACCGACCTACCGATCCATGCGAGCTGCTGCAGGACGATGACCTGTCGCAAAGCATCGATCAATGGCTCTCGGAGCTGACCGACAAGCAACGCGAGGTGGTCATTCGCCGCTTCGGCCTGCGCGGTCATGAAAGCAGTACCCTCGAAGACGTAGGCCTGGAAATTGGCCTGACCCGGGAACGGGTCAGACAGATTCAGGTGGAAGGATTGAAGCGACTACGCGAAATCCTGGAGAAAAACGGCCTGTCGAGCGAATCGCTGTTTCAATAAGGCATTCGTTGCGATGGCGTTAAAAAACCCCGACTGGCTCGGGGTTTTTATTGCCCGCTTTTTGACGAAGTCTGATTTTGGTTTTTTGTTTTGCGTTGTAAGCCCTGGCTTACTCTTGCGTAAGTGTTCGTATTTTTTAACCTGGTCAGGCGACTATTTTGAGTGGGTTGTATTTTTATCTACTTGATTTATAAGGATAAAAATAAAAGTTAACTGCATGTGGCAGTCGTCGCCGCCATTAGTAGGTCGATTGATCCAGGTGAAGAAAGCTCTAGTATTCAGCGTGTGCCGACGGACAGGCACGTCTTTCAAGGATGAGGGAAAGGGATATCGCAGGATGCGATTCATCAGGACGATGAAAAGGAACACAGGGAATAGGGAAAAAATGTGGGCGGGTCAAACCGCCCCTTTTTTTGCCTGCAGAAAAGCAAAAAGGCCCTTGTGGGGCCTTTTCAGAGAACGCGGGGGTAATCAGCGTTCGAGGTGTTCGAACTTGTCTTTCTTGCCATCCCACTCTTCGGAGTCTGGCAGTGGATCTTTGCGTTCAGTGATGTTCGGCCAGATCTCGGCCAACTCCGTGTTCAACGCAATGAAGTGTTCCATTCCAGCAGGCACTTCATCTTCGGAGAAGATGGCCACAGCCGGGCATTCAGGTTCGCACAGTGCGCAGTCGATGCACTCATCCGGGTGAATCACCAGGAAATTCGGGCCTTCGTAAAAGCAGTCCACCGGACACACTTCTACGCAGTCGGTGTACTTGCACTTGATGCAGTTGTCGGTGACGACGAAGGTCATTTCTAATTTTCTCCTCAGGCGCGGCTTGCTGCGCCCCTTCACGTAGGGGTCGCCAGGTTTGGGAGCGATAGTCTGCAGGTCAGGCTAATAGCCCACAGCATCCCAAACCGCGCGAGATTCTAACAGCTTGCAAGCGTGTGCGTTAGATCCGTGTCTTTAGTGTATAGAGCATTTCGAGAGCACGACGGGGCGTCATATCGTCCAGATCCAGCTTGGCGAGATCGTCCAGCACCGGATGCGGCAGGCTGGCGAACAGATCGCTTTGCTGCGGCGCGGCCGGTTTGCCTTTGGCTGGCTGGGGCGCTTCGTGGGGCAGGGCGGTATCTTCCAGGCGGCTCAAATGCTCACGGGCGCGCGCAATCACTTCAGTTGGCACGCCAGCCAGCTGGGCAACAGCCAGGCCGTAGCTCTGACTGGCCGGCCCCGGCAATACGTGGTGGAGGAACACGATGCGTTCGTTGTGCTCGGTGGCATTGAGATGCACGTTGGCCACCAGCGGTTGAGCCTCAGGCAACACGGTCAGTTCGAAGTAGTGGGTGGCGAACAGCGTGTAAGCGCGCAGATACGCCAGGCGTTCGGCGGCAGCCCACGCCAGGGAGAGGCCGTCGAAGGTGCTGGTGCCGCGACCGACTTCGTCCATCAGCACCAGGCTGCGCTCGGTGGCGTTGTGCAGAATGTTCGCGGTTTCGCTCATCTCGACCATGAAGGTCGATCGCCCACCGGCCAGGTCATCGCTGGAGCCGATGCGGGTGAAGATCCGGTCGACCAGCGACAGTTCGCAACTGGCGGCCGGTACAAAGCTGCCGATATGTGCCAACAACACGATCAGCGCAGTCTGGCGCATGTAGGTGGATTTACCGCCCATGTTCGGACCGGTAATGACCAGCATGCGCGTGTTGTCGTCCAGGCTCAGGTCGTTGGCCACGAACGGCGTGGTCAATACCTGCTCAACCACTGGGTGACGACCTTGACTGATGCGCATGCACGGCTCGCTGACGAAGCGCGGGCAGTTCAGGTCGAGGTTCAGCGCGCGTTCGGCCAGGTTGCTCAGCACGTCCAGCTCAGCCAGCGCGCCAGCCGTGTCTTGCAGCGGTGGAAGTTGGCTGATCAAGTCTTCGAGCAATGCCTCGTACAGCATCTTTTCGCGGGCCAGGGCACGACTCTTGGCGGACAGCGCCTTGTCTTCGAACGCCTTGAGTTCCGGGGTGATAAAGCGCTCGGCACCCTTGAGGGTCTGACGGCGGATATAGTCGGCCGGTGCTGATTCGGCCTGCTTGCTTGGCAATTCGATGAAGTAACCGTGGATGCGGTTGTAACCGACCTTCAGATGGGACAGGCCAGTGCGGGCCTTCTCCCGTGCTTCGAGGTCGATCAGGAATTGCCCGGCGTTTTCGCTGAGCGATTGCAGTTCATCGAGTTCGCTGTCGTAACCGGTCTTCAGCACGCCGCCGTCACGGATGACCGCCGGTGGATTGTCGACGATGGCTTTTTCCAGCAGCGCCGCCAGTTCCGGGTAGGTGCTGGTGGTGGTTGCCAATTGCTGGAGGTGCGGCGCCTCGAGCTCGGTCATTGCCACTTGCAGTTGTGGCAGGGCGCCGAGGGCATCTCGCAGGCGTGCAAGGTCGCGCGGACGTGCATTGCGCAGGCCGATTCGCGCGAGAATCCGCTCGATATCGCCGATTTCCTTGAGCTGGGGTTGCAGTTGCTCGAAGCGATAGCGGTCGAGCAGGCACGTGATCGAGGTCTGACGAGCCAGCAGAACGGTCAAGTCTCGCAGTGGGCGATTCAACCAGCGGGTCAGCAGGCGGCTGCCCATGGCCGTCTGGCAACGATCAACCACCGATTGCAGCGTGTTGTCGCGACCGCCCGCCAGGTTGGTATCGAGTTCCAGGTTACGACGGCTGGCGCCGTCCAGCACCACCGTATCGTCCAGGCGTTCATGGCGCAGGCTGCGCAAGTGCGGCAGGGCGGTGCGCTGGGTTTCCTTCGCATAAGCCAGCAGGCAACCGGCGGCACCGATGGCCAGGGTCAGGTTTTCGCAGCCAAAACCTTTGAGGTCCTGGGTGGAGAATTGCTGACAAAGACTTTTCAGCGCCGAATCGCGCTCAAAATCCCACGGCGCACGGCGACGAACCCCACGGCGTTTTTCCGCTGGTAGATCCTTCGGCCAATCGTCCGGGATCAACAACTCAACCGGGTTGACCCGCTCCAGCTCTGCCAGCAGGTTTTCCCAGCCCTTGATTTCCAGCACGCTGAAGTTGCCGCTGGTGATGTCCAGCACTGCCAGACCGAACAGGCGCTCATCGCCCAGTACCGCGGCGATCAGGTTGTCCCGGCGTTCATCCAGCAGCGCTTCGTCACTCACTGTCCCCGGTGTGATGATCCGCACGACCTGCCGCTCGACCGGCCCTTTACTGGTGGCCGGGTCGCCGACTTGTTCGCAGATCACCACCGACTCACCGAGCTTCACCAGTTTCGCCAGGTAGCCTTCGGCGGCGTGATAAGGAATCCCGCACATCGGAATCGCCTGACCTGCCGACTGCCCACGGGCGGTCAGGGTGATGTCCAGCAACTTGGCGGCCTTCTTCGCGTCCTCGTAGAAGATCTCGTAGAAGTCACCCATGCGGTAGAACATCAGCTGGTCCGGGTGCTGGTTCTTCAGGCGCCAGTACTGCTGCATCATCGGGGTGTGGGAGGACAGGTCGGAGAGGGCTTTATTCATTGGTAATCTGGAAAACTCGTTGAAAGGTGTAGGGCAAAGGAGGGACATCGGCCCGGCTTTTGCGCAATGGACGCAAGATTACCATGGGCGGTCTGCCGGACGCAGGCGCGAACGCCCTGTGGTGTGTTTCAACGGCTTTATGCATTGTTATGCAATTGAGCATTTGTCTTCTCTGAAGAGAACACGCACTATTCGTTTATGCAAAAACGCAATGTTTCTACTGTCCTGAGAGCGCTGCTCGATCAGCACGGGATCTCCCCCACGGAGCTTCACCGTCGCACCGGCGTGCCTCAATCCACGCTCTCGCGGATTCTCGGCGGGAAGATTGTCGATCCGTCGGATAAACACATCTCGAAGATCGCCGAGTATTTTTGTGTGAGCACCGACCAATTGCGGGGGCGGGTGGATATCACGGCGGCCAACACTGCCGGGCGCAGTCAGCTGCACTCGGAGCTCAAGGACATAAGCCTGTGGGACGACGACACCCCGGTCGATGACGACGAGGTATCGGTGCCCTTTCTTCGTGAGGTTGAATTGGCCGCAGGGTCCGGACGCTTCGTCATTGAAGAGAGCGAGCGCTCTAGTCTGCGTTTCGGCAAGCGCAGCCTGCGTCATAACGGTGTGCAGTTCGATCAGGCCAAATGCGTGACGGTGCGCGGTAACAGCATGCTGCCTGTCCTGCGCGATGGCGCCACGGTCGGTGTGAATGCCGGCAAGTGTGGCATTGGCGATATCGTTGACGGCGACCTGTATGCGATCAATCACAATGGTCAATTGCGGGTGAAACAGCTGTACCGCCTGCCGACCGGGATTCGACTGCGCAGCTTCAATCGGGATGAGCATCCCGACGAGGATTACACGTTTCAGGATATCCAGGAGGAGCCAATCGTCATCCTCGGCCACGTTTTCTGGTGGGGTATGTACGCCCGCTAGCCTGTGCAGATGCTTGGATAAAACCGCCGCTTGTGCGGTTTTTTTTCGTCTGGGGAAAGCATTGGCTTATCGGTTATATGCGCTTGCGCATTGACTGAGTATGCATTGGTGCATATTCTTGTTGCCTGTCTGACGAGAGTTGGCGACGACAGATCTGATTTTTCACCGGTTATCCAGGGAGGCTCGAAATGACCGCAGAGCAGTATGCGTTGTTGGATATGCCTCTTTGGCTGGTCATCACTCTGCCACTTCTTGGTGGCGTCGCCGGTGAAATGTGGCGTGCCGATAAAGAAGGTGTGAGGGGTTGGCCCCTTGTCCGTCGCCTGACCTTGCGGTCGGGCTCCAGTATGATTTGCGGCGTGTCTGCGATCATGTTGCTGCACGCCGCGAATGTCTCGATCTGGGCCGTTTGTGCGGGCGGCTGTCTGACCGCAATGGCCGGAACGGACGTCGTTATCGGGCTTTATGAGCGTTGGGCCGCCAAGCGTATAGGTGTTCCTGATCGTTCATCCCGTGACACGGCGGATTGATCACCCGCGAGACCTTTTGCCAGAGCCTCCGATTCCTCACATTTTGATTGACCCTGCAGCTTGCAAGTGCGGTTTGCTCGTGTACGGTTAACCTCATTCCGCCCGATCAGGAGATGACTGTGAAAGAGATCACCCAACTGGCCGCTGAACTCGGCCGACACCTGCAGGTTCTCAATGCTCACGTCACCACGGCCGAGTCTTGCACCGGTGGCGGCATTGCTGAGGCAATCACCCGTATACCGGGGAGTTCGGCATGGTTCGAGGCCGGTTATGTCACCTACTCCAACCGACAGAAAACCCTGCAACTCGATGTCCCGGTGGAGTTGTTCACCACGGTCGGGGCGGTCAGTCGTGAAGTGGTCGAGGCCATGGTCCGGGGGGCGCAGAAAAAAAACAGCGCGTATTTTTCCGTGGCCGTCAGTGGCATCGCCGGGCCGGATGGTGGAACGGCGAACAAGCCGGTCGGCACGGTGTGGCTGGCCTGGGGCGTGGGGGATGAGGTGTTCAGCGAGAGGCAGCACTTCCCCGGTAACCGTGATGATGTCCGCCGACAAACGGTGAAGGCCGCGCTAGAGGGGTTGCTTCGCTATGCCGCGGCAGAAATCTCAAATCAGGGGTAGGCGATACCGAATCGCTGTGGAATAATACTGGCTACTTATACAGGTGTTGGCCGTAAGGCCTTATTGATTACGTGAGGACTTTAATGGACGACAACAAGAAGAAAGCCTTGGCTGCGGCCCTGGGTCAGATCGAACGTCAATTCGGCAAGGGTGCCGTAATGCGTATGGGCGATCAGGACCGTCAGGCGATCCCGGCCATTTCCACTGGCTCTCTGGGGCTGGACATTGCTCTCGGCATCGGCGGTCTGCCAAAAGGCCGTATTGTTGAAATCTACGGTCCTGAATCTTCCGGTAAAACCACACTGACCTTGTCCGTGATCGCCCAGGCTCAAAAAGCCGGCGCGACTTGCGCATTCGTCGACGCCGAACACGCCCTCGACCCTGAATACGCCGGCAAGCTGGGCGTCAACGTCGACGACCTGCTGGTGTCCCAGCCGGACACCGGCGAACAGGCCCTCGAAATCACCGACATGCTGGTGCGTTCCAACGCGGTCGACGTGATCATCGTCGACTCCGTGGCCGCCCTGGTGCCAAAGGCTGAAATCGAAGGCGAAATGGGTGACATGCACGTGGGCCTGCAAGCCCGTCTGATGTCCCAGGCGCTGCGTAAAATCACCGGTAACATCAAGAACGCCAACTGCCTGGTGATCTTCATCAACCAGATCCGTATGAAAATCGGCGTGATGTTCGGCAGCCCGGAAACCACCACCGGTGGTAACGCGCTGAAGTTCTATGCATCGGTTCGTCTGGACATCCGCCGCACTGGCGCGGTGAAAGAAGGTGATGAAGTCGTCGGTAGCGAAACCCGCGTCAAGGTTGTGAAGAACAAGGTCGCTTCGCCGTTCCGTCAGGCCGAGTTCCAGATTCTTTACGGCAAGGGTATCTATCTCAACGGTGAGATGATCGACCTGGGTGTTCTGCACGGTTTCGTCGAGAAGTCCGGTGCCTGGTATGCCTACAACGGCACCAAGATCGGTCAGGGCAAGGCCAACTCGGCCAAGTACCTGGCGGATAACCCGGATATCGCGGCCACCCTCGAGAAGCAACTGCGTGACAAGCTGCTGTCCCCTTCGTCGGTAGCAGACGCTAAAGCCTCTGCGGTCAAAGAGACCGAAGTCGATCTGGCTGACGCTGATATCTGATCGAAGCGATGACCGCCGTACTGGATACACTCGTCGCGGTGCGGCGAACCGCAATGGACCTGCTCGCGCGACGCGAGCACGGTCGAGTCGAGCTGACGCGTAAACTGCGTCAGCGCGGCGCCCTCCCTGAAATGATCGAAACAGCACTCGACCGCTTGACGGAAGAGGGCCTGTTGTCCGAAACCCGTTATCTCGAAAGCTTTGTTTCCTACCGCGCCCGTTCTGGTTACGGCCCTTTGCGTATTCGTGAAGAGTTGAGCCAGCGCGGCCTGCAACGTAGCGACATCGAACTCGCCTTGCGCGAAAGCGGTATCGACTGGCAGGCGCAACTGACGGATACCTGGCGACGCAAGTTTTCCGGTGAAATACCGGTAGACGTGCGAGAACGCGCCAAACAAGGCAGGTTTCTGGCGTATCGGGGATATTCCATGGAAATGATCAGCCGCCTACTCAGCGGTCGAGGGATGGACGATTGAATGAAACGGCTCGCTACTTGATAGCGGGCCGTTTTTTTATGCCTTCACGTAACTTTCGATGACTCCCGTGTACGTTCTTGCCCCTGGGGTTTGGTTTGTACCCAGTTTTCCGGCAGGTTGATGTAGTCCACCAGTTCACGCAGTCGACCATGGTTACGAGCATTGAAGTTGAAGGCCAGGCGCACCAGGTGACTGAACTGCGCTTCGTCGTGTTCTTCGCCGTTGTAGGCATGCTGATGGAAATGCTCGCTCAGGCACAGGTCGGCAAACGCTTCCTGCATGTGTTCGAGTGCGCGCTCGCTGAGTGTGTGGTTCATGCGAATCAAGTACTGATGCTTGAGCCAGCGGCTGGAGTGGAAGTTACTGTAGAACTGATTGATGTGATCAACCGCTTCTTCCACGCTGTAGACCAGTCTGACCAGCTTCATGTCGGTTGGCAGGATGTAACTGTTTTCCTCCAGTTGCTGGTGAATGAAGTCCAGCGCCCCTTGCCAGAATTTGCCGCCGGGTGCGTCCAGCAAAACCACCGGTACCAGCGGGCTCTTGCCGGTCTGGATCAGTGTCAGCACTTCCAGCGCTTCATCCAGTGTGCCGAAACCTCCGGGACACAGCACCAGCGCATCGGCTTCCTTGACGAAGAACAGCTTGCGGGTAAAGAAGAAGTGGAAGGGCAGCAGGTTGGTCGTGCCGTTGACGGTCGGGTTGGCGTGTTGTTCGAAGGGCAAGGTGATGTTGAATCCCAGGCTGTGGGTCAGGCCGGCTCCTTCATGTGCTGCGGCCATGATGCCGCCACCGGCACCGGTAATGACCATCAGGTCGGAGCGTGCCAGGGCGGCGCCAAGCTCTCGGGCCATCGCGTACAACGGATGTTCGACCGGGGTGCGTGCCGAACCGAAAACAGTCACTTTGCGTCGCCCCCTGAACTGTTCGAGTACACGAAACGCATGCTCCAGTTCGCGCAGGGCTTGCAGGGTGATCTTGGCGTTCCAGCGGTTATGGTCTTCCTGGGCCATGCGCAGCACGGTCAGGATCATGTCGCGGTAAATCGGAATGTTCGGGCTGTTGGGTGAAACAAGGTTGAGTTGCTCTTCAACCTTGCTGATGAGGTCGTGGCCGCTTTCTTCGAAATGACGGCTCAGGAGGTCATTTGGTTGGTAAGGCATTCAACTTCTCCTTCTGCACAGAACCTTTGGCCCCGACAAGCTGCGTCGATGCCACGACACTTCATGTGTCGCTGTCTGCCCAGGCCCATGCCTGGGCGATCCACTCGACCCGAATGGCACGTCGGGTCATCCATACAGGCTCTGTTATTCCCTGGAATGAAAGAAACGTTCGCACAACATGTTGCGTTAGAGGGACTCTTTCCGGTCTCGAAAAGTGAACGGGACACTCTGAAAACTAGACCCTTGCAGTGATTTTCGCTGCCTTGATCATTGCGCCACAAAGTCTTTCCTGGCAACCGCTTAATGACTATTTGCAACGTGGTTTCACCGCTCGTCTGAACCCGCGGCGGGTGTCTGCCACTCTGGTTTACTAAGTTACAAGTGTCACGCGACAACTTTGCGTCAACGGCAGGGCGCACGACACAAGTGGTTCAAGGATTTATCGCTCGATACGAGTGAACGTGCAGGGAGGCGGGAAGCCATGACCAGAGTCATTCTGGAAATTGATACACAGCTGTATCAATTGCTGAAGTCATCAGCCGAGACCCATCATTTGAGCCTCGAAGAGGAGTGCTACCGACGTTTGCAGAGCAGTGAGCATCGATCGCATTACTTGCAGGCATTGCTGGCAGAACTGCGCGCCGAGGATGAACAGCGACGCGCCAATTCCAATTGACTACTTTTTCTTCGGCGCCGCTTTCGGGCAATCCGATTCCTGGTAGCTGGCCGAACCGACCGCACGGTTGGTCTTGACCTCGGTGAAGTCGTAACGCATCACTGCGCCCTTGGCCATCAACTTGCGGTAGGACGGGTTGTTGCAGACAGAAGCGCCAAGCTGGAAGTACACGGCCTTCGGGTCGGCGCGCATCTTGTCGGCGTGGCTGCTTTGTACGCTCAAGTGGTTGATCAATGTGTTGCCTTCGACGGTGTAGCCCTGATCGAGAATGTCTTCATTGATGGCCCGTGGAGTGCCGACGCTGCTTTGTGCGGCAACGTTTCGCAGCTCTCTGTTCAGATTCTGCTCACTCAAGGATGCGGCCTGAGCGTTGAAGGACGACGCCAGCAGAATGGCAGCGGTGGGAACGATAAGGCGCAGCATGAAACTCTCCTGGGGCGGTGATGGGTGGTTTGACCTATCACGTGACTGTGCGTTCAGTGGCGGCGAATTATAGGAGAGCAGGCCCGGACGGTACAGGCTTGCGCTAAACGGTCTGGTAAACTGCCCACTCTATTTACCCTGCCGAGTGTTTTTCGTGTCGATTTTCCTTCCCCGCCGGTGTTGCCTGCGATGAGTCATGCCCCCAACGCCGTAGCCCGCCTGCGTGACCAGCGCGAAGAAGAAGGGATCAAGCCGATTCAGGCCCGTGGCTGGCGGGCACCGCGTTGCCACGACTGTCGGGTCATCCTCAGCCATTGCCTGTGTGCCTGGCGCCCCAAGGTCCAGTCTCGCTCCGGGGTTTGCCTGATCATGACCAACAAGGAAGTGTTCAAGCCGAGCAATACCGGTTGGCTGATCGCTGATGTGGTCGCTGACAACCATGCGTTCATCTGGTCTCGCACCGAAATCGATCCGCAATTGCTGGCGTTATTGTCCGATCCGCAATGGCAGCCTTATCTGGTGTTCCCGGGTGAGTATGTTGCGCCGGAGCGCGTGACCAACAGCGTTGATGTTGACAGTGATAAACGCCCGCTCTTCATCCTGTTGGATGCGACCTGGACTGAAGCACGGAAGATTTTCCGAAAAAGTCCGTATTTCGATGGATTGCCGATACTCAGTCTGCTGCCCGAAAAACTGTCCCGCTACCGGTTGCGCCGGTCCACGCGAAGCGAGCACCTGTGTACGGCGGAAGTCGCGGCGTTGTGCCTTGATCTTGCCGGCGATACGGACGCGGCTTCAGCGCTGGACGCCTATTTCGACGTGTTCAGCCAGCATTATCTCGATGCCAAGCATCAGCTTGAAATGAACGTCTCGACCCCGGCCCATGCCGAGTTGATGCCCTATGTTCAGTCGACAACCCCAGTGCTGGACTGATTGTCGCGCATACTGCAATAAAGTGTAGTGGCCATGCTGCTTGACCACCCCGGCTTCGCTGGGCATGCTTGGCGCCGATTAGGTACGACCAGAGTTTTCAACGCCGTTTTTGGCGTTGAGCGTGCCTTGTCAGTGCAGCTGCGTGGCTGTGCCTGGCGTTGCTTTGGCGAGGCCCGAATGCATCGGGCTTTCCATGAAAAACAGGATCATTTGAACAATGGCCACATACGAAATCCTGATTGCCGATGACCACCCACTTTTTCGAAGTGCCTTGCATCAAGCGCTGACGTTGGGCCTTGGGCCGGATGTCCGTCTGGTGGAGGTGGCGAGCATTGCCGAACTGGAAACCCGCCTCACCGAAAAAGCCGATTGGGATCTGGTGCTGCTGGACCTGAACATGCCGGGCGCCTACGGTTTTTCCGGGCTGGTCCTGTTGCGTGGTCAGTACCCACAGATTCCGGTGGTCATGGTCTCGGCTCAGGAAGAGGCGACCATCATGGTCAAATCCCGTGAGTTCGGCGCCAGCGGTTTTATTCCAAAATCCAGCGATCTTGGGGTCATTCAGAAAGCCGTGCGTGCCGTACTCGACGGCGACGTTTTCTGGCCTCCGCAGGCGTTCGAAGCGGTCAGCGTTTCCGATGAAGCCAAGGCTGCCAGTGAAGGGCTTGCCAGCCTGACACCCCAGCAATTCCGGGTGCTGACCATGGTTTGCGAAGGCTTGCTGAACAAACAGATTGCTTATGAATTGAGTGTTTCCGAGGCGACCATCAAGGCGCACGTGACTGCGATTTTCCGTAAGCTGAATGTGCGGACCCGTACCCAGGCCGCGCTGCTCTTGCAACAACTTGAGTCAATTTCCAGCCATTGATGGTTGGCGGCTTCACGCTTTTTTGACTTTGGTTAATCTAGCTTTCCCACTTCTCTAAGTCAGTTGCCTACTCTATGTCACCTTTCAAAGGCCAGACCGGCCTTAAACGTATTCTCAACGCTTCCGGCTACTCGCTGGACGGCCTGCGCGCCGCTTTCACCGGTGAAGCCGCTTTTCGGCAACTGGTGTTGCTCAATGCCATCCTGATTCCGTTGTCGTTCTTCCTGAACGTCAGTCGAGTCGAGCAGGCGTTGCTGATTGCGGTCTGTCTGCTGGCGTTGATCGTCGAGTTGCTTAATTCGGCAGTGGAAGCGGCCATCGACCGTATTTCCCTTGAATTGCACCCGCTGTCCAAGAATGCCAAGGACATGGGCAGTGCCGCCCAATTCGTGGCGTTGAGCATGATCGCGCTGGTGTGGGCCGTTATTCTGCTTTAAGCGATGGTCGGCAACACGATCTCGTCGCTGCGCTGGACCCCGGCGGTGAAGGCGCGGCACAGATCGAGGAACTCGCGCATCGCCGAGGTCTGGTATTTCTGTTTGTGCCAGATGAAGTAGAACTGCCGCGACAGGTCCAGATCCGGCGTTTCCACCGCGACGAGACTGCCGCGGCGGAATGCATCGCGTAACGCCAGCCGCGAAATACAGCCAATCCCCAAACCAGACTCCACCGCGCGCTTGATCGCTTCGGTGTGCTCCAGCTCCAGGCGGACATTCAACGCGCTGCGATGGTGGCGCATGGCTTGGTCGAAAGTCAGCCGCGTGCCCGAACCTTGCTCTCGCAAAATCCATGCTTCGTGGCTCAGTTCGTCCATGGTCGCCGTGCCACGCTTGGCCAGCGGATGCTGCGGGGCGCAAAACACCACCAATTCGTCTTCGACCCAGCTCTGTACTTCGATGTCCGGGTGGCTGCAATCGCCCTCGATTAGACCCAGATCAATTTCATAGTGAGCCACTTGTTGCACGATATTGGCAGTGTTCTGCACGTGCAGCTTTACCTGGCTTTCCGGATGGCGCTGCATGAAGCTGCCGATCAGCAGGGTCGCCAGGTAGTTGCCGATGGTCAGCGTCGCGCCCACCGCCAGTGAGCCGAAACCCGATTTGCCATTGAGCAGGTCCTCGATTTCCTTGGCCTGGTCCAGCAGGGCGACAGCTTGCGGCAGCAATTGCTTGCCCAGCGCGTTGAGGCTCAGTCGTTTGCCGGCACGGTCGAACAACTGGCAGCTGCATTGGCGCTCCAGTTCGGTGATCGAGGTGCTCGCCGCCGATTGCGAGAGGTTGAGCAGGCCCGCAGCACGGGATACGCTCTCCTGCTGGGCGACGGCGACGAAGACTTGTAGTTGACGAAGAGTAAATCGCATATCGATATAACCGATAACCCTTATCTTAATAATCCAGTTAACAGATATTGTCGTCGCTATTAGAATGCGATGCAATTGCGCGCCGCAGCGCTCGTCCGAATGAGCTAGCGCAGACCTAATCTCCAGGAGTCCCACGTACATGAGCAACATGAACCACGAGCGTGTCCTCAGTGTTCATCACTGGAACGACACTCTGTTCAGCTTCAAGTGCACCCGCGATCCGGGCCTGCGCTTCGAGAACGGTCAGTTCGTGATGATCGGCCTGCAACAGCCCAACGGCCGCCCGCTTATGCGCGCTTACTCGATTGCCAGCCCGAACTGGGAAGAGCATCTCGAGTTCTTCAGCATTAAGGTGCCGGATGGTCCGCTGACTTCCCAGTTGCAGCACCTGAAGGAAGGCGACGAGATCATCATCAGCAAGAAGCCTACCGGCACGCTGGTGCTGGATGACTTGAAGCCTGGCAAACACTTGTACCTGCTCAGCACCGGTACCGGTCTGGCGCCGTTCATGAGCGTCATCCAGGATCCGGAAACCTACGAGCGTTTCGAAAAAGTGATCCTGTGCCACGGCGTGCGTTACGTCAACGAAGTCGCCTACCGCGAGTTCATCACCGAGCACCTGCCGCAGAACGAGTTCTTCGGTGATGCGCTGCGTGACAAGTTGATCTACTACCCGACCGTTACCCGTGAGCCGTTCGAGAACGAAGGTCGCCTGACCGACCTGATGCGCAGTGGCAAGCTGTTCAGCGACATCGGCCTGCCGCCGATCAACCCGCAGGACGACCGCGCCATGTTGTGCGGCAGCCCGAGCATGCTCGACGAGACCAGCGAAGTACTGAACAGCTTCGGTCTGAAAGTCTCGCCGCGGATGCGCGAGCCGGGTGATTACCTGATCGAGCGTGCGTTCGTCGAGAAGTGACCGAAGGTCACCTGTAGGCGCTGGCTTGCCAGCGATGGCGTTCGTTCCGTCGACATCGGTGCTGAAATCAGACCGTTATCGCGCTCCTACAGGACACAACAAGAAAGCCCGCGCAGCCTGAGAAGGCAGCGCGGGCTTTTTCGTTTTTGCGGATTATGCGTTTGCGGGGATGACCTCAAGCACCCTAATCAACTCCGGTGTCGGGTAATGCCACCGCACATCCACGTCCCAGAGTTGCGCGCCGTATTCTCTTTCCGGTGCGGGTGTCTGGTACGCCGGCCGCGGGTCTTGCGCCAGGCATTGTTCAATCAGCTCAACCAATGGTTCACCAAGACGCTGAGCGTGTTCGTGAGCCTGTTGCAGCGCTGAGTCTGCCCAATGCACGGTAATCAACTGCGGTGCCGCGCTGGCGATGCTGTTGGAGGCCGAATCGATGATGTCGGCGTAGGGCACGTAGGGTTTGATGTCGAGCACGGGAGTGCCGTCCAACAGGTCGATCCCGGAAATCCACAGACGATTGGCTTCGACCTTGTCCAGTTTGACCACAGACTGCCCGATGCCATTGGGGCGATGCGTCGCGCGCGTAGCGAACACCCCCATGGATTTGTTGCCGCCGAGGCGAGGTGGGCGCACCTTCAAGCGTGGTTTTTCTTCCAGAGCCTGATGGAACAGAAACAACAGCCAGACATGGCTGACCTGTTCCAGCCCCTGCACTGCATCCCCCTGATCAAAAGGCGCCACCAATTCCAGGACGCCACGTGCGGCCGGTGCCAGTTGCGGCTGGCGCGGAATCGCAAACTTTTCCTTGAAGCAGGAGTGCACGAAGCCGATGGGGGAAACGCTGTAAGTCATGGTCTGGAATCGCGGCGGGACGGAGGCGGGCATGATAACCCGCGATTGGCTGCAGCGTTATTCCAGCATTTTGCCGAGCAACCAGCTCCCCGCCGGGCCTGGCGGGTTCAAGCGCGACCACAGCGCCCCGACCGACACCGTTTTCGGCCAGCCGCGGACGTCCAGTTCCTGCAACGTGCCCGGGCCGAAGCGCTCCACCAGCCAGCGCGGCAATGGCGCCCAGCCGAACCCGCCCTGGGCCATTTCCAGCAGCATCAGATAACTTGGCGCCGACCAGACGCGGCCCTTCGCCCGACTTTCATACGGATTGACGATGGTCGCCAGACGCAACTCGCGGTGCTGATACAGCAGGTCCTGATTGATGTTTTTCTGCGTCGCCAGCGGGTGCCGGGGAGACGCGAACAAGGCAAATTCAGTGCGCTCGTCTACCGTCGAGCTGACCAGGTCCGGTGGATAACTGTCCTGCATTTCGGCGAATGCCACGTGCGCCCGGCCGCTTTGCACAAGGGCCACAAGGTCCTCGCATTCAGCGATCAGGCATTCGAGTTCAAGGTCCGGGTAACGCTGCTCGAAAGCACTGAGCGCGTCTTCGAAGCGGTCCGACTGATAGGTGTCGGAAAGTGCCACGGTCAATTTGGGCTCGACCCCTTGGGACAGTTGGCTGGCGGTCATTTCCAGCCGGCTGGTGGCCGCAAGAATCTCTTCGGCCCGTTGCAACATGACGTGCCCGGCCGGTGTCAGGCTGGGCTTGCGGCTGCTGCGGTCGAACAGGGTCAGGTTCAGATCGATCTCCAGGCTGGCAACTGCCGCGCTGATGGTCGACTGACTGCGGCCCAGTTTGCGCGCCGCAGCGGAGAACGAGCCTTGGGTCGCGGCTTCGACAAACGCCAGCAGTACTTCGTGGGAGGCCATGAACTATCGCCTTGATCGATGGTTATTGGTTATGAAGTATCGGTGTGATGACGGATCATGACAACCACAGTCAGTCATCAAGTTGTTCAAGGAGTCAGGCCATGAGCGCCAACAAATCCATCACCGAACGAATTTTCCAGGCCATCGGCTTTGAACTGCTGGCCATCCTCATTTGTACGCCGCTGCTGGCGTGGATCATGGACAAACCCATGCTGGAAATGGGAATGGTGACCGTCCTCATTGCCGCCCTGGCACTGGGCTGGAACGTGGTGTTCAACGGGATGTTCGACCGTGCGCTCAAACGCTTTGCCATTGCCCATAACGCCTGGACCCGCGTTGTGCATGCATTGCTATTTGAAGGCGGCTTGGTGGCGATGGGTGTGCCGCTGATTGCCTGGTGGCTGAGTGTCAGCCTGTGGCAGGCATTTTTGCTGGACATCGGCGTGTTGCTGTTCTTCCTGCCGTACACCTACATCTATCACTGGGTGTATGACGTGGTGCGGGAGCGGATGTTGGTGGTTCGCGAAGTTTGCTGAGTTGTATGTTTGTGGCGAGGGAGCTTGCTCCCGTTCGATTGCAAAGTAGTCGGGAAAAGGGACCGCTTTGCGCTCCAGCGGGAGCAAGCTCCCTCGCCACAGGGTTTTATGCCGTGTTCATGTTTACAAAAACATCCCGCCTGACGCTTCCACGCGCTGCCCATTGATCCACTGGCTTCCCGGCGCCAACAGCAGCGCAATCGCGGCACCAATGTCATCCGGCAAACCGGCGCGACCCAGCGCGGTGTTGTTCGCCACGAGGGTGTTCAGCGCGGAGTTGTCCCGAACCGCTCCACCACCGAAATCCGTTTCGATCGCACCGGGTGCCAGGATGTTCGCCGTGATGTTGCGGGCACCGAGTTCCTTGGCCTGGTAACGCGTCAGCACTTCCATCGCACCCTTCATCGCTGCATAGGCGCTATGACCCGGCAGGCTGAAACGGGCGAGGCCGCTGGAAATGTTGATGATGCGTCCACCGTCATTGATCAATGGCAACAAATTTTGCGTGAGGAAGAACGGTCCCTTGAATTGGATGTTCACCAGCAAATCGAACTGTTCGACGGTGGTGTCGACGAAGTTCGCATGCAGTCCGATCCCGGCGTTGTTGATCAGGAAATCGAAGTGCTTGCGGTCGAAATGATTGCGCAAGACCTGCGCGACCTCGCTGCTGAAGGCCGCGAAGCTTTCACTCTGGCCGACATCCAGTTGCAGCATCACGGCGCGACCACCAAGGCTTTCAACTTCCGCCACCAGCGCCCGTGCTTCATCGGCACGGCTGTTGTAGGTGCCGATGATGTCGATGCCCTGGGTGACCAGGTGCAGGGCGGCATTCTTGCCGAGGCCGCGGCTGGCGCCGGTGATCAGTGCGATTTTACGGTTCATGGGGCTTCCTCTTTTGCAGTGGGCGGTTGATGTGAGGAAGTTTATTTATCCGCTGAGGGGTGATAAACAGGGTGAAATCGGAATCACTGGTCGGATAATCCGAACAATTGCAGGGCGAACCATGAACAAACTGGAACTGTTGCGCACCTTTGTCCGGGTCAGCGAAATGTCGAGTTTCACGTTGGCTGGAGAAAGTCTTGGCTTGCCTCGGTCAACGGTCTCAGAGCATGTGCAGGCGCTGGAAGCGTTGCTCGGTGCCCGTCTGCTGCAACGCACCACGCGCAAGGTCCAGGCGACGCAGGATGGTCTGGTGTTGTACGAGCGCAGCAAGGATCTGCTGTCGCACATGGATGAAATCGAGGGCCTGTTTCGTCAGGACGAGGCGTCGCTGGTTGGTCGGATTCGTATCGACCTGCCGAATATTCTGGCCCGTCGTTTGGTGATGCCGCGCCTGCCGGAATTCATGGAGCGTCATCCGCTGCTTGAGCTGGAAATCAGCAGCACCGATCGCCGGGTCGACTTGCTCGCCGAAGGGTTTGATTGCGTGCTGCGGATCGGTGCGCAACCGGATCAATCGGTGGTGGCGCGGCATCTGTGTGACTTGGGCATGATCAATTGCGCCAGCCCGGAATACTTGCGGCGTCATGGCATGCCGCAACGACTTGAAGACCTGGCGCAGCATCGACTGGTGCATTACGTCGGCGTGCTGGGCTCGCGCTCGGAAGGTTTTGTCTACGTGGACGAAAGCCAGGTGCAGCGAGTGCCGATGATTGGCAGCGTCACGGTCAACAGCACCGATGCCTATGAGTCAGCGTGTCTGGGGGGATTCGGTTTGATCCAGGCGCCGAGGATGGGCATGCAAAAGTATTTGCGCCGCGGTGAGTTGGTGGAGGTGTTGCCGCAGTTCAACGCACCGTCATTGGGGGTGTCGTTGCTTTATGCCCGGCAACGGCATTTGCCGCTGCGGGTAAGGGTGTTCATGGTTTGGTTGGGGGAGGTGATTAGATCTGCCGTGTGACATGGAGCCCTATGGGAGCAAGCTCGCTCCTACAGAATACTCCGGCGTTTAGTAATCCTGTCGCTTGCGAAATGCCCAGCGTCCGGCAATCACGGTGAACGTCGCCACCAGCGCCACCAGAATCCAAAAGCCTTCCGGATCCTGGGAAAGCGGTACGCCGCCGACGTTCATGCCGAAGAAACCGGCGATGATGTTAATCGGCAAGGCCAGCACCGTCACCACTGTCAGGGTAAACAGTGTGCGGTTACTTTGTTCGTTGAGGTTGGCGGCGATTTCTTCCTGCAACAGCTTGATCCGCTCACCCAGCGCCGTGAGGTCGTTGATGATCAGCGCAAACTCCTCGGTAGATTTGCGCAACTCCTTCACGTCCTCTTTTTGCAGCCATTGCGGTGGACGGTTGAGCAGGCGCAGCAACGAGCCCGGCTCCAGCGCCAGCAGGCGTTGCAGGCGCACCAACACCCGTCGATTGGCGCCTAGCTCTGCGCGGTTGTTCGACAGTCGCGAGGACAGCAATTCGTCTTCGATCTGATCCACGCTCAGGCTGGTCTTGCGCACGATCTGGGTCAGCACCTCGCCCTGGTCGCGCAGCAGATGCACCAGCAATTCCAGCGGCGAACGAAAGCGTTCACCGGCCTTCACCGACGAGCGCAATTTGTCCACCGAGTGCAGCGGTTGCAGGCGGGCGCTGATGATCAGCCGACGACGGGCGCACACCCACAACGTCGAGACGTCGGAGGAGACCATGCTGCTGAGGTTGAACACCACGTCGTTGACCACCGCCAGCAGCGTCGAGTCGACGTGCTCGATGCGCGTCGAACGCGAGCCCTCATGCAGCGCTTCGAAAAACTCATTGGGTAACTCCAGATGACTCTTCATCCAGCGCTCGCACGCGGCATGGGCGAGGTTCAGGTGCAGCCACAGAAATTGCTCGTCGTCTTCCGGATGTTGCAGGCATCGCAACGCCTCGGCCGAATCGATCTCCCGGCCGCGTTCGCCGGGGCGAAAACTGAACCCGTAAAGCAGGCCGAACAGATCCGGGTCGCGATGGCTTTGATCGATGCTGTGGTTCATGAGAGCTCGCAAAGGGAAACGCCTGTCGCAGGATTTACAGGTTCACGTGAGCGGCATCATCGCAAGCGAGGATGACGTTTTTGTGACTGAAAAATAACTGCGAACGGTTGCGGTAGGGACGTCGGTTATTCCTCAAGAACCGCTCTGGCAGCATCGCCAGCACCAACCTGGACAACGTGCAGCGCACCGAAGCGGCGAGCCATAATCTGCATGGCTTGTCGGGGCAGTTGAATGAAGTGACGGCACGACTGAGCGCGTGATGAGCTGAACGATCGCGCAGGCGCAAAAAAGCCGCAGGATCCGAAAATCGTGCGGCTTTTTGTTGTGTGACAAAATCACATCTTCCAGACCTTGTAGGAGCCGGCTTGCTGGCGATCCAGGCAACGCGGTCTTCAAGTTGATCGCGTCATCGTTCATCGCCAGCAAGCAGGCTCCTACAAAGCGCTGTGCATCAGTCGTCTTTTTTGTTCTTCAGAACTTCGCCGGTGGCGGCGTTCAGATCAACGTCCCATTCAACGCCTTTGGCGTCTTTGAGTTCGACTTCGTACTCGAAACCGTTGAAGTGGTTGTCCAGGTCGCTGTCGGTAATGGTGGCGCCCGGGTGCAGCTTCAGGACGATCTGGTTCAGCTCTTCCAGCGGCTTGATCTTGCCGTCCTTGACCAACTGAGGAATCTGGTCGACAGGAACATCGGCCTGGGCCAAACCAGTGGTGAGGGTCAGGGCAGCGGCGGTGAACAGGGCAGTCAGAGTCTTCATGATGTCTTTCCTTGTTGAGCTGTTTAAGTGAAATCAGGTTAGCCGGTGTAACTTAATCCACCCTTAAATTCTTCTACATGTCTTGCATCAACTTCTGTGGGAACGTGGCTGCCCGCGAAGAGGCCGTCAGCTCCAACATCAATGTTGACTGACATTGCGCTATCGCGGGCAAGCCACGCTCACAGGTTTTACGTCTGCGTTTAGAAACCGTTGTTCTGCAGGACTTGCGCCACGCTGGCGGGGGCCGAGCGTTTGTAGAACTTCAGCAGTTCGCTGGCGCGGTTGGTGAAGATGCCGTCGACACCGGCGTCCATGACTTTCTGATAATCAACCACCTCGTCGATGGTGTAGACGTGCACCAGCAGGCCCTGATCGTGGGTGTACTGGTTCATCCACGGTTGCACCAGGTCCGAGTAACTCTGATCGCCACCTTGGGTGAGCGCAGCGGACGGGCCGGTGCCGATGGCGCCCTGGGTCTTGGCGTAATCGACCCAGCGCTGGAACTCGGCTTTGTCCTTGGGTTGCTGTTTGGCGTAGTAGGCGGCTTTGTCTTTCTCGCCGGACTGGGCAAACGAGACCGTCGATTGCGGTTCGATGCTGCCTTCGCCGACCCACAACAACAGGATTTTCGGCACTTGCGGCATTTCCTTTTGCAGCAGTTCGAGGCTGTTTTTCTCGAAGGTTTGCAGGATCACCTTGCCTTTGCCTTGACCGACTGCAAGCTCGCTTTTCGCCAGCTTCGAACCTGCCGGGCTGAGCCAGCCACGGGTTTGCAGTTTCTGTTTCAGATCATGTTCGATGCCAGGAAATTGCTTAGGCTCCTTGGTTTCGATGTACAGGCCGGGCTTGTGCTGCGAGTTGCCTTGGGCGATGTCGATAATTTCATCGAGGGTCAGAATTTTCAGGCCGGCGTAGGACGGGCGAGCGCGATCCGGGTACGCGGTGTTGAACCAACTGCCAGCATCGAGGGTTTTCAGCTCGGCCATGGTAAACGCGTTGGCCGGGCTGTCCTTGCGCTCGGGGAATTTGCTGGCGACGTCAGTGGTACGTTGCAGGTTGTTATCGTGCAGGGCGAACAGCACGCCGTCCTTGCTGCGTTGCAGGTCCAGTTCCAGGTAATCGGCACCCAGGTCGCGTGCGAGTTTGTATGCGGCGGCGGTGGATTCCGGTGCATCGAAAGACGCGCCACGGTGGGCGATCACCGCCGGGTGCGGGATGCCCAAACCAGAGGCCAGAGCCGTAGGACTTGGCTCGCTGGCCGCCTGAGCCTGACTGAGGCCAAGCAGCAAACCCAGGAACAGGGCGCTTTTAGTGAAGGTTGCAGACATGGTCGAGATCCTTTCGCGATGATTTTCAAAGACGTCCCTTTTAACAACTGAGTGTTGCGGGCGCTATCGCGAGACTGACATAAACGTGCTTAAAGCTGATTTTCGTCAGCGCTTTTGTGCGCTTGTTTGCAGTACGCTTGTGCGCAACGTCCCCGGCAGAGGGACATCGCCATGCCTGCTCTGCGTGTAAACCAACGATCACCCCTGTGAGGTTTACCATGCGCATCACTTCCCAGCTCATCTGCCAGGCTGCCGACGAACTCAAAGGTTTCGTCGGCCTCAACCGCAAGACCGGCCATTACATCGTGCGCTTCAGCGAAGATTCGTTCGGCATGGACGTGGCGGATGACGGCATCATCCCCACCAGCGAATTTGTCTGGGCTGCCGGCCCGTCGCAGTCGATGACCCTCAAACGCGATTTGATTCAACTGCTGCTGGACCAGAACATCGATGACCGGATCAACATCACCGAACCTTTACGCGTGTACATGAATCGTCGGGATGTGCCGGAGATTTCAGCGGTGCGGAGTTTGGTGCGGGGCTGAGGTTTTGTGGTAATTGGACGGGCCTCATCGCTAGCAGGCTAGCTCCCACACTGGATCTGTGGCGCTCATATATCCCCTGTGGAAGCTAGCCTGCTAGCGATGGCGGCCCGCTCTGAAATACATTGCAACGGTAAACTTGAGAGTCACGGCCGCTTTATTCAGCTGCGAACTTGTCATTTATCACTGCTGGTAACAGGCCAGAAACATATCCAGCGCCGACTCCACCACCGTGCTTTGCATCTCAGCCGACAAGCTGGGCATTCCCATGGAAATCTGTGGCCAGAATGCAAAGGATTTGAGCAGCCCCTGAACTTGCTGCGCAGCAAATTCGGGGGCAATCGCTTTCAAGCGCCCATCGGCTTGGGCGGCGCGAATCCATACGGTCAGGCCTTCTTCCCGCTCGCCCATGCGCGCCACCATGTTCTGGGCACGTTCAGGGGAATGGATCGTCGCCGCAATCGCTACCCGTGCCAGATCGAGAAAGTTGTCGTCGCTCAACATCTGCAGCTTTTCCATCAGCCGTTGGCGTAACTGGTCGCGCAGTGGCACGTCCGGGCGGTAGGACGTCTCCTGTTTTGCTGTCACCCGTATCCATAACTGATTGAGGATTTCGGCAAACAACTCTTCCTTGCTGGGGAAGTGGTTGTACACCGTGCGCTTCGACACGCCGGCCGTGGCAGCAATCTTGTCCATGCTGGTGGTTTCGAAACCGTTGTCGCGGAACTCGGCAATCGCCGCCTGAATGATGGCTTCGCGTTTTCGGTCAGTGAGGCGCTGTGGAGCTGTCATAAATACGCTTCGGCAGGAGGAACATGAAAATTACACTCGGAAGTTTACTTGGCATCGGCTTTGATGCAACCTTGAAACTACACTGGGCAGTGTAATGTTTTGTTAATCCAGCCCAGCAAAAATAGAGTGTTCGGCTGATGCGTGCGTGCTTTGGCCATTTATCGTCCCAAACGGAAAATCGTGTTGCGTGCGGTTTTTCTGGAGTCATTCAGTCATGGCCAATTCAACGTCCCCGGCGGAAAACGCCTCCCCACCAGAAGCCTCCCGACAGGCTCAAGGGCAATACCAAAACCACACGCCGATTCGGCGTTTGAGTTTCGGCAAAACCATGAGCATCCTGTGGAACGCCATTTTCAACAAACCGCGCAACACTCGCCCGAGCGCGCCGGTGCCGGTACAACCCCTGACTCAAGCGGCACTGATCGCTGCGCCAAACCACAGCGTCTACCGACTCGGCCATTCCACGGTATTGCTCAAGCTGCGCGACAAGTTCTGGATCACCGACCCGGTCTTCGCTGAGCGCGCCTCACCGATTCAATGGGCCGGCCCCAAGCGTTTCCACCAGCCGCCCATCAGCCTGGAAGACTTACCACCGATCGAAGCGGTGATCCTGTCCCACGACCACTACGATCACCTGGATCATGCGGCCGTGTTGAAACTGGCGGACAAGACCCAACACTTCCTGACACCGCTGGGCGTGGGCGACACCTTGATCAAATGGGGCATCGACGCCAGCAAAGTCCGTCAATTCGATTGGTGGCAAGGCACAGAAATCGATGGCATCCAATTCATCGCCACGCCGTCACAACACTTTTCCGGCCGTGGCCTGTTCGATGGCAACAGCACCCTCTGGGCGTCGTGGGTAATGATCGACGACGACACGCGTATTTTCTTCAGCGGCGACAGCGGCTACTTCGATGGCTTCAAACGCATCGGTGAACAGTACGGCCCGTTCGACCTGACCCTGATGGAAACCGGCGCCTACAACGTCGACTGGCCGCACGTGCACATGCAACCCGAACAAACCCTGCAAGCCCACCTCGACCTCAAGGGCCGCTGGCTGTTTCCGATCCACAACGGCACGTTCGACCTGTCGACCCACGCCTGGTACGAACCCTTCGACCGCATCCTGGCTTTGGCCTGGGAACGCAACGTATCAATCACCACACCGCAGATGGGCGAGGCGTTCAACCTGATGCATCCAAAGCGTGGTGAGGCTTGGTGGTTAGCGATGGAAGAGGAGAGTGAACGGGTGGTGGTGCAGAACACGTGAGGTACTGCATCGGGCCGCTTGCTGTTTAGCGGCCCGCGCAACGCGCTCATTCCACCATCGCAAAATCCGCCCGCCCAACCGGGTTCGGCGTAGACCCTCTCACATTCATCCCGCGCCCCGGTGCAAACCCCGGGAAGAACACCAACCCCTCCGATTCAAACCGATAGGCCAGCGTCAACCGCGTGACATCCAGCACGTCCTGACGCGCCTCGAAACGCTCAATCGCATCCGCCGAAACCCCGGACTCCCGCGACAACGTTTCCACGCTCCAGCCCAGCATCGCTCGGGCCTGGGCGCAGTGGGCCGGGGTGAATTGGAAGAGGGCGATACGTTCCAGGGTGATTTTCATCGCTTGAGAGGCCATGGTGTTCTCCGGGCTCGAGAGTGTTGATTCAAAATATACTGTGTTTTTGTACAGTTGTTTTGAGCCCGAATCAAATGCAATTTTTGATTTGTCTTTTCAGCCAGACAAACGGCACGGCGCTTATTTGTCCGCCAACCCCTGCGCCTCCCGCACGATAAAGTGATCCAGATTCTCGATATTGGCGCTGAACACCCCGAACGTCTGCTCGGGGTTTTTCTTGCTCGGCACCTGCTTCAACTCCGGTGTTACCCCATAGAAAAAGCAATACAACGCCTGCCCGCTCTCGATCGCGTGCTTGATCTCCTCGAGGAACGCCTTGCGCTTGCGGTAGGTGTCGATCAGCTTCTTGCTCAGGTAAACATTGACCGAATAGGGCTTCTTCTCGAACCAGACCTTCTTCTCGAAATCGATGCGAAAGCTTTGGGTGTAGTCCTTGATCTGCTTGATCTTGCCCCAGTAAATCAGGCCCTTGTTGTCTTGCAGATACTCGATTTTCTTGAAGAACGAGGCATAGGGCGCTGTGTGCTCACCAATCTTCAGCGGCATGCGCTTGAGCAGTTCCTTGTCTTCGAAATTCGACACGAAGCATTCCACCGGGTGGGCGAAGACGCTGGTCTTGTCGGGGGCTGAGTCGCGGCTTGGCTGATCGGCGTTGCTGATCGCCGAAGGAACCACTGGCTTATCCCGTTGAGCGTCTGCACCTTCCACCGGACTGGACGGCTTACGTACATATTCACGCCGAGTCAGTAACAATTCCGACGGGAAATGTTCCTCGCGACTGTCATCCGTTTCCGCCTCCACACCCGACGCCGGCGCCTTCAGGCTGACATAAGGACAGCCCTCGACATGCCGCGTACTCGGCAGGTTCTTGAAGTGTGGCGTGCGCACGTAATTCACATTCTTGGCGTTGAACGTCCCCAACGTATTCGCCGCATCGAAGGCTGAGCGACAGGTATCATTGGGGCACTGGAAGTGTTCCTTGGCCGAGTCGAACGCCACCGTTTCGTCAAAATTCAGATCACGTACGTCATAGATCGACAGCTTGTCGTTGAGGCTGAGGCAGTAGGCGAGGTCGAGTTTCATGGTGGGGTTCTTTGTCCTTTAAGTGATCAGATATATGGCGCGCTCCGGGCAATAGCTACACTCAGGTCATTTCGCCGCCGCTGTGCACGGTTGCGGCATCACACACTGATTATTAAGGGCGAAACCATGAGCCAGACAGATGATTCGCCTCCACTCCCGGAACCGGGCCGGATAGCCCGCAGGGATGAACAGACCGGTTGGCGCCGTTGGCTGCCGGGGCTGATCATGCTGCGCGAATACCAATTGAGTTGGTTGCGTTACGACATCGTGGCCGGTCTGGTGCTGACCACGATGCTGGTGCCCGTCGGCATCGCCTATGCGGTAGCCTCGGGCGTGCCCGGCATTTATGGCCTGTACGCGACCATCGTTCCGCTGCTGGCCTACGCCTTGTTCGGCCCCAGCCGCATTCTGGTGATGGGGCCGGATTCCTCCCTCGTTGCGGTCATCCTGGCGGTCATCATTCCACTCTCCGGGGGCGACCCGCAGCGCGCCGTTGCCTTGGCGGGCATGATGGCGCTGGTCTCGGGAGCGGTGTGCATCCTGGCCGGTCTGGCGCGTCTGGGATTCATCACCGAGCTGCTCTCCAAACCGATCCGCTATGGCTACATGAACGGCATCGCGCTGACCGTATTGATCAGCCAAATGCCGAAAATGTTCGGTTTCTCGATTGAGTCCGACGGCCCATTGAGAAACATCTGGGCCATCGTGACAGCGGTGATGGACGGAAAAACCAACTGGACCACCTTTATTGTGGGCGCGCTCACCCTCGCGGTCATCCTGCTACTCAAACGCTGGCCGCGACTACCGGGCATCCTGATCGCCGTCGTTGGCGCCACCATCGCCGTGGGCGTCCTCGACCTGGCGACGCGCGCCGGTGTGTCGGTTCTCGGCTCACTTCCGCAAGGCTTGCCCGGGTTCGCCATCCCCTGGATCACCCGCGCCGACATCGTCCCGGTGTTGATCGGCGGTTGCGCCGTCGCCCTCGTCTCGTTCGCCGACACCAGCGTGCTCTCCCGCGTTTATGCGGCGCGGACCCGCACCTACGTCAACCCGAATCAGGAAATGGTGGGCCTCGGCGTCGCGAACCTCGCCGCCGGTTTGTTCCAGGGCTTCCCCATCAGCAGCAGCTCGTCCCGAACCCCCGTGGCCGAAGCCGCTGGCGCCAAAACCCAACTGACCGGCGTGGTCGGCGCACTGGCGGTTGCCTTGCTGTTGGTGGTCGCCCCGGACCTGCTGCAACATCTACCGTCCAGCGCACTGGCCGCCGTGGTGATCGCCTCGGCCATCGGCCTGATCGAGATCAGCGACCTGCGCCGGATCTACCGCATTCAGCGCTGGGAATGCTGGCTGTCGATCGTCTGCACCGTCGGCGTGGCCGTGTTCGGCGCCATCGAAGGCATCGGCCTGGCCATCGTGATCGCGATCATCGAATTCCTCTGGGACGCCTGGCGCCCGTACTCCGCCGTACTGGGCCGCGCCGATGGCGTAAAGGGCTACCACGACATCAAACGCTACCCCGACGCCCGCCGAATCCCCGGCCTGGTCCTGTTCCGCTGGGACGCCCCACTGTTTTTCGCCAACGCCGAACAATTCAACGACCGAGTCCTGGACGCCGTCGCCGCATCCCCCACACCCGTACGCTGGCTGGTAGTCGCCGCCGAACCGGTCACCAGCGTCG
This sequence comes from Pseudomonas sp. Irchel s3b5, assembly GCF_900187435.1. NCBI lineage: Bacteria > Pseudomonadati > Pseudomonadota > Gammaproteobacteria > Pseudomonadales > Pseudomonadaceae > Pseudomonas > Pseudomonas sp. Irchel s3b5. Next base: position 244,435 of record NZ_FYDY01000005.1, read on the forward strand.
ACGTCACCTCCGCCGACATGCTGGCTGAGCTGGACGACACGTTGCATGCGGCGGGTATTGAGTTGTGTATTGCCGAAATGAAAGACCCGGTGAAGGACAAGCTGAAGCGGTTCGGGTTGTTTGCACGGTTGGGGGAGACGGCGTTTTTTCCTACGATTGGGACGGCGGTGGATAGTTATGTGGCGAATTATGGGGTGGGTTATGAGGAGGGGGAGGAGGGGCGTTGAGGGATGGTTGTCTGGAGACCTACGAAATCACTTGTACCACTTTTGAAAGGCCATTTTTGACAGACGGTCATCTCGTTACCTTGCCTATCGAAAATCGCCAGCTTAGGCTAGCTTAGCTAATCTTTTGGAGGTGTCCTATGAATGAAGTGGTGCAGGTAAATATGCACGAGGCCAAGTCCCAGCTTTCGCAACTCGCCGAACGTGTATGGCGTGGTGACAAAGTGGTAATTGCCAAGGCAGGTAAACCTTATCTGGATCTTCTTCCTCATGTCGAAACGCCTCGGGCGCGCAAGCCTGGGCGTTTGAAAGGGAAAATCCGGATGTCAGCTGATTTCGACAAAACCCCTGAGGACATCATTGATGGATTCGAGGGCAGCCTATGAGGCGCTTGCTGTTGGATACCCATGCGTTTCTTTGGTGGTTGTCCGATGACCCAGCACTGGGTGCAGAAGCTCGACAGATTATGAGTGAGCCGCGTAATCAGGTACTGGTAAGCGCCGCTTCGATCTGGGAGATATCGATCAAACAGGCTAAAGGAATGCTGGAGGCTCCAGCGGATCTTGAAGTGCTCGTTGAGGACGAAGGTTTTACCAAACTGCCGATTTCGCTGTTTCATGGACAGCAGGCGGGCAAGTTACCAGAGATTCATCGCGACCCGTTTGATCGGATGTTGATTGCCCAAGCCCAGGCGGAAGGGCTGGAGCTGGTCACAGCGGACGGGATTATTCCGCAGTATGGGGTTCGGGTGGTTTCGGCAAAGTTGTGAGGGCACTGAGGTTTTTCAAACCCACCGCTACCCCCTGTAGGAGCGAGCCTGCTAGCGATGGCGCCAGCCTTGGCTCCAACGATCTCAACGAACGGAGTTACGCCTAGCAACAGACTGCTATTTCTCACGTTCCAGCCGTTTCACCTTCTCATACAAAAACACGGTGAACGCATCTTTATCACCCGAATGATGACAGCGACGATGACAGTTCGGGCACAGCGCAACGGCATTGCTCGTCCGATCAGAACCTTTATGCGCCAAATGCTTAACGTGGTGAACCTCAAGAAACGGCGAGCCGTCCTTTTCAAACGGTGCGGGCTGATCACAGCCTTCACAGATGCCTTTGGCATTCTGTCGAATCCAGGCTCTGACTTCAGGGTCGCGGATGTAAGTGATGCTGCAAACGGTGTCCTGTCTTTCATGGGGCTCGTTCATTCCGGTTGTCGGTAATACTCAATCCACAACGTGCGGTGTTGGTCTTTGTCTAGCTTGTTGACCATGCGTTCACTCAAATGGAAACCCATCAAGCGGCCGATATCGCGGGCGCAGAACCATGGCTGGTTTTCTAGGAGGAGGGCGTGGAGAGGGAGGTTGTGGCGGGTGAAGACTGTTACAGAGAAGAGATCAGACATGGCCGATCTCCAGGGGGCGGAGAGTGACGAGAAGCTTGCGTTCAGGCATATCCATTACCTCTACGTTTGGACTTTGGTGGGCACTGACCCCAACGTAGATCGGACATAAGAAGCTCCAACGAGCAAAAGCCTCACACAGCCGTACGATAAATCACCAAGGGTGACTCCTCGTCTGAGTAATTGGCTAGCTTTCTACGTTGGGCGTTTCTTAGGCACCTGCAGTAGAGCTTAGGGCCGTTTGGAATGGCTCTCAATACAGAACGTGCTGAAATACATGTAGGAGATTTAGTTACTACTGAAATGGCGAGTAAGAGCTTTCCTACTCCACAAAAAAGCCCCGATCAGATCGGGGCTTTTCGGTTTTCGATTCGTCGACTCAAGTCGTCAAATCTCGGCATGCTCGGGAATCAATCCCAGCTAAGCGCACCACCAGTCTGATACTCAATCACTCGCGTCTCAAAGAAATTCTTCTCTTTCTTCAAGTCCATGATCTCACTCATCCAAGGGAACGGGTTAGTCGTCCCAGGATACTCTTCTTTAAGACCAATCTGCGACAAACGCCGGTTAGCGATGAACTTGAGGTAGTCCTCCATCATCGCCGCGTTCATGCCCAGCACGCCGCGAGGCATGGTGTCGCGGGCGTATTCGATTTCCAGTTGAGTGCCCTGCAGGATCATCTGCGAAGCTTCTTCCTTCATTTCGGCATCCCACAGGTGTGGGTTTTCGATTTTGATCTGGTTGATCACGTCGATGCCGAAGTTCAGGTGCATGGATTCGTCGCGCAGGATGTATTGGAACTGCTCGGCGACGCCGGTCATTTTGTTGCGGCGGCCCATGGAGAGGATCTGGGTGAAGCCGCAGTAGAAGAAGATGCCTTCCAGAACGCAGTAGTAGGCGATCAGGTTGCGCAGCAGTTCTTTGTCGGTTTCGACGGTGCCGGTTTCGAACTTCGGATCGGAGATCGAGCGGGTGTATTTCAGGCCCCAGGTGGCTTTTTTCGCGACCGATGGGATCTCGTGGTACATGTTGAAGATTTCGCCTTCATCCATGGCCAACGATTCGATGCAGTACTGGTAGGCGTGGGTGTGGATCGCCTCTTCGAAGGCCTGGCGCAGGATGTACTGGCGGCATTCCGGGTTGGTGATCAGGCGGTACACGGCCAGGACCAGGTTGTTGGCAACCAGGGAGTCGGCGGTGGAGAAGAAGCCGAGGTTGCGCATCACGATGCGGCGCTCGTCGTCGGTCAGGCCTTCCGGGTTTTTCCAGAGGGCGATGTCGGCGGTCATGTTGACTTCTTGCGGCATCCAGTGGTTTGCGCAACCGTCCAGGTACTTCTGCCAGGCCCAGTCGTACTTGAAGGGCACGAGTTGGTTGAGGTCGGCGCGGCAGTTGATCATGCGCTTTTCGTCAACGGCGACACGGGCGGAGGCGCCTTCGAGTTCGGCCAGACCTTCGGCGACGTCGAGGGAATCCAGTGCAGCTTTGGCGCGGGCAACGGCGGCGGAGTCAGACGCGGTTACGGCGCGGGCTTCCAGGGCGGCGGCACCGCCGGCGCTGTCGAGACGGTCCATGTTGGCTTCGGTGGCGTGGCCAGCGTTAGTGCCCTTGATTGCTACTTCCGTGTCTTCTTTGTCGAATTCGTCCCAGCTCAGCATGACGTGTCGTCTCCTGCGTGAGGGCCAGTGTGCCCGTGTGAAAATGGATGGTTGGTTTTTCACACGGCCGTACTGGCCGCGTTGGATCTAAAGGAATCGTTTTTTGCGGCAGCTATACGCAGGCATCAAACAGAATTTTGTACGGGGTTCCGAGAGCCTCTGATGGGCGCAGCAAGCGTTGATCGCTTGTGCGGGGCTTCAGACTGGCTATTCATCCCTGTAAGGGGATATTGCAGGCCCGTTTAAGGCCGCATTATAGGGAAGTTTTGCCGGCTGTGGTGCGGCGAAATGGCTCACAAAACGGTTGACGAGGACGGTTTTTCGATCGGAGTGAGGGTTTACAGGGCTTTGCACGAGGTTGGTGGGGGAAGATTTTTTTTCTTAATTTTTTGCCGCGGATAATTTTTGTTCAAGAAATAACCAAAAAAGGCATTTTTCACTACATCTTGTGTTTCGGTGGGGTTTTCTCAGGCTCCAGACACAACTAAGCCCGACCGAAGTCGGGCTGTGAAGTCACGCCGGCGGATCAGCTCAGGCGAGCGGCACCGACGTGATCAGCGCCATCGGCGGCGAGGCGGGCGGCGCCGGTGTGGTCAGAGCCGTCGGAGGCGAGTTTGCCTGCACCGACGTGATCAGCACCATCGGCAGCGAGGCGGGCGGCGCCGGTATGGTCAGAACCGTCGGAAGCGACAGCCGCTTCAGTGGTGTAAGCAGCCGAGCCGGTGCGGTCGTATCCATCGGCAGCGAAGGTGTTGGCAGCCAGGACGGAGAGGGTCAGGGCGAGGATCAGTTGGGTTTTCATGGTCGTTGCTCCAGTTTCGTAAGCGTTGTTTGTGTTGGGTTGCAGTTGATACTACGCCGACTAATTCGATTAAAAAGCGCAAATAAATGCTTAAAGCAATCGACAAAATCGATCGTTAAGGTTCGACACTGCATCTGTCTGATCGCGGCAGGTGGGTCGAACCTTTTGGAGGGAGGGGTGAAGCGGGAGATCAGCCGTTGGAGCAACCGTTGCCCATCATGCTGTAACGCAGGATATGCCGTTGGCCTTGGGAGTCTTCGTATTCCATTTTCATCGGGACCACTTCACACACATTTGGCGCTTCGCTCATGGAGATCACTTTGGCGATATCCAGGTGGGTGGAGTAGGTGTATTCCTCTATGGCCGGTTGTTGCTGCGCGACATCAGTCGGGACCTCGTTGGCCATGGCGGTTGCGCACAGACTGCTGAGGGCCAGAACTAATAAAGCTTTCATTTCGGATTTACCTTTTGGAGGTCGAAAGGGAGCACGCAATCTTTTTGGGATTGCGTGTGGAGCTTCGGTATCAGGGGTTTTGATTAACTGCCTTCGTGGGGGCTGCAACTGGGTTAATCAGGTTGCCTTGTTGGCGAGGTGGATTTTAGGTGGGCGCGACTCGTCCATATAGCCGTGGTTTTGATAAACACTTTTGACAGATCCTGTAACAATCCCTGAATAGCCTCTTCTTTTGTAGGAGCGAGCTTGCTCGCGATGAGCCAGAGAGCACCGTGGGGTTTCAGATTGGGCGCGTTATCGTTGACGACCATCGCGAGCAGGCTCGCTCCTGCAGGTACCGCGGTGTTAGAGGGTTTGAGGGCTTATCAGGGCAATTTGTAGGGACTTGTTACTACCATCGTCGAATGGTTCTATAGGGCCGGCCCGGCTACAACTGGGGCCATACAAAAACAACTATTCCACCGAGGTAAGAAAGATGAGTGCGGCTTCCCTGTATCCCGTTCGTCCCGAGGTTCTGGCTAACACGCTGACCGACGAGGCGACCTACAAGGCGATGTACCAGCAGTCGGTCGTCAACCCCGACGGCTTCTGGCGCGAGCAAGCCAAGCGCCTCGACTGGATCAAGCCTTTCACCACGGTGAAACAGACGTCTTTCGACGATCACCATGTCGACATCAAATGGTTCGCCGACGGCACGCTGAACGTTTCTTACAACTGCCTCGACCGTCATCTGGCCGAGCGCGGCGATCAAGTGGCAATCATCTGGGAGGGCGATGACCCTGCCGAAAGCCGCAACATCACCTACCGCGAACTGCACGAACAAGTGTGCAAATTCGCCAACGCCCTGCGTGGTCAGGACGTGCACCGCGGCGACGTGGTGACTATCTATATGCCGATGATCCCCGAAGCCGTGGTCGCCATGCTGGCCTGTACCCGGATCGGCGCGATTCACTCGGTGGTGTTCGGTGGGTTCTCGCCGGAAGCCCTGGCCGGTCGCATCATCGACTGCAAATCCAAAGTGGTGATCACCGCTGACGAAGGCATTCGTGCTGGCAAGAAGATCCCGCTCAAGGCCAACGTCGACGACGCGCTGACCAACCCGGAAACCAGCAGCATCCAGAAAGTCATTGTGTGCCAGCGCACCGGTGGCGAGATCAAGTGGAACCAGCATCGCGATATCTGGTTTGAAGACCTGATGAAAGTGGCGGGCACCGTGTGTGCGCCGAAAGAGATGGGCGCCGAAGAAGCGCTGTTCATCCTTTATACCTCGGGCTCGACCGGCAAGCCGAAGGGCGTGCAGCACACCACTGGCGGCTACTTGCTGTACGCCGCCATGACCCACGAGCGCGTGTTCGACTACCGTCCGGGTGAGGTCTACTGGTGCACCGCCGACGTCGGCTGGGTCACCGGCCACAGTTACATCGTCTACGGCCCGCTGGCCAACGGCGCGACCACGTTGCTGTTCGAAGGCGTGCCGAACTATCCGGACATCACCCGGGTGGCGAAGATCGTCGACAAGCACAAGGTCAACATCCTCTACACCGCACCGACCGCGATCCGCGCAATGATGGCTTCGGGCCAAGCCGCTGTGGAAGGCGCCGATGGCAGCAGCCTGCGTCTGTTGGGTTCGGTCGGCGAGCCGATCAACCCGGAAGCGTGGGATTGGTACTACAAGAATGTCGGCAAGTCCCGTTGCCCGATCGTCGATACCTGGTGGCAGACCGAAACCGGCGGCAACATGATGAGCCCGCTGCCGGGCGCTCATGCGCTCAAGCCGGGTTCTGCGGCGCGTCCGTTCTTCGGCGTGGTGCCGGCCCTGGTGGACAATCTGGGCAACATCATCGAGGGCGAGGCCGAGGGCAACCTGGTGATTCTCGATTCGTGGCCAGGCCAGGCGCGGACGCTGTTTGGCGACCACGACCGCTTCGTTGATACCTACTTCAAGACTTTCCGTGGCATGTACTTCACCGGTGACGGCGCCCGTCGCGATGCCGATGGTTACTACTGGATCACCGGTCGCGTGGACGACGTGCTCAACGTGTCCGGCCACCGCATGGGCACCGCCGAGATCGAAAGCGCGATGGTCGCCCACCCGAAAGTCGCCGAAGCGGCTGTGGTCGGTGTGCCGCACGACATCAAGGGGCAGGGCATTTATGTCTACGTCACCCTCAAGAATGGCGAAGAGCCGAACGAGCAACTGCGCCTGGAACTGAAAAACTGGGTGCGCAAAGAGATCGGTCCGATTGCTTCGCCGGATGTGATCCAGTGGGCGCCGGGGCTGCCGAAGACGCGTTCGGGCAAGATCATGCGCCGGATTCTGCGCAAGATCGCGACGGCTGAGTACGATGGGTTGGGCGACATTTCCACCCTGGCCGATCCGAGCGTGGTGCAGCATTTGATTGATACGCACAAGACGATGAATGTGGCGTAAGCGCTGATTCTGAGTCACTGAAAGCCCCGTCAGGTGTTGAGCCTGGCGGGGCTTTTTGTTTTTGAAGATCAAAAGATCGCAGCCTTCGGCAGCTCCTACATGAGTCGCGTTCCACTGTAGGAGCTGCCGAAGGCTGCGATCTTTGGAATTTCAACCAATAATTATCGGCTTCCTCTGAAGGAGGTTTCCTACTGTTACCTGAGATCTTTCAGGTTACTGAATGTGTAACCGCATCGCGCCAAGACGGGGCATTGGGAAACGCTGGGGCTCAAATCCGGGCCAAAAATACACCTCAAAAAAATAAGCCATTACACTGCGCTTGCCGGATTAGAAGGGTTTGCCAATAATAGGCCCGCAATTTGCTACATAGATCGGTTCAATGTCTTTTGCTCTTGCATGATTTTGCAGGGCTGTCAACGCGCTCAAACGGCTTTCTCGGTGCTTCTGTAATTAGTTGTCGCATTGAAGAAATATCGGCTTACGGCCTGTCGTTAGAATGCCGATCACTCGCTCGTCGTTGCCCGTGTTGAATTTCAACGCTCGCTTCCTAGGACGCAGCAACGCTTTCCGGTTCACTCATTCGCATATTGGGCTCCTGCTCACTCTGCCGTTTTAGCCCTTTACCGATGGAGTCCCAAGATGAAGAAACTCGTGCTGCTTGGCGCCCTGGCACTGTCCGTGCTGTCCCTGCCAACCTTTGCCGATGAAAAGCCTCTGAAAATCGGTATCGAAGCGGCTTACCCTCCGTTCGCGTCCAAAGCGCCGGACGGCAGCATCGTCGGTTTCGACTACGACATCGGCAACGCGCTGTGTGAAGAGATGAAGGTCAAGTGCGTATGGGTCGAGCAAGAGTTCGACGGTCTGATCCCGGCACTCAAAGTGCGCAAGATCGACGCGGTCCTGTCGTCCATGTCGATCACTGAAGATCGCAAGAAGTCCGTGGACTTCACCAACAAGTACTACAACACCCCGGCGCGTCTGGTCATGAAGGCCGGCACCCAGGTCAGCGATGGCCTGACCGAGCTCAAGGGCAAGAACATCGGCGTGCAGCGCGGTTCGATCCACGAGCGTTTCGCCCGCGAAGTCCTGGCCCCGCTGGGTGCCGAGATCAAGCCATACGGTTCGCAGAACGAAATTTACCTCGACGTGGCTGCCGGCCGTCTCGACGGCACCGTGGCAGACGCTACGCTTTTGGATGACGGCTTCCTGAAGACCGACGCCGGTAAAGGCTTCGCGTTCGTCGGCCCGGCATTCACCGACGTCAAATACTTCGGCGACGGCGTAGGTATCGCAGTTCGCAAGGGTGACGCGCTGAAAGACAAGATCAACACCGCGATCGCGGCCATTCGCGAGAACGGCAAATACAAGCAAATCCAGGACAAGTACTTCGCCTTCGATATCTACGGCAAGTAACACGTCCAAGCGACAAGTCCGAAATGGCGCAAGCAACAGGATCTCTGAGGTTTGCGCCATTTTTTCATCCCAACTTTCGAGGACCTGAATCATGTTGAAAGGCTACGGGGCTGTCATCCTCGATGGCGCTTGGCTGACGCTTCAGCTCGCCTTGTCGTCCATGGTCCTGGCCATTGTTCTGGGCCTGATCGGCGTGGCACTGCGTCTTTCGCCAGTGCGTTGGCTGGCGTGGCTGGGCGATCTGTACTCCACGGTGATCCGCGGTATTCCCGACCTGGTGCTGATCCTGCTGATTTTCTACGGTGGTCAGGACCTGCTCAACCGTGTCGCACCGCTGCTCGGTTTCGACGAGTACATCGACCTGAATCCATTGGCCGCCGGTATCGGCACCCTGGGTTTCATCTTCGGTGCGTACCTGTCGGAAACCTTCCGTGGCGCGTTCATGGCGATCCCCAAAGGTCAGGCTGAGGCGGGCATGGCGTACGGCATGAGCAGTTTTCAGGTGTTCTTCCGGGTGTTGGTGCCGCAGATGATTCGTCTGGCGATTCCGGGCTTCACCAACAACTGGCTGGTACTGACCAAGGCCACCGCGCTGATTTCGGTGGTGGGCCTGCAAGACATGATGTTCAAGGCCAAGCAGGCGGCGGATGCTACCCGCGAACCTTTCACCTTCTTCCTCGCAGTGGCGGCGATGTACCTGGTGATCACCAGCGTCTCGTTGTTGGCATTGCGTCACCTTGAGAAGCGCTACTCGGTAGGCGTAAGGGCGGCTGATCTATGATCTTCGACTACAACGTCATTTGGGAGTCGTTGCCGCTGTACCTCGGCGGTCTGCTGACTACCCTCAAATTGCTCGGGCTGTCGTTGTTTTTCGGCCTGCTGTGCGCGTTGCCCCTGGGCTTGATGCGCGTTTCGAAAAACGCCGTCGTCAACATTTCGGCCTGGCTCTACACCTACGTGATTCGCGGCACGCCGATGCTGGTGCAGTTGTTCCTGATTTACTACGGTCTGGCGCAATTCGAAGCGGTGCGTGAAAGCTTCCTCTGGCCGTGGCTGTCCAGCGCCACGTTCTGTGCGTGTCTGGCGTTCGCGATCAATACCAGCGCCTACACCGCCGAGATCATCGCCGGCAGCCTGCGGGCCACGCCGAATGGCGAGATTGAAGCGGCGAAAGCCATGGGCATGTCGCGCTTCAAATTGTACAAGCGCATTTTGCTGCCGTCGGCCCTGCGCCGGGCGCTGCCGCAGTACAGCAACGAAGTGATCATGATGCTGCAGACCACCAGTCTGGCGTCCATCGTGACCCTGATCGACATCACCGGCGCGGCGCGTACGGTCAACGCGCAATACTACTTGCCGTTCGAGGCGTACATCACCGCGGGCGTTTTCTACCTGTGCCTGACCTTTATTCTGGTGAAGCTGTTCAAGCTGGCCGAGCGTCGTTGGCTGGGCTACCTGGCTCCGCGGAAGCACTGATATGGAACGCATCGATCATGCTTTGCCGTGGAGCCACCTGGGCAGCGAGCGCCAGATTTCGGTGTTCCGTTTCGGCAGTGGTGAGCGCAAGGCTTACATCCAGGCCAGCCTCCACGCCGATGAACTGCCGGGCATGCGCACGGCGTTCGAGCTGAAAAAGCGCCTGACCGAACTTGAAGCCCAAGGCTTGCTCAACGGTGTGATCGAACTGGTGCCGGTGGCGAACCCGCTGGGCCTCAGTCAATTGCTTCAGGGTAATCATCAAGGGCGTTTCGAGGCGGGCAGCGGTAAGAACTTCAACCGTGATTTCGTCGAGCTGAGCGGGCCGATTGCCGCGCAGCTTGATGGACATCTGGGCGATGACCCGCACGCCAATGTTCGATTGATCCGCCAGGCCATGAGCGATCATCTGGCCGCGTTGCCACCGGCGAGCAGCCAGTTGCAGGGCATGCAGCGCGTGCTGCTCAGTCACGCCTGCACCGCTGATGTCGTGCTGGATCTGCATTGCGACGCCGAGGCGGCGCTGCACATGTATGCCTTGCCGCAGCATTGGCCGCAGTGGCGCTCGCTGGCCGCGCACCTGAACGTGCGGGTCGGTTTGCTGGCGGAAGATTCTGGCGGCAGTTCGTTTGACGAAGCCTGTTCGCTGCCGTGGTTGCGTCTGTCGCGTCTGTTCCCCGATGCACAGATTCCACTGGCGTGCCTGGCGACTACCATTGAATTAGGCGGTCAGGCCGATACCGGTCGTGCCGAGGCCCAAGCGTACGCCGAGGGCATTCTGGCGTTCCTTGCCGAGCAAGGCCTGATCAGCGGCGAATGGCCAAAACCTGCGCAAGACCCTTGCGAAGGCCTGCCGTTCGAGGGCACTGAATTGCTGTTCGCGCCGCACCCCGGTGTGGTGAGTTTCCTGCGTAAACCCGGCGAATGGGTTGAGGCGGGTGACGAGATTTTTGAAGTGATCGATCCGCTGGCGGATCGGGTCAGCACGGTGTGTGCTGGTACGTCCGGGGTGCTGTTTGCCATTGAACGGCTGCGTTATGCCCAACCCGGTTTCTGGCTGGCCAAGGTGGCGGGGCGCGAAGCGCTGCGTCACGGGCGCTTGCTCAACGACTGACTGACTGTTTTTGTGAGAACCGACCGCATGTACAAACTTGAAGTCCAAGACCTGCATAAACGCTACGGCAGTCACGAAGTGCTCAAGGGCGTGTCCCTGAAAGCGGCGGCCGGCGATGTGATCAGCATCATCGGCTCCAGTGGCTCTGGCAAAAGTACTTTCCTGCGCTGCATCAACCTGCTGGAGCAGCCGCACGCGGGCAAGATCCTGCTCAACAACGAAGAGTTGAAGCTGGTGGCGAACAAGGACGGCGCGCTGAAGGCTGCCGACCCGAAACAGCTGCAACGCATGCGCTCGCGCCTGTCGATGGTGTTCCAGCATTTCAACCTGTGGTCGCACATGACCGCGCTGGAAAACATCATGGAAGCGCCGGTTCACGTGCTCGGCATATCGAAAGCTGAGGCGCGTGAGAAAGCCGAGCACTACCTGAACAAGGTCGGTGTGGCCCATCGCAAAGACGCGTACCCGGGCCATATGTCCGGTGGCGAACAACAGCGTGTGGCGATTGCCCGTGCGCTGGCGATGGAACCTGAAGTGATGCTGTTCGACGAACCGACCTCGGCCCTCGATCCGGAGCTGGTCGGCGACGTGCTGAAAGTCATGCAGGCCCTGGCTCAGGAAGGCCGGACCATGGTCGTGGTGACCCACGAAATGGGCTTCGCCCGTGAAGTGTCGAACCAATTGGTGTTCCTGCACAAAGGTATTGTCGAAGAAAGCGGCAACCCGCGTGAAGTGCTGGTGAACCCGCAGTCCGAGCGTTTGCAGCAATTCCTGTCCGGCAGCTTGAAATAATCAAGACTGCCGTTGTGCACCGGGATCGTGCATGCTTCGCAACTTAGAGGCCGGCCCCAATCCCCTGTAGGCGCTGTCGCTGGCTGCGATCTTTTGATCTTGATTGTTCAAATCAAAAGATCGCAGCCTCGTTTCACTCGACAGCTCCTACAGGGGGGGGGCGAGCAGGTCAGGTCCCAGGTTTGATCGTTGCTGGTTTTAAGATTTGCGTTCATTTAGGGGCTAGCATTGGCCCATGCCTTCATCACTGTTTTTCGCTTCGGATAGCCCACAATGACTGCCCATCGAATTGGTTTCCTGATTTGGCCCAGCACTAAAGCACTGACGCTTGCGCTGGCTGAGGAGGCCTTGCGTGTTGCTCAGCGTGTGCATCCGGACGTGGTCTACGAACTGACGTTCTTGCAGGCCGAACCGTCGACCGAAGGCGCCTGGCAATTACCTGGTGAGGCGTGGACCGGCAAGCTCGAAAACTTCCAGAAACTGTTCCTGCTCGCCGACGAGCCACCGACGGCCATTACGCCGGCACTCAGCAGTGCGCTCAAGCAACTGGTGCGCGCCGGTTGCGTGATCGGTGGTCTGTCGGCCGGTGTGTATCCGTTGGCTCAGCTTGGTTTGCTCGACGGCTATCGCGCTGCCGTGCACTGGCGCTGGCAGGACGATTTCGCCGAGCGCTTCCCGAAAGTCATCGCCACCAGCCATCTGTTCGACTGGGACCGCGATCGCCTGACCGCGTGCGGCGGCATGTCGGTACTCGACTTGCTGCTGGCCGTGCTGGCCCGTGATCACGGCGCCGAGCTGGCCGGAGCCGTGTCCGAAGAGCTGGTGGTCGAGCGTATTCGTGAAGGCGGCGAGCGCCAGCGCATTCCACTGCAAAACCGCCTCGGTTCCAGCCACCCAAAACTCACCCAAGCGGTGTTGTTGATGGAAGCCAACATCGAAGAGCCGCTGACCACCGACGAAATCGCCCAGCACGTGTGCGTGTCCCGTCGGCAGCTGGAGCGCATTTTCAAGCAATACCTCAACCGCGTGCCGAGCCAGTACTACCTGGAACTGCGCCTGAACAAGGCCCGGCAGATGTTGATGCAAACCAGCAAGTCGATCATCCAGATCGGCCTGTCGTGTGGCTTCTCCTCGGGGCCGCATTTCTCCAGCGCTTACCGCAACTTCTTCGGCGCCACGCCGCGGGAAGATCGCAATCAGCGACGCAGCAGCAGCCCGTTCGAATTGTCGTCGGTGCCTTCCGAACGCGGTTAAGTTCGATCAGTCTTCGATGGCTGAGTCCTCGGAATCGGAAGCCTGCAGTTCTGCTCGCTCGATCACCTGTTGCAGCCCAAAGTCGACGGTGGTCCGATCAAAGTAGGCGAGCAGAATTTGCAGGCTTTCTTCGGATACCGGATTTCCTCTCAGAATGATGCTTTCCCCGATCTCCATGGGGAGTTCCAATAAGTCGTGGGGGATGTGGGTGATCGCATTTGCGCTTAAGTCCGCCAAATCCAACTGCCTGAGCTGCAACAAACCTGCGGGTAATTCGGTGATGCCTGTGTTGCTCAACATGAGTGTCGCTATGTTTGGCATCTGACTGAGGTCGGGCGATTGTCCCAGCGGGTTATTGCTCAGATTCAAGTAATCGAGTTTCTCCATTTGGGCCAGTTGAAGGGCGGATTGCGGCGTGAGTGTGACGTTGCAATGCTCAAGCGCCAGAACCGACAGGTCCTCCATTCTAAACACCGCGTCAGGAATGCTGCCCAGTCGGAAGTCATGGATGGCCAGGCTTTTCAGGCGAGGGAAACTCTCGATGAAACGCCCGGCGCCTGAAGTCAGGCCGCCGTTGCTCTGTAGATGTAAAAGGCTCACATGGCTGAAGTCGGCGTTCAGGGTTGGCAGATCGCCGGTGATGGTCATCGATAGCACCAGTTCATAACCGGGTTGAAGATCCTCATCGTATTCATACGGAACGGTGGTCCGCCGCCAGCAACGTTCCACGAGATTCTTGAATTCATCCCGGGTCCATTGTTCCAGCGTCAGTTGCTGATCAGTGAATGGAGCACCGGTCATTGGGTGGATCGGTGGGATGTCAGCCGTCCAGGTTGCAAGATTATTGGTCAGGCTTTCGAGCTCGTTTTCCAGGCGCGTCAATTCTGCTTTGCCTTCAATCAGGGTGCCGGGCAAGCGATAGATGAATTGGCTGGCTTGCTCTTGATCGAGCAGGGGATAGAGTCGTTGCGCTCGTTGGATATCCGCTTGCTCGGCATAGATGCCGAGGTCGTGATTCGTGCTGGCGTAATGTTGTTTTATGCGCTCGCGATCAGCTTGGTTAATCGGGTTTTCTCCCAAATCGATTCCCGCCTGAACGTCCTCCGGCAAGAGGAACAAATCCCTTGGCAGCTCTCGTATCTGGTTGCCATTGAGCAAGGTGGTTCGCAGCTTCGGTCGGGACCACAACCCGCTCGGGAACGCTGAGATACCTGTTTCAGACAGATCTATATAGTTCAGGTCCGGCATATTGCCGAGATCAGGGATTAGGCCGAGCGGGTTTTTGTACAGATCCAGGATCTTGAGCTTTTGAAATGACGACAGTGTTGTGTGGCTTTCGGGCGTCAGGGTGATACCGCAATCGCTGAGGATCAACTCGTCGATGTCGGTACACCGGGCGATGGCCTCCGGGAAACTGTCGAGCCTGAAATCGCGCAGCGCCAAGCGTCGCAATCCGGGAAAGTGGCTCAGAAAATCATTCATGCCGCTGGAGGCAGGATGCCCCTCGAATGCGAGTCGACTCACATTGGAAAATGAGTGATTCAACTGTGGAAGGTGCCCTGCAATGGGCGACGAATACAGCTCCATGGGTGTTTGGTCAGCAATCGAAAAAGTCATTTCTCGGCGCCAGCAGTTCTGTAACTCGCCCGCCAGATTTATCCGGTTGCGTCGTTGAATCGCTAATTGTTCGGGGCTGTATCGGCGTAAGGTCTGCGGCGCAAACTGCGGTACGTCGGCGATCCAGCTTTGCAGGTCTTCGAACAATTGTGTGTGTTCGGCATACAACCGGGTCAGTTCTGCGCGCGGCCCGTTGGGGTGCCGCTGCAATTGCTCGACAAAACGTTCCAATTGCTCCGGCGACAGATGCGGAAATAGCGCATGGGTTCGGACCTGAAGGGTCGATGCGGCGGGTGGGGTGCGAAGGTAACCGTCCGTTCCGCCCAGCAGGCGCATGACGGCCGGATCGTAAGCAGGCTTTGAGGTCGGGTTTTGTACCAGTATGGAACGCAGGTCCTGGCGGTGGATGGCATGCTGGCGTATCGATTGATGCAGCTTTGTCTGGTCGCTGATTTGCAGGTTCATGCCGCGACGTTCACTGTCTGGCAGGGCCTGCAGCAAGCAACGATAAAAAGAACCTGTGCCGCCGAGCTCAAGGCCCGTTTGGTCGAAGGCTTGAAACGATCCCTCTTCATCCAGCACAAGGACTTTCTGTTCCGGGGCCTCGGCACCTCCGATGCTGTCGAACACAGGACCTTCGTGGGAATACTGGCGAATCTCCACGCGCACGCGTCCGGACCAGCCGGGCAGGCTTTCCAGCGTATGCAGGGCAAGGCGGTGGGTGTCAGGGTTTTCGGCGGTGGATATCAGATCAAGGCCTTCGTAGGCGCGTGAAATCCGCACTTGTAGCCGAGCTTCTTGCGTCAGGTCTGCAAGACGTTGGGAGAGCGTGCCGCGTTGCAGTTGTTGCAGCTCCTTTTCGCTGGTGGTGTCGAGTATGGCTTCAGCCAAGACCTTCGGCAGTCCCGGTTCAGCATCGATAATGGTTTGTGCCAGTGGACGATTGGCGCGTTCGAGTTGGCGGTAGCGTTCGCCGAACAGTGTGGTTCTTTTGCGCTCGGCAATACCCGCCAATGTTTGGCGCAGTTTGCGTGCGCGACTGTCCATGCTTGAAGGTGGCTCGCCGAAGGCTTCCCCCAATATCGCTTTGATTTCCCCTTCATCGAGTGTCAGCAGCAACGTCTTGATTACGTCTCCGTCGTGTCCAGTGATATCAATGGTCACGGCTTGACCCTTGGCGTCGGGCTGGCTCCAGAGGACCTGCCCATCGCCATCAATCAATTGCAGCACTTTGTGATCTGGCCAGCCGCGAGTTTCGTATAGCAGTTCGAACTGCGTAACGGGGTCGGCCTTGAGATAGTCGTGTGCATGCTCGCTGCCGATGCGCTCGATGAACGTTTGAATGTCCTGTTCTATCTTGAAGCGCTTGAGGGTGTCGGACAGCAACGGTGGAAGTTGCTCGTTATGGACGTGCATTTTGCGCAGCACATTTTCGTGACAGCCGCTGACGGTGAGCATGCGTTCGCGCTCGCTTGGGGAAAACTCCTCCATCTGCGGACCGATGCGTTGGAGCAGCGTGGCTTGATCCCAGCTCAACGGTTGATCCAGTTCGGTCTGCCAGGCGCCCTCGTCATTGTGTTTTAACGCAGGCTTGTAAGCGTCGGCTCGCGAAGGATGGTCAATTCGATACTGGCCTGTCCGCGCGTCTTTGCTGACCGCGTAGCGATTGTTTTCCAGTGCCAGCAGGGTTTTGCCTTCATGCGGGTAAAGTCCGAGCGCATCCGGTTTGAGGTCCTTGGGCAGTACGACGGGGTGTTCGTAGGGTCTCAGATCGGGCTGCCAGTAGCGGGTTGGCCCACGAGGCGTTTTCACTGCATTCAAGCGGTCGATGAATTGCACAATCTCCTTGGGCAAAATTGCCCGAAACTCACTCGCCGCGATCACTCCACCCACTGCAAAGCCGCCCAGTAGCAGGGCGGATTCAACCACACCCATGAGGTGCTCCAAAGCTTCGGTTGCCTTGCCTTCGGCCCAGTCGATCACGCCTTCGAAGGTTTCGTCGAGTAACTGGTAAGCCATGTAGGCGAGCATCAACTCGCCGAGGAACGGCACGAAGGGCAGGGCGATAAAAGCCGCAATGTTCAGCAGCGTCGATGCTATTTCGGCGAAGGAATCCCACAGCGCCCAACGGGCTCGCTGATCGACCGTCGCGGTGGGGACTGCAATCACTCGCGCATCATTCAGGATCTTGTTCAGTTTGCTCTGATAGAGATGGGGCAGCAGTTCGCCCTTGATCGGCATGCAGGCGATGCGTAGTTCGGGGCGCTGGTTGGGTGATTCTCGCCATGTCGGTCTTGAATCTCCCGGTTGAATCGGTTGCCAGGTAATGGGCGCGAGCTGGTTGTTCAATTGAGCGAAAAAGTGACCGCGATCCTCATGGTCGATAAATCGACTGAAAAACTGCTGATAGTCAGGTTTTCGCAAGCGCCGCCCCAGCTCCTCGGCGAATGCTGCCGACGAGGCGTACTCTTTTATCGGGTGCTCGGGGTCGTCGGGAATGTAGGCGACCACCCTGACCGCTTCCCGCGCCGCTTCCAGGTCCGGGGCGAACAGCACGATGCCGGTCAGGCGGGCGTTCATGATCGTCAGGTCGTGATAGCCCCACGGCTGACCGCGCAAGCGTAGATAGGGCAGGTTGTCGAGCAGGCCGAGGATCAGGCGATGGACGTCGGCGCTCAGCAGTTTTTGCATCTGCGCCATTTGCAAGGCAGCGGTCATTGCCGCTTTCTGACTTTCACTGACGTTGGTTCGAAGGGTCGCTGCAACCAGCGGATTGCTGATCCCCAGATTATCGTGCAGATAGGATTTGTAGCGCTCGCCGATGTCCAGTTCCCGGCACAGACCGGTGAACGCGGTAATGGGCATTTTTTCCAGGATGTTCGGCAGGACATTGAATAGCCCGTCGGCAGAAGGCGTTGTGATGTAGGTTGAGGCGGGCTCGAAGGCGTCGGTTTCGGTTTCCGAACTTTCGAAGTTATGCAGCGCCGCGTCCAGCAATGACACGCTCCACGTACGTGCAGCCCCGGACTTCAGCCGCAGCCAGGGAATATGGGCTGGAATGTAAAGGCGTAGAAAGGTGTTGCGAACGTCCAGGTCCAGCCCGAAACGTGTCTTGAGTTCAGCCTTGAGCAATGGTGCTGCGAAGTCAGCGGGATTTTTCAACTGCGCCAGGACCTGATCGACTCGATTCTGGCTGACGGTGTGGCGAGCGATCAGTTTGCCCAGTTCTGCGTGATGATGCGCCGGCGCGTCTTTGAGCGTCGCGGGCATGATCGGTTTGATGTTACCCAGCGCTTCACGCCGTTGGGCGGACGAATGGCGGAGCCAGGCCGGAATGCCGTCGATCAGTGGCTGATAATGGATGTCCGGCCGCAAAGCATCGGATGCAACTATGTCGGTAGGTTCGGTGTTCATGGCGAAGGGTGTTCGTCGGCTATTGAAAGCCCTAGAAAAACCCGGCAAGGAGGGCGACGTGCGGTACATAGTTACCGCACTCGGCAATTCGGCATGCGATACAACTGAGCAAGCCTGCCGCAAACGTCCTCCGCCAGTTAAACTGCGCCTTTGCGACCCTATATGTCGCATTGCCGTAAACCCGGGAAAATCCGGGGTTTGCGCTATAAGAAGTTGTCGCTTGGCGGCAAGGCCGGGCTGAAAACTGTCCTTACAATCCTCACCAAGCTCGCCAGTTTCAGGCGAGTGTTTTCTCTTCAGGAGACTCCGATGTCCGTTGAGCACGCTGCGGTACAACGCGCCGATTTCGATCAGGTAATGGTTCCCAACTATGCGCCTGCCGCATTCATTCCTGTGCGTGGCGCCGGTTCCCGCGTTTGGGACCAGTCTGGCCGCGAGCTGATCGACTTCGCCGGCGGGATTGCCGTCAACGTATTGGGCCACGCGCACCCGGCGCTGGTCGGTGCCTTGACCGAGCAGGCGAACAAGCTGTGGCACGTGTCCAACGTGTTCACCAATGAGCCGGCCCTGCGCCTGGCCCATAAGCTGATCGACGCCACGTTTGCCGACCGCGCCTTCTTCTGCAACTCCGGCGCCGAAGCCAACGAGGCCGCCTTCAAGCTGGCCCGTCGTGTCGCGTTCGACCGTTTCGGCAGCGAGAAGTACGAGATCATCGCCGCGCTCAACAGCTTCCACGGCCGCACCCTGTTCACCGTGAACGTCGGTGGCCAGTCGAAGTACTCCGACGGCTTCGGTCCGAAAATCACCGGTATCACCCACGTGCCGTACAACGATCTGGCCGCGCTGAAAGCCGCCATTTCCGACAAGACGTGCGCTGTGGTGCTGGAACCGATCCAGGGCGAAAGCGGTGTGATCCCGGCTGAACTCGAATACCTGCAAGGCGCTCGCGAGCTCTGCACCGCGAACAACGCGCTGCTGGTCTTCGACGAAGTGCAAACCGGCATGGGCCGTACCGGTCATCTGTTCGCCTACCAGCATTACGGGGTGATCCCGGACATCCTGACCAGCGCCAAGAGCCTGGGCGGAGGTTTCCCGATCGCGGCGATGCTGACCACCGAAGACCTGGCCAAGCACCTGGTCGTCGGCACCCACGGCACCACTTACGGCGGCAACCCGCTGGCGTGTGCTGTCGCCGAAGCCGTGATCGATGTGATCAACACCCCTGAAGTGCTGGCCGGCGTCAACGCCAAGCACGACAAGTTCAAGGCGCGCCTTGAGCAGATCGGCGAGAAGTACGGCCTGTTCACCAAGGTTCGCGGTATGGGCCTGCTGATCGGTTGCGTGCTGAGCGATGCCTGGAAAGGCAAGGCCAAGGACATCTTCAACGCCGCTGAGCAAGAAGGCCTGATGGTTCTGCAAGCCGGCCCGGACGTGGTGCGTTTCGCCCCGAGCCTGGTGGTGGAAGATGCCGATATCGACGCCGGTCTGGACCGCTTCGAGCGTGCTGCTGCAAAACTGACACAAGCCTGATAGACCCTTCGACGCCTGAGCTTTCAGGTGTCGAACCCAATTTTGATGCCGGATCCGCTCTGACTCACCACACCTGTAGGAGCCGGCTTGCTGGCGATGAGGCCCTCAAGCCTTGCGGCGATCAACCTGCCGCCATCGCCAGCAAGCCGGCTCCTACAAAGGGTGTTTCAAGTTGAATCCGGTGTTTTTTCCTATAAGAGTTTTACGATAAGGAGTGACACCATGCTGGTGATGCGCCCCGCGCAAATGGCTGATCTGGGCGAGGTACAGCGTCTGGCTGCGGACAGCCCGATTGGTGTCACTTCCTTGCCGGATGACGTTGAACGCCTGAGCGACAAGATCGCCGCGAGCGAAGCTTCGTTCGCCGCCGAAGTGAGCTTCAACGGTGAAGAGAGCTATTTCTTCGTTCTTGAAGACTCGACCACCGGCAAACTGGTGGGCTGCTCGGCCATCGTGGCCTCGGCCGGTTATTCCGAGCCGTTCTACAGTTTCCGCAACGAAACCTTCGTGCACGCCTCCCGCGAGCTGAAGATTCACAACAAGATCCACGTGCTCTCGCAGTGCCATGACCTGACCGGCAACAGCTTGCTGACCAGTTTCTACGTGCAGCGCGAGCTGGTGGGTTCGCCTTGGGCTGAACTGAATTCCCGTGGCCGCTTGCTGTTCGTCGCCAGCCATCCGGAACGCTTCGCTGATTCCGTGGTGACCGAGATCGTCGGTTACAGCGATGAAAACGGCGACTCGCCATTCTGGGATGCCATCGGCCGCAACTTCTTCGACCTCAACTACGCTGAGGCCGAGCGCCTGTGCGGGCTCAAGAGCCGTACGTTCCTCGCCGAACTGATGCCGCATTACCCGATCTACGTGCCGTTGCTGCCGGACTCCGCGCAAGAAGCGATGGGCCAGGTGCATCCGCGTGCGCAGATCACCTTCGACATCCTGATGCGCGAAGGCTTCGAGACCGATCATTACATTGACATCTTCGACGGCGGCCCGACCTTGCACGCCCGCGTCTCGGGGATCCGTTCGATCGCCCAGAGCCGCGTGGTGCCGGTGAAAATCGGCGAGCCGGTCAAAGGCGTCGGTCGTCAATACCTGGTGGCCAATGCCCAGTTGCAGGATTACCGCGCGGTCATGCTCGAACTCGACTACGCGCCGGGCAAACCCGTGACCCTGGATCTGGAAACAGCCGAAGCCCTGGGCGTCGGTGAAGGTGCAAGCGTGCGCCTGGTAGCGGTTTAACGTCGCAATTGATGCCTAGTAAGCAGCGAAGTTTCACGGGTGGCGCAAGCGGCCCGTTTGAGGAGATAGCATGATCGTTCGTCCCGTACGCAGCAGCGATTTACCCGCTCTGATCGACCTGGCCCGCAGCACCGGCACCGGCCTGACCACCTTGCCGGCCAACGAAGAACGTCTGGCCCATCGGGTCGGCTGGGCTGAGAAGACCTTTCGCGGCGAAGCCGGGCGGGGCGATGCGGACTACCTGTTCGTGCTCGAAGACGACGACGGTCGCGTGGTCGGTATTTCCGCCATTGCCGGTGCTGTCGGCCTGCGTGAGCCGTGGTACAACTTCCGCGTCGGTCTGACCGTCAGTGCCTCGCAAGAGCTGAACATCTATCGCGAAATCCCGACGCTGTTCCTGGCCAACGACCTGACTGGCAACTCCGAGCTTTGCTCGTTGTTCCTGCACGCCGATTACCGTACCGGTCTCAACGGTCGCATGCTGTCCAAGGCGCGGATGCTCTTCATCGCCGAGTTCCCGCAGCTGTTCGGTAACAAGATCATTGCCGAAATGCGCGGTGTCTCCGACGAAGCCGGGCGTTCGCCGTTCTGGGAAAGCCTGGGTCGGCACTTCTTCAAAATGGAATTCAGCCAGGCTGACTACCTGACCGGTGTAGGCAACAAGGCCTTCATCGCCGAGCTGATGCCGAAATTCCCGCTGTACACCTGCTTCCTGTCGCCGGATGCGCGCAACGTGATCGGTCAGGTACACCCGGACACCGAACCGGCGCTGGCCATGCTCAAAAGCGAAGGCTTCAGCTATCAGGGTTACGTCGACATCTTCGACGCCGGTCCGGCCATCGAGTGTGAAACCGGCAAGATCCGCGCCGTGCGCGACAGTCAGGCACTGGTGCTGGCCGTTGGCACTCCGGGCGACGACGCAACGCCATTCATCATTCATAACCGTAAACGCGATGACTGCCGCATCACTGCTGCACCGGCACGTCTGGCCGCCGGTACGCTGGTGGTCGACCCGCTGACCGCCAAACGTCTTCAACTCAACGCTGGCGACCAAGTGCGCGCCGTCGCGTTGTCCGCTGCCCGGGAGTCGAAATAATGAAGTCGCTATACGTTGCAGGTGAATGGCTGGCCGGTCAGGGCGAAGCCTTTGAATCGCTGAACCCGGTGACCCAGCAAGTGCTGTGGTCCGGGACCGGTGCCACCACTGATCAGGTTGAGTCGGCGGTGCAAGCTGCACGTCAGGCGTTCCCGGGTTGGGCTCGTCGGACCCTGGAAGAACGTATTTCGATTCTGGAAGCCTTTGCCGCTGCGCTGAAGAGCCATGCTGACGAACTGGCGCATACCATCGGCGAAGAAACCGGCAAACCCCTGTGGGAAGCCGCGACCGAAGTCACCAGCATGGTCAACAAGATTGCGATCTCGGTGCAGAGCTACCGCGAACGTACCGGCGAGAAGAGCGGCCCGCTGGGCGACGCCACCGCCGTACTGCGCCACAAACCTCACGGTGTGGTGGCGGTGTTCGGCCCTTACAACTTCCCGGGTCACCTGCCGAACGGCCACATCGTGCCGGCGCTGCTGGCCGGTAATAGCGTGCTGTTCAAGCCAAGCGAACTGACGCCGAAAGTCGCCGAGCTGACGGTCAAGTGCTGGATCGAGGCGGGGCTGCCGGCCGGTGTGTTGAACCTGCTGCAAGGCGCTCGCGAAACCGGTATCGCCCTTGCGGCGAACCCGGGCATCGACGGTCTGTTCTTCACCGGTTCCAGCCGCACCGGCAATCACCTGCATCAGCAATTCGCCGGTCGTCCGGACAAGATCCTTGCGCTGGAAATGGGCGGCAACAACCCGCTGGTGGTCGATCAAGTCGCTGATCTTGATGCCGCGGTTTACACCATCATTCAATCGGCGTTCATTTCGGCCGGTCAGCGCTGCACTTGCGCCCGTCGCTTGTTGGTGCCGCAAGGTGCGTGGGGCGACTCGTTGCTGGCGCGTCTGGTGGCCGTCAGCTCGACGATTGAAGTCGGTGCTTTCGATCAGCAACCGGCGCCGTTCATGGGCTCGGTGGTTTCCCTTGGCGCTGCGAAAGCGTTGATGGATGCGCAAGAACATCTGCTGGCCAATGGCGCTGTGGCGCTGTTGGATATGACGCAGCCTCAGGCTCAATCGGCCTTGCTGACCCCCGGCATTCTGGACGTGACGGCCGTGGCCAATCGTCCTGACGAAGAACTCTTCGGCCCGTTGCTGCAAGTGATCCGCTACGCTGATTTTGAAGCGGCTATCGCTGAAGCCAATGACACCGCTTACGGTCTCGCGGCCGGTCTGCTGTCGGATTCCGAGGCGCGTTACCAGCAGTTCTGGCTTGAGAGTCGCGCGGGTATCGTCAACTGGAACAAGCAACTGACGGGCGCCGCGAGCAGCGCGCCATTCGGCGGTGTGGGCGCCTCGGGTAACCATCGCGCCAGCGCTTACTACGCGGCGGATTACTGCGCGTACCCGGTGGCCTCGCTGGAAACACCGAGCCTGGTGATGCCTGCCACCTTGACGCCTGGCGTGAAGATGGCGTGATGCCCATCGCTGGCAAGCCAGCTCCCACAGGTTCGGCTGAGTTCGCAAGACTCAATCACTGTGGGAGCCAGCCTGCTGGCGATGGCCGCGCTGCGGTCTCAAAAATTGGTTACTGAAGCCTATAACAACAGATTCTCGTGGAGCCTCGCTGATGAAATCCTATGAAGTCAATTTTGACGGTCTAGTGGGGCCGACCCATAACTACGGCGGTCTGTCCTACGGCAACGTCGCGTCCCAGAGCAACAGTCAGCAGTCTTCCAACCCGAAGGAAGCCGCGCTACAAGGCCTGGCGAAGATGAAAGCGCTGATGGAAATGGGTTTCCAGCAAGGCGTGCTGGCACCGCAAGAGCGCCCGGACGTGGCAGCCCTGCGTCGTCTGGGCTTCAGCGGCACCGACGCTCAAGTGATCGAGCGCGCCGCCAAGGAAGCGATGCCGCTGCTGGTCGCCAGTTGCTCGGCGTCGAGCATGTGGGTGGCCAACGCTGCCACCGTCAGCCCGAGCGCCGACACCGCGGATGGCCGCGTGCATTTCACCGCCGCCAACCTCAACTGCAAATACCACCGCAGCATTGAACACCCGACCACCAGCCGTGTGCTGGGCGCGATGTTCGCTGACCAGCAACACTTCGCCCACCACGCCGCGTTGCCGGCCGTGGCGCAGTTCGGCGATGAAGGCGCGGCCAACCACACGCGTTTCTGCCGTGAGTACGGCGAAGCCGGTGTCGAGTTCTTCGTGTTCGGTCGCAGCGCGTTCGACACCCGCTACCCGGCACCGCAGAAATACCCGGCGCGCCAGACTCTCGAAGCGTCCCAGGCGGTCGCCCGTCTGCACGGCTTGAGCGATGACGGCGTGGTCTACGCCCAGCAGAATCCGTCAGTGATCGACCAGGGCGTTTTCCACAATGACGTGATCGCCGTGGGCAATGGCGAAGTGCTGTTCTATCACGAGGACGCGTTCCTCGAGACCGAGAAGATGCTCGCTGAGTTGCAGAGCAAACTCGCCAAGGTCGGTGGGAAATTTCAGTCGGTGTGTGTGCCGCGTTCCGCGGTCTCCGTGGAGGACGCGGTTCGCTCCTACCTGTTCAATAGCCAGCTTCTGTCGCGCCCTGACGGCTCCATGCTGTTGATCGTGCCGGAAGAGTGCCGTGGTAACGAACGTGTCTGGAACTACCTGCAAGGTTTGACCAGCTCCGGCGGCCTGATCCGCGAAGTGAAGGTTTTCGATCTCAAGCAGAGCATGCAGAACGGCGGTGGCCCGGCTTGCCTGCGACTACGCGTCGCGCTCAACGAAACCGAACTGGCGGCGGTCAACCCAGGGGTTATCATGACCGCACCGTTGTACGGCTCACTGACCGAATGGGTCGACAAGCACTACCGCGACCGCATGACCGAAAACGATCTGGCGGACCCGCAGTTGCTGCTTGAGTGCCGGACGGCACTGGATGAACTGACGCAAATCCTTAAACTGGGCGCGGTTTATCCATTCCAGATCAATTGATCGACGGTGCGCTGTCCAAGAAGACGGCGCACCGCTTCATCTCAAATGAGAGCGTAAAACATGAGCGATTCCCTGCAGCTGATCCTTGAAGACACCGACGGCACGCAACTGGAAACTACCTGCACCCGCGTCGCGGTCCTGTGGCAAGGCAAAGAGCTGTGGATCCAGCAGGACGGCCGCGGCCAACTGTTGATCGGCGTGGACGTCGAAGAAGGTGACGCCGAGTACGCCAACCTGCTGTTGCGCCCATTGGCGACTAATCTGGTAAGTCTGCAACTGGAGATGGAACCGGCTGACCTCGACGACGAGGATCACGTCCACGGTCCGGACTGCAACCACGACCACTAAGGAAACCGCTCTATGCTCGCCCTCGGCAAACTGCTTGAACTGACCCTCGCCGGCCGTGAACCGGCGGAGAAGACTCAACTGACTGTCGAAGGCGTGCGCATGCGCTGGTTGAGCGAAGGTGCGCTGGAAGTCCGGCCACCTGAAGCTCGCGACAATGGCCTGGACCTGCTGCTCTCGGCCGGTATCCACGGCAACGAAACAGCGCCGATCGAGCTGCTCGATCGCCTGTTGCATGACATCGCTCGCGGTGACCTGAAACCGCGCGCCCGTATTCTGTTCCTGTTCGGCAACCCCGAAGCGATTCGCAAAGGCGAGCGTTTCGTCGAGCAGGACGTCAATCGGCTGTTCAACGGCCGTCACGAACAAAGCAGCGGTTCCGAAGCCCTGCGTGCTTGTGAGCTGGAGCGGCTGGCCGCGAGTTTCTTCAGCCTGCCGGATCGTCAGCGTCTGCATTACGACCTGCACA
Organism: Pseudomonas sp. Irchel s3b5; assembly: GCF_900187435.1. Classification (NCBI taxonomy): domain Bacteria; kingdom Pseudomonadati; phylum Pseudomonadota; class Gammaproteobacteria; order Pseudomonadales; family Pseudomonadaceae; genus Pseudomonas; species Pseudomonas sp. Irchel s3b5. The sequence goes on from NZ_FYDY01000005.1 coordinate 270,128, forward strand.
CCGCGATTCGCGGTTCGAAAATCGAACAGTTCGCCTTGTACCCGTGGAAGGAAGGCCGCCAGCACTCGCGCCAGGAACTGGCTCGTTTGCGTGCTGCGGGCATGGAGGCGGTGCTGCTGCAGAACAAGCCGTCCATCGTGTTCAGTTCGTACACCTACGACAAACTCGGCGCCGAGGCCTTCACCCTGGAGCTGGGCAAGGCGCGGCCGTTCGGGCAGAACGACGGGGTCAATGTGTCCCTGCTGGAAACCCGACTCAAGCAGATCATCGAAGGCACCGAGCCGGAAATGACCGATGCGGCGCTGGACGGTTTGCAGTTGTATAGCGTGGCACGGGAAATCATCAAGCACAGCGACAGCTTCCGCCTGAACCTGCCAGTGGACATCGAGAATTTTTCGGAGCTGGAAGTGGGTTATCTGTTGGCGGAAGACATCGCCAATACCCGCTGGATCATCGAGGAGGAGGGCGCCCGGATCATCTTCCCGAACCCCAAGGTGAAGAACGGCCTGCGCGCCGGCATCCTGGTCGTGCCGACCACCGACGAAAACCTGGCCTGACACAACCCCTGTAGGAGCCGGCTTGCTGGCGATTGCGTACTGCCAGTTAACGAACTGTTGACTGACCCACCGCTATCGCCAGCAAGCCGGCTCCTACAGGTTTTGCGGTGTTTAGACCGCTAGTGCACGCGGCTCCGAGCGGCGCAGGGCGCGGATTTTGTGCAGCGTATCGGCACACGTCTTCGCCGCTTCCTGGCCTTTGTGCACGAAGTGATCGAAGAAGAACTTGTGATGCAGTTCTTCGCCCGCATGGAAGTGGTGCGGGGTCAGGGACACTGAGAACACCGGCACTTCAGTTTCCAGCTGAACCTGCATCAGGCCGCTGACCACCGACTGGGCGACGAAGTCGTGACGGTAGATGCCGCCGTCCACCACCAGGGCTGCCGCGACGATGCCGGAATAACGACCGGTCTTGGCCAGCAGCTTGGCGTGCAGGGGCATTTCAAAGGCACCGCCGACTTCAAAGAAATCGATGTCGGATTCCTGATAACCCTGGGCAATCATTTCAGCGAGGAAGCCTTTACGGCTTTGATCGACTATATCCTTGTGCCAGCAGGCCTGGATGAACGCTACGCGCTCGCCATGATGGTGTTTGCTTTTGCTGTCGATTGCGGTGGGTTGCATGTTCTGACTCCTGTTTGTGTGAAAAACAGGGCGTTATGAATCGAAGGGGATTTAAGGGTACGCGCCTGCACGAATGCCTGCGGACGGCCCTTTGGTGCCAATCCCGTTCTCTCTTCATCCGGACTATGACCGTCGGCCCCGGGATCACACCGGGTCTGCTGACCTTGTCGCCAGTCACCGCCGAAGCCGTGCTGCCACCAAGCGCTCGCGGGCTATGCGCATTGCGCGCAATTACCGCCGGTGGGGAGTTGCACCCCGCCCTGAGAACGTTTTTGCCGCCTTAAAAGTGTGGCGGCGCAGCGTTTTTACCACATATTTCCTGCGTTCGCATCGTTGCTTTTGGATGATTGTTATCGAGTATTTCGTTGTATTAGCGGGCATTATCCGGGCTCAAGGGTTGAATATTCATCGCCATGCCCGCAGTAAATCTTCCGAAAGGGATTTCCCCCTGCTTACCGAGGCCAGATTCATGAGCGTTATCGATCTTCGCAGCGACACCGTCACCCAACCCTCCGCCGCAATGCTCGACGCGATGGCCAAAGCCGCCACGGGTGACGATGTGTATGGCGAAGACCCGACGGTCAATCACCTGGAAGCCGAACTGGCCAAGCGCCTGGGCTTTGCCGCCGCGCTGTTCGTGCCGACCGGCACCATGAGCAACTTGCTGGGGCTGATGGCTCATTGCGAGCGCGGTGATGAGTACATCGTCGGTCAACAGGCTCACACCTATAAATATGAAGGTGGCGGGGCGGCGGTGCTCGGTTCGATCCAGCCGCAACCACTGGACGTGCAGGCGGACGGTTCGCTTGACCTGGCGCAGGTTGCCGCCGCGATCAAACCGGATGACTTCCACTTCGCTCGCACGCGTTTGCTGGCGCTGGAAAACACCATGCAGGGCAAGGTCCTGCCGCTGGAGTACCTGGCGCGGGCGCGCAGCTTTACCCGCGAACATGGCCTGCAGCTGCATCTGGACGGCGCTCGGTTGTACAACGCAGCGGTCAAGCTGGGTGTCGATGCCCGGGAAATCACCCAGTATTTCGATTCGGTCTCGGTGTGCCTGTCCAAAGGCCTGGGCGCGCCGATCGGTTCGGTGCTGTGCGGTTCCGAGGCGTTGATCGGCAAGGCACGCCGTTTGCGCAAGATGGTCGGTGGCGGCATGCGTCAGGCCGGGATTCTGGCGGCGGCAGGCTTGTATGCACTGGATCACAACGTCCAGCGCCTGGCCGACGACCACGCCAATGCACAGTTGTTGGCCGAAGGCCTGCGCGCAGCGGGTTTTGAGGTCGAGCCGGTGCAGACCAACATGGTTTACGTGGCGATGGGTGATAAAGCCGAGGCGATCAAGGCATTTGCCGCCGAACGTGGTATCAAGCTCAGCGCTGCCGCTCGTCTGCGCATGGTCACGCACATGGACGTCAGCCGCGGGCAAATCGAGCAGGTCGTCGCGACATTCGTCGACTTTTCTCGCAAGTGATAGGGTTAGCGGTCCATTTGACCGTTTCTATCGTATAAACACGCTGTACCGCGCGCGCAGGGCCGATATAATGCGGCCCTTTGCCGTCGTTTCGTCTGTTGACGTTTCGAACAGGCCTTTGGCCACAGCCTCCGTGGAAGAACCTAATGAAAAGCGCAGAAATCCGTGAAGCCTTCCTTCGCTTCTTCGAAGAGCAAGGCCACACCCGTGTAGCCTCCAGCTCTTTGATTCCGGGCAACGACCCAACCCTGCTGTTCACTAACGCGGGGATGAACCAGTTCAAGGACTGCTTCCTGGGCCAGGAAAAGCGCGCATACACCCGCGCCACCAGCAGCCAGAAGTGCGTACGCGCCGGCGGCAAGAACAGCGACCTGGAAAACGTCGGTTATACCGCTCGTCACCACACTTTTTTCGAAATGCTGGGTAACTTCAGCTTCGGTGATTACTTCAAGCGTGATGCCATCACCTACGCCTGGACCTTCCTGACCGGCGTGCTGATGCTGCCGAAGGAAAAGCTCTGGGTGACCGTCTATGCCTCCGATGACGAGGCATACGACATCTGGACCCAGGACATCGGCGTCCCGGCCGAGCGCATGATCCGCATCGGCGACAACAAGGGCGCGCCTTACGCTTCCGACAACTTCTGGACCATGGGCGATACCGGCCCGTGCGGCCCATGCACCGAAATTTTCTACGATCACGGCGACCACATCTGGGGCGGCCCACCGGGCTCGCCGGAAGAAGACGGCGACCGCTACATCGAGATCTGGAACAACGTGTTCATGCAGTTCAACCGCACCGCCGATGGCGTGTTGCATCCGTTGCCAGCACCGTCGGTCGACACCGGCATGGGCCTGGAGCGGATCAGTGCGGTGATGCAGCACGTCAATTCCAACTACGAAATCGACCTGTTCAAGAACCTGCTGAGCGCGTCGGCCGAAGCGATCGGCTGCGAAAATGGCGATCAGTCTTCGCTGAAAGTGGTTTCCGACCACATCCGTTCGTGCGGTTTCCTGATCGCCGACGGCGTGCTGCCATCCAACGAAGGCCGTGGTTACGTGCTGCGCCGGATCATCCGTCGCGCCTGCCGTCACGGTAACAAGCTGGGCGCCACCGGTAGCTTCTTCTACAAGATCGTCGCGGCGCTGGTCGCCGAGATGGGCGAAGCCTTCCCGGAACTGAAAACGCAGCAGAGCAACATCGAGCGCGTCCTCAAGGGCGAAGAAGAGCAGTTCTCCAAGACGCTGGAGCACGGCCTGAAGATTCTCGAGCAGGATCTGCTGGAACTCAAAGGCACCGTTGTGCCGGGCGACGTAGTGTTCAAGCTGTATGACACTTACGGTTTCCCGATGGACCTGACCGCCGACATCGCCCGTGAGCGCGAGCTGACCATCGACGAAGCCGGTTTCGAGCGCGAGATGGAAGCCCAGCGCGTGCGTGCACGTTCGGCCAGTTCGTTCGGCCTGGACTACAACACCCTGGTCAAGGTTGACGTGGCGACCGAGTTCACCGGTTACACCGACACCCGTGGTTCGGCAAAAATCGTTGCCCTGTACAAAAACGGCCAGTCGGTCGACGTATTGAGCGAAGGCGACGAGGGCGTGATCGTTCTCGACAAGACCCCGTTCTACGCCGAATCCGGTGGCCAGGTGGGCGACTGCGGTTACCTGCAGGCCGGCAATGCCCGTTTCGACGTACGCGACACCACCAAGACCGGCGGCGCGTTCCTGCACCACGGCGTGCTGGCGTCGGGCAGCCTGATCGTTGGCGCGCCGGTTGAGACCCACGTCGAGGCTGACGTGCGTCATGCCACTTCGCTGAACCACTCGGCCACGCACTTGCTGCACGCGGCATTGCGCAAAGTGTTGGGCGATCACGTGCAGCAGAAAGGTTCGTTGGTCGACAGTCAGCGCCTGCGCTTCGACTTCAGCCACTTCGAAGCGATCAAGCCTGAGCAGATCAAAGCGCTGGAAGACATCGTCAACGCCGAGATTCGCAAGAACTCCGCCGTTGAAACCGAAGAAACCGATATCGAAACCGCCAAGCAAAAGGGCGCCATGGCGCTGTTCGGCGAGAAGTACGGCGACAACGTGCGCGTGCTGAGCATGGGCGGCGATTTCTCCGTCGAGCTGTGCGGCGGCATCCACGCCAACCGTACCGGCGACATCGGCCTGCTGAAAATCATCAGCGAAGGCGGTGTGGCGTCGGGCGTGCGTCGTATCGAAGCCGTCACCGGCGCAGCCGCGCTGGCGTACTTGAACGCGGCGGAAGAACAACTCAAGGAAGCGGCCAGCCTGGTCAAGGGCAGCCGTGACAACCTGATCGACAAGCTGTCGGCTGTGCTGGAGCGCAACCGTCTGCTGGAGAAGCAACTCGAGCAGTTGCAAGCCAAGGCAGCCAGTGCGGCGGGCGACGATCTGTCGGCGCAGGCACAGGACGTCAAAGGCGTGAAAGTGCTGGCCGTGCGTCTGGACGGTCAGGATGGCAAGGCGCTGCTGGCGCTGGTCGATCAACTGAAAAACAAACTCGGCCGCGCAGTGATCCTGCTCGGCAGTGTCCATGAGGAAAAGGTCGTTCTGGTTGCAGGCGTAACCAAAGACCTGACTGGCCAACTCAAAGCCGGTGATTTGATGAAGCAAGCCGCTGCGGCAGTGGGCGGGAAGGGCGGTGGTCGTCCAGACATGGCGCAAGGCGGCGGTACCGACGCTGGCGCACTGGACGCGGCACTGGCCCTGACCGTTCCGTTTGTAGAGCAGGGTTTATAAGGCAACGCCTCCGGTCCGCAGTCTAGTGGCGGGCCGGAACGCTGTTTGAGTGATTATTTGGGCGCCCTTCATGGGCAGAGGCGGCTTTGAAATGGCTTTGATCGTACAGAAATTTGGAGGCACCTCGGTCGGTACTGTCGAGAGAATCGAGCAGGTCGCCGACAAGGTTAAGAAATTCCGCGAGGCCGGCGATGACCTGGTGGTTGTGCTGTCTGCAATGAGCGGCGAAACCAACCGTCTGATCGATCTGGCCAAGCAAATCAGTGGCGAAGATCAACCGGTTCCCCGTGAACTGGACGTGATCGTTTCCACCGGTGAGCAGGTGACGATTGCCCTGTTGGCCATGGCGCTGATTAAGCGTGGCGTGCCAGCGGTGTCCTACACCGGCAACCAGGTGCGGATTCTGACGGACAGCGCGCACAATAAAGCGCGTATCTTGCAGATCGACGACCAGAAGATTCGTGGTGACCTGAAGGCCGGTCGCGTGGTGGTTGTCGCCGGTTTCCAGGGCGTCGACGAGCACGGCAACATCACCACCCTCGGTCGTGGCGGTTCCGACACCACCGGCGTGGCGTTGGCGGCAGCCCTGAAGGCTGACGAATGCCAGATCTACACCGACGTCGATGGTGTCTACACCACCGACCCGCGTGTGGTCTCCGTGGCGCAGCGCCTGGACAAGATCACCTTCGAAGAGATGCTGGAAATGGCCAGCCTCGGTTCCAAGGTGTTGCAGATCCGTGCGGTCGAATTCGCCGGCAAGTACAACGTTCCGCTGCGCGTTCTGCACAGCTTCAAAGAGGGTCCGGGCACCCTCATTACTATTGATGAAGAGGAAACCATGGAGCAGCCGATCATTTCCGGTATCGCTTTCAACCGCGATGAAGCCAAGCTGACCATCCGTGGCGTGCCAGACATCCCGGGCGTTGCCTTCAAGATTCTCGGCCCGATCAGTGCCGCGAACATCGAAGTCGACATGATCGTGCAGAACGTTGCGCACGATAACACCACCGACTTCACCTTCACCGTGCACCGCAACGACTACCAGGCTGCGCAAGCGGTGCTGGAAAAGACCGCTGCCGAGCTGGGTGCCCGTGAAGTGGTTGGCGACACCAAGATCGCCAAGGTCTCGATCGTGGGTGTTGGCATGCGTTCGCACGCAGGCGTCGCCAGCCGCATGTTCGAATCCCTGGCCAAGGAAAGCATCAACATCCAGATGATCTCGACTTCGGAAATCAAAGTCTCCGTAGTGATCGAAGAGAAGTACCTGGAACTGGCTGTGCGCGCGCTGCACACGGCTTTCGAACTGGACGCACCGGCCCGACAGGGCGAGTGATGCGTTTGCCAAAGGGCGCGGTCTGACCGCGCCTTTTGTTTTTTTGAATGGCGAGACCCGAGCCTGTTCTTTTGCTCGCGCTGGTCAATACTCAGGCATGTAGGGCTGTGACCGCTCCGGTTGTGGGTCGAGTGCCTTTTTTTTGCAGACTGTTGTCCCTGAAATGAATTGCGTGAGGAGAAAGGTATGCTGATTCTGACTCGTCGGTGTGCAGAAAGCCTGATTATCGGTGATGGCGAAATCACCGTGACTGTGCTCGGCGTCAAAGGAAATCAAGTGCGCATCGGTGTCAACGCCCCCAAAGAGGTGGCGGTTCACCGGGAAGAAATTTACCTGCGTATCAAGAAAGAGAAGGACGAAGAACCAAGCCATTAATTTTTATCGTTTTTTATGTTTGCAAACGGGGAAGAAGCTGGTTAATATACGCCCCGTGTTGCGGAGAGCTGGCCGAGTGGCCGAAGGCGCTCCCCTGCTAAGGGAGTACACCTCACAAGGGTGTCGGGGGTTCGAATCCCCCGTTCTCCGCCATTATTTGCGTAGTACGTTGTAATCTGGCTTCTTCGGTAAGTTGTTGAAATTACTAGAAAAAGTGTTTGACATAGAGATTAGACGGCCTATAATGCGCGGCAACAAATGCACTCGTAGCTCAGCTGGATAGAGTACTCGGCTACGAACCGAGCGGTCACAGGTTCGAATCCTGTCGAGTGCACCATTTAAGAGTTATTTGCAGTAATGTAGGTAACTCAGCTTCAGCCAGTTGTGATCTGGTCTAAAAACACAAAATGCACTCGTAGCTCAGCTGGATAGAGTACTCGGCTACGAACCGAGCGGTCACAGGTTCGAATCCTGTCGAGTGCACCATACAACAGAAAGCCCGCATTTAATGCGGGCTTTTTGCCGTCTGGGATTTGGCTTTTCCTTTCGTGCATCCCTTCTCGTCGAATTCAATGTGTGCGCTGCGACCTCGCTGGGTGTCGTAACGGTAACGCGTGGCTGAGTTTCGAATGCTGATCTTGTCTGGCTTGCCGAGGGTGCTTTCGACGTCTTGTTGGCTCATGCCGGCGATCACACGCTGATTGATGATCGCTTCGCGACGCTCCCTGGCATTGAGCAGGTTTCCACACTTGTCTTCCTGCTGACCGACCACGACCGGTTCTCTCCTTGTGGATTTCATACTGGATGTGTCGCGCGTTTCGGATTCCGGCATGAGTGCCGTGATGCTGCCTGGTGTAAACGTGCGGATATCCTGTAGCGAAAGCTGTTCTCCATTCGCGCAACTCAGCGTCGTGAAGGTAATGCGTCCGTCGACGGCTTCGCAGCGGTTCACGGTCGTAGCGAGCGCCAGGGGTGGCGGGCAGAGCAGGGCGAGCAGTAAAAAGCACGACACATTCGATCGCATCAATTGTCCTCCATGACGGTTGGCCTGAAGGTTAGCCGGAACAATTTCCGAGGGCGGTGTGTTTTCTTTTCAGGATGCGTCGTCGCAATTTCATGGGTCAGGACACTGCTCAAGTTTGTTTCGCAAGCGCTTGTTTCAGCCGCGATTTTTTAACGTTTTAAACCGTCAGGCGGTGTATCATTGCGCCCGTCAGCCCCGCCGGGGCTTTTGGATTACCTCCATGGACTTACCCAGTAGTTACTCAGCACCCCGTTTTTCCAATCATGAATTGACTGATTGATCCTTCCGGCGCGCCCCGCTGCTGGGAGTGGAGTTCGCCTATGTCTGAAGTTGAAGTAAAGAAAACGCAGGAAAGCTTGCAGGACCGCCTGGCTCAGGTGGTTGAATTGCTGCAGCGCCAGCGAGTTGTCGAAGACCTGACTCACCGCCAGGAAGGCCCGCATCATGACCGGGTCGAGAACCTGGTTCACCGGCAGAACCTCGTCGAGTTGCAACGCAAGCTCGATGATCTGCACTCCGCCGACGTTGCCTACATCCTAGAAGCCTTGCCGGTGGACGATCGTCTGACGCTCTGGCAGCTGGTCAAGGCCGATCGTGACGGCGACATCCTGCTTGAAGTATCCGATTCGGTTCGTGAAACCCTGATCGCCGACATGGACGATCACGAGCTCCTGGCTGCGGCCAAGGACATGGACGCCGACGAACTCGCTGACCTGGCCTCCGAGCTGCCGCGAGACGTCGTCCACGAGCTGATGGAGACCCTCGACCAGCAACAACGCGAGCGTGTGCGTTCGGCGCTGTCCTACGACGAGGAGCAGGTCGGCGCACTGATGGACTTCGAGATGGTGACGATCCGCGAGGATGTCAGCCTTGAAGTGGTCTTGCGTTACCTTCGTCGTCTCAAGGAGCTGCCGAGTCATACCGACAAACTGTTTGTGGTCGATTACGACGGCGTCCTCAAGGGCGTGTTGCCGATCAAGCGTTTGTTGGTCAACGACCCGGACAAACAGGTTTCCGAAGTGATGGCCAGCGATCCGGTGAGTTTTCACCCGGACGAAGACGCCTACGACGCCGCCCAGGCCTTCGAGCGTTATGACTTGATCTCCGCGCCGGTGGTCGACAAGAACGGCAAGCTGATCGGCCGTCTGACCATCGACGAGATGGTCGACCTCATTCGTGAAGAGAGTGAAAACGAAGTTCTCAACATGGCGGGTCTGCGCGAAGAAGAAGATATCTTCGCATCGGTCTGGAAATCCCTGCGTAACCGTTGGGCCTGGCTGGCGATCAACCTGATTACCGCGTTTGTGGCGTCCCGGGTGATCGGTCTGTTCGAGGGTTCGATCGAGAAGCTCGTGGCGCTCGCGGCATTGATGCCCATCGTGGCGGGCATTGGTGGTAACTCGGGCAACCAGACCATCACCATGATTGTGCGGGCCATGGCGCTGGACCAGGTCAGCACCGGCAATACCTCACGGCTGATGCGCAAGGAGCTGGCGGTTGCCTTGATCAATGGCGTGATCTGGGGTGGTGTGATCGGTGTCGTCGCGTTTCTGCTGTACGGCAGCTGGTCGCTTGGCGTGGTGATGACCGCTGCAATGATCCTTAACCTGTTGCTGGCGGCATTGATGGGTGTCTTGATCCCGATGACGCTGGCGCGGCTTGGGCGAGACCCTGCGATGGGTGCCAGCGTGATGATTACCGCGATGACCGACAGCGGTGGTTTTTTCATCTTCCTGGGGCTGGCGACCATTTTCCTGCTCTGAGTCAACGTTCACTGAAACCCGCCGCCCGGCGGGTTTTTTGTGCCCGGATTTCAGGCAAAAAAAAGCCAGCGATCAGGCTGGCTTGGGCTTTCGGAGCGTATCAGGACGCGTCGGAGGCCATTTCTGCGTCATGAGCGATCAGCGAAACAAGAGCGTTCTGCTGACGGTGAGAAAGTTGGCGGAAGCGTTGCAGCAACTCGCGTTCGTGCAACGAAAGCTCCGGGCTGTCCAGGCGCATGCTCAGCTCTTCGCCCAGTGCGCCTTCCTGAATAAGACTCTGTTCAAGGCGTGCAATGATTTCGGAGTTCATGCTGCGATGATGATTGCGAGCCACCTCGGCAATGCGTTCACGCATTCCGTCTGGCAGACGTACGACGAACTTGTCAGCCGTACGGCTGGAATAAATTGCCTGTTTCAATGGGCGCATATATTTAACCGGTTTAGTTCAGGGGAGCGGTTTTCGGGATCGGCCGCAGGATGTCTGGTAGGACAAGCGCTCTGGCCAAATGTTCAACCTGAATTGATGGAGGCGCGCATCATGCCTCAAATGAGCCGGATCCTTGGCGTCAATTCTGTGACAAATATTGAACTGGATAAAGGCGTTCTGCCAGCACCAATTATCAGAAATGCGGACTGGTTTGAAAACTTCGACACGCCCGATTCGCTGATTGCACTCACTGACCGACAAACGGTGCCTGAAGGAATGAACATGCGAATTCGATCAACGTTCCTTGCTTATACAGAATAGTGGCAAATGGCCGATTTACTAGGGGCGTTGTCTCTACAGGGCAAGTTCAGGATGGATGCCTGTCCCTTCCACCAGCGTTAACGCAGTACCGGGTCAAACTTGATCTTGCGTCCGACGATCAGTGCCAGCACGAATAGCGCGGTGAATATTCCGCAGGCAATCAACGGCAGGGTGAAGGACATGTCCTGGCTCATCGACAAATGAAGAATGCCGCTCAGTAAGGCGAGGATAAAAAATCCTGCGGCTGATTTGGACATGCTGTGCTCCTCAAGGGGGGACATTCAAAAGACCAGGCGTTCGGAAGAGGGTGCCGGCAACACGATGTTTTCCTGGCTAACGTCCTGGCCGACAAATCCGTGCTGATCGTTGATCACTGCCAGTTGCGGCGACTTTTGCAGCTGAAGGTAATACGGCATGCGCTCGGCCACCTGTGGCTCACTGTCCTGGGTGAAAAAATGACCACCCAGCAAGATTGTCAGCGCGATCGCATTCAAGATTAAAAGGGCGCGGTTCATGACGCTGGCCTCGATTGTTCTGTGAGAACAGCTGAAGCAGCTCGCATGCCAGAGTCTATCTGTTATTAATTTCTTAAAAAACAATGGATTAAGTTATTTTTGCCAAGTGTCGATCTTGCATTTTGCAATGATGGCTTTTTGCGCTGATGCAATTTGCACGGTAAACAACTCGCCCCCCCAAAGTGGCGCCTGCCTACACTTAAAAAGCCAACGGACGACATGACAAAAGCAGGCCTGCCCGTTAACATGCACGCCGTCTATCGCAACGCTTCGCACCGCGGTCGACCTGTGTCTCAGTAGCTCAATTGGATAGAGCATCCCCCTCCTAAGGGGAAGGTTGGCAGTTCGAACCTGCCCTGGGACACCATACAAATAAAGGGTTCTGGCCTTTTCATAGTGACAGCGAGTAGCGTCCGTGACAGCAAGGTGACAGCACCAGCAAACAGAAAGCCCCTGCGCAGATACATACTGGCAGGGGCTTTTTTGTTCCCGGTGTTAGGCAGGGGGCATATCGTCTTGCACATCAGCACCAGCCACACGGGCTGATTGCCCGGCAGTATGGCCTCGATGGCATAGATGGTGCTGCAAGCTACTAGGCGCCAACTTAGATCTATCTCGTCAAGGTGGCGAATGGTGAAGCGGTAGGTAGTTTCGGCATGCTCGGTACCGGCGGCCAGGAACTCGTGCCCTCAATGCTCGCCCACTCCGGGCTCACGTCCATCCATTGACCGTTCATTTGGCCGAACTCGTCCAGAGTCAACTCCTGCCGCTGCAAGATCAGCGAGTGGCGCAGGCGATCCGCGTTCATGCCGTCACGATCATGGAACGGTAAGGGTTGAGCAGCAGCACATAGGCGGGTTTTTCGCTCAGCACGCGGTCAGCTTGGCGATCGCGGTTCAGGTACAAGTCGGCCATCAGCAGCACGGCGGCCTGATCGCTTGATTGCGCGGCGCCGTAGAGTTTCGAATTTGGGCGCGCCTCGGGGTCGTACAAGTGAAGCAGGACGATGAACCCCCGAGAATGTGGTCTTCGCATTCTTGCGCGCCATCGAAAAAATGAATGTGCGCGTCGGCGAATCGTAAAGCCGTTTCATCCAGCGGCGCTGATGCTTGCTCAACTTGACCGCGCGCCCAACTAATCGGCCCTCGGAAATGCGGCAGTGCCCTTCAATCCACGTGCAATTACGCTCCCCGTGTGCCAGTCGTTTTCGATCTGTCACGGCTTCAGGCCTTTCCCTTGGTTTTTAACTACCTTGTCCTTGCGGATAAGGCACTGATGTGTGAGCCGCATCGAGCGCCTCAGCGCGATGATGCAGCGTGCTTCACGCTCCGCCGCCGTTGCAAGCAAGCCGAATCGCTTGAGCCCATCGTCGTCGGCGAACCAGACGGGGTCGAAAGCTTCCTGTTGCTGTGCTATCAGGTCAGACGTGACCTTGTGCCGGCAGCATTGAGTGAGCATTGGCGCATGCTCTTCACCGAACCAGTCGGCCGGCATGGCGTTAACGACCGACACCCAAACCGATTTTTGAGCTGGGGTTAACGTGGCCGGTGGTGCGATTCGGACTGAGAGAGAGGCCGGGGAAGCGACCGCCAGCGAGGCAGCCGACTTTTGTCCGCGTGCTTCCATGGCGATTTACCTAAAAAGTTCGTTTTTATCTAAAGCGTTAATCGGGACCGGTCATTGAGGCAAAGGCTCCAGACTTTTGACCTTCCCCCTCCCTATATGGCTTCATCAAGCAGTATCAACTGTCCTGGTCACGTTGCTCGATGGCGAGTTACGGATCAACAAACAATCCGCTACGCCCTGGCGTAAGTGCCCCAGCGCCGAGCCTCGAATTACCCGCATAGGGACGATTGTCGTCCGTGGTCAGAGTCAGATTTTTATTGAACGAGAACGTTAGAAGCGGTTTGCATACTGCATTGCCCTACTATGGCTTTGGGTGAGTAAACAGCGCAAAGCATTTCAATACCGATCATTACCCAAGCTACGCTTTAAGGGCGCCAGCTGGGTAAGGTTCGATCAGCGCGTCCGTCCCTCCAGTAGAACAGCGAACCACAGCTGACAAAAAACCCTCCAAAAGACATGACCAACTCATAATTTATGAGGCCACACATGGACGTACTTGCATTTTCAGCAGTGAAGGAGACCGGCCTTCTAGAGCGGATAGAGGGTTACCTTTCTGCATTAGAAAGCGACAATAACGAGGCGCAAATACATTTTCACATTAGCGACTTTTTTTAGAGGCTGAGCTGGAATGGCCCAGAGATGCCATCTGTGTTGAGCCGTAGCGCTGCCGCGTCGTACTTGAAGCCAAACGCGAGTGGTCAAGTGGAGTGCAATTTCACACCGCTGATAGGCCAGTCCTTTGGCCTATCAGTTGGTTACTCTTCCCGGCCAAGCCGTTTGAAGCTTTCCAAGGCCTTGCCGCATTCAGGCGCTCCATGCCGCAGCCCGCACGCTAATGCCCCTTTCAAGCGTTTACGCCAGCAACGAAGCCGACGTTTTGGCCAGCCGCAAAGCCATCGGCCACGCCTTGGTCATAGGACATCTCCACCATCGCGTTGATGAGCTCTAATACCGCTTTTTTCTTTGGGTCGAGCGCTATGCTCAAGGGCGGTACGGTACGTGAAGTGGTAAGTCGCCAAGGTGAAAAATGAGCTTGGTCAATCGGCTGGGAGCCCCCGATTCGGCTAGCCTATGATGCATTCGCGCTGTGAGGCGTTTCGAAAATTGCAGGTTGGAATACCGAGGAAACGCAATGGATGACGTGGTTTACGCAGAGAAATTAGTGGCGGAGTTCAAGGCCAGGCCAGGTGGAAAACTCTATGCAGCGCTGTTCAGCATCCTTGATAAGCATGGCCTCAAGCCTCACGGTTCGGCTAACTCAAAGACCCTGTTGTACAAGTATGCCGGGACTGGCGGCGAACAGCACAACTTGCTTGCCTTCCGGCGCGAACCGATTCGCGTAGTCTCCTTTCCGAAAGGATTTTGGCAGGAGCGCAAGAGTAAGCGCAGCGAGCTATGTGCTGAGTTTGACCCCATATTAGAGATGCCCACCGTTGGACCTGGTGGTGGTCCTTCGGTAAAGGAGTCGGCCGGTCAGGTGTCGCTCAATGACGGCACATTGGAGCGGCTGAAGGCGCTGTGCGAGGCCGTTTGCTTGTACGCGAAATCATTGGAAAACTAAGCTACTGATCCAATCAAAGTGCAGGAATCAAATGTGGCTCGAAAACGACCGGTTGAATCCACAACCCAGACCGATCATTCGCGACAGGCAGAAAAACAGCCAAAAGCAGACGCTCGTGTAAGGTCCCTCCGCCCGAAAGCTGGCACTCACGGGCGCGAGCGCTTAACCCATAACAGACCATAGACAATCTGCCGACAACTTCGTAACCTCGGGGCAGGTCTTGTCGCTTTTTCTCCTTGGCCCATGTCGCGTTTCTAGCATTCGACTCAATTGGCTAAAGGGCTTATACATGGACAAGTAAAATTATGCATCGTAAGGAAGCTCCATGAACGTCCTTATCGAAAATCTCAAAGCGCTCGCCACTGCAACGCCGCTCGAAAATTTCACTTGGGAAATACCTGATAACTGTCCAGTTAAAATTCCTGCCGAAATCACAGGAAGTTACAATCGGAACGAGTACTTGAAGGACAATTTTGCGTCCAGCTTGGGTCATCTAAACAATGACCATCTCTACTGGGTAATAAACCAGTGGGGAGGAATAGGCTCGTTCAAGCGAACAGAAAAGAACGATGCCTTACTCAAAGTGCTCAAAGGTCAGCTTGGCGAGGGAAGATTTCGCAAAGCTAGTTTTGAACGTATCTCATCGCTCTCAAAGGTTGCCTCCTTCCTTGAGCCAACCAACTACGTAATCTACGACTCGCGTGCCATTTACAGCCTGAATTGGCTGATCTATCTGTATGCCAACCACTTGCCTTTATATCCACAGCCGAGCGGGCGAAACTCTGAGGTTGCTAGCATCGACTGCAAAACGATCTTCGAACTGCACAATCCGAAGGTTCAGTATCATTCGTTTAAGACGGCCTACCACAGCTACTGCGACCTCATTCGCCAGCTCAACATAGCTGTATTTGAAGACTCGCGACGCCCTTATAAACTTGAGATGTTGCTATTCATGCTGGCGCCTACCTATATCGTCAATCAGATCAGAAGCATGATTACGGTCACGATTGACGGCGGCGCATAACAATTCATTCAAGCCAACGCTGCTTCGAGGCTCGGCTCAATTCAAACGTTTGATTTTTGGAGGGCAGGCAGATGTACAACCTGTTTGTTACAGCGCAAGATGGTGCGTGGGAGTCGCCAAGCTACGAGTACGACCGTAGTAGGTTTCTTGAATACACGAACGAATCGCTAGCTGAGAAGTTCAAGACTCTTGGCGCAGAGCAAATTGAATATCTGAAAAATATTCCCTGCCTATTTACGTACGAGGGTTTTAGGGGCGGCGTGAAGATAGGGCGCCTAACGGATATCCGTGAGCGAGGAAAGACCATCGTCATCGGATACGAATTTCATCCACGGATTCAGGCCATCACGCATGAGCGAATTGAGCAAATATCCGCGCTTCTTGATATCCGAAAGTGGGAGATGAATCGTACACACTGGGCAATTAAAGATGAGAATCTTTTTGAACGCCTGAGGTCGTCAGGATTGGCTCACAGAAACACTCAGGATTGGCCGCAAAGCGCGTTATCAAAGCGGCAGCCATCGGAAACAAAAAGCCAAACATCTCGGGTAAGCACAGTCGCTGGCTTCATCAAAAAAGTCCTTACGGAAATTGAAAGCAACGGAGCAGAGGTCTTCTATAGAGGGCACTCCGATAGGAGAAAGTACAAGCTAGAGCCGTCTCTGTTTCGGAAGGATGATCGCGGAAACTACACCTATCTTCACAATGAGCATATTCTTTATCGAGAGTTAATCGTATCCAACGCAGATGATTTTGACGCAGATCACCACACACTAGATCGTCTAGTTAGAATGCAGCATTATTCCCTTCCGACGCGCCTGCTGGATATAACATCAAATCCGCTTATTGCGCTGTATTTCGCGTGCAAGTCGAAATATGGAGAGTTGAAAAGTGGGAAGTATGAGGGGGAGGTTGAAGGCGAGGTTGTCGTGTTTTCAGTTTCTGCGAACTACATCAAATACTTCGACTCTGATAAGGCAAGTTGCATTGCGAATTTGGCTCGCCTTCCGAAGACAGAAAAAGACGCTATCGACTTCAGTGTTTCTGATAGTGTCACCTTTAATGAGCAGCTATCTATAAAGCGCCTTACGCATTTTATCAGAGGGGAGAAGCCGTTCTTTGAACCAGAAATTGTGCCTTCTCACCTGAAGGACATTGTGTGCGTTAAGAGCAAGAAAAACAATGCGCGTATTCACTCGCAATCAGGGGCTTTTTTGTTGTTTGGCTTGGATGCGGTCTTGGATGAGAGTGGGTCAGAAGATATTAAGGTAATAAGAATATCTGTTTCAAATAAAGCTGGGATATTGGCTGAGCTCGATCGACTTAACATTAATGAAAGCACTGTCTTTCCTTACATCGAAAGTTCAGCGAAATACGTGGCAAATAAGTATAGATTTATTGCGCCAAAAATCTAACTATTCACAGCAGGCGCGAGTGTCCACTTCTGGCCGATTTCTGCCTATCGCGAAAGGCTAAAATCGACCCATAGCTGCCGGTCGGTATCGATAGAAATTAGCGGTTTTCTGCCGATCATGAAGGCCTACAATCGACAAGAAACAGCCAATCAGATCGATCTACTAAATTAGGGGCGACTCAACCCAGTATTGCCTGGGGATGAGAAGCAGAACCGAAAGCATCCACGGTCTGGCTCCCGAACGCCTGGACTTTGATAAACTTGTTTATCCGGTTCTACCTGGAGCGGCATACGAGCGGATGGCTATCGGTGATAAAGCTAAGATGGGTTTAACAGGGAGAGAATGATGGAATATCTTTTGAGTTTGTTATCAGGCGGGGTCAGTGGGGCAGTATTGGTATGGCTCTCCAAAAGCTGGATCTCAGAACGTTTGAAACAATCAATTGGCCATGAGTACTCTCGGAAGCTAGAGCAGCATAAGCATGAGTACTCCCAAGAGCTAGAAAGGCTCAGGTCGGAACTTAATGTACAACTTGAGAGAGCAAAGCATTACAACCAAGTTAGTCAGCTTAGAACGTCTCTATTTTTTGATCACCAGAGGAATGCGTTTGCAGCAATCATTAAAAAAACAGTTGAGGTGAATGACAAGTGGACTGAAGGTTATGATCCGCAAGAGGGGTTGTATAGCTCTGTTCCGCGAGATGAGTATCATGAGTTGGTATCGTTGTTCCATGAGCATCAGTTGTTTTTAGATGATGAGTGCCTCGTATTTATGACGGTGCTGATGGATGCGTATACAGATTCCTACGCTTACTTTGACGGCATGGAAACGCATTACAATGACAACTCTGAGGTCTTTGGATTTGTCGAGTACATCATCCCGAGAATGGCTTCTATTTTTAGAAGTAAGATTGGTGTTGGTGATAACTCTGCTCACCTTCGGCAGATTATAGTTTTGTCTGCAATGACTCTCATTAATGGGATTAATCTGCAGGTATTGGGTTTGGATTTTCCACCCAATGGCGTGCTCCATGTAAAGAATAAGCATAGGGCTGCCGATATAGTGAAAGATGGCATGGAGAACCTGGCGGAGCTTGAGCGAAAGTTGGCCGAACTAGATAAGTATCTTAATGACAAAGATGTCGGCTTTGTGGATATCCAGTTAAAAGTCAGACGATGCTTAGGTGTTATGAATAAGATATTCATAATGGGGGGCTAAGTTTAATCTGCATCTTTGATTCATCGAATGGGTTCAGACGATCTCGCCGATTGATCGATAAACTGACTCGAAGATGCGCTTGTCATTATGGCCGCCCCATCGGCACGCATGCCAAAACCCTCCATTTCACTGTCTGCTTTTGGCCGATTCTGTTGAAAAAGTCGGTTCGCCCAAACGGCCTGGTCATTGACTGGTTAAAACGCCTTTTTTGCACGCTGCTACGTGAAATCTGAGTCCGGAAGCCTCTGCCGAAAGTAAAGATTTCAATCTCGGACGCATACTTTTCTGCTGCGAAAACCATGGTCGACTTTTTCAACAGAATCGGCCAGTTGCTGCCTCTAGAGAAGTGCAGCAATCGAGTCGTTGGCGATGAAGGTGAAATTAACCTGCATTTTTCAAATGCGTATAGCTGTAATTCTGCCCATCACACTTTGTGATGGCTTAGTACAGGTTTACATTATTTATTTCACAGCGAGCGGAACTTGCTTTTACACTTACCACTTCTTGATATGAAGTGAAAGAAAAATTAAACTCCATTGAGTTGCTATCGCTACCGTTAGCGTAGAGGTTGTGTGATTCGTCTGAAGATTCGGAGTCTGTCTGTGTCGAAAATGTTTGTCGTCCTTTGTATTCGATGTCTAAGGTACACTCTACTTCCACATCAAGGAATGCGCCTCCACTATAGTTCGTAGTAAGATCATAACTCAACGTTGCATCGCAATCACGGTAATAGTCCCCTGAATAGCTCTGATTGCAATCCAGGCTTGCTTGTGAAATTGAAACGCAAACTTTAGCATTAGTTTTATATTCCGTTTCACAAACTGCTTCGCTTGCTCTTTGGTCTTTTCGGCGTTGGACTTCAGCGGCTATGGCTTTGTTAAGCTCTTTTTGTTTGCTGACCTCCTGTTGAGTCATAGGGGTGCAAGATGAACCGTTTTTCTTGAATCCACTATTACACGTCCATCCGCTTCCATAAACGTCGATGCTTGCGTTCTCAGGAACGACAACTTTCGCGCACGCTTGCCCGGCTTTGTAATATCCTCTATTGCATGCCCATCCACTACCGTAAATGTCGATGCTCGCGTTCTCAGGAACGACAACTTTCGTGCAGACTTGTCCGGCCTTGAAATACCCTCTATTGCATGCCCATCCACTACCGTAAATGTCGATGCTCGCGTTCTCAGGAATGACGACTTTCGTGCACGCTTGTCCGGCCTTGAAATACCCTCTATTGCATGCCCATCCACTACCGTAAACGTCGATGCTTGCGTTCTCAGGAATGACGACTTTCGTGCACGCTTGTCCGGCCTTGAAATACCCTCTATTGCATGCCCATCCACTACCGTAAACGTCGATGCTTGCGTTCTCAGGAATGACGACTTTCGCGCACGCCTGTCCGGCCTTGTAAAATCCTCGATCACAATCCCAACCGTTCCCAAGAATATTAGGGTGTGAATTGAGTGGAAGGTCAGCTGCAAATGACGTGCTGGAGGCAATTAGTGCCAATAGCAAAAAAATTAATTTCATGTGTTTAGCTCTATAGGAAAATAATATTTAAGCGAACTGACAGGTAAAAGCCGAGGGCGGCGTATCCCAAAGTTAAGCTGGAACGTATACCAATCTACTGCAATTTTCCAATTCAGCTGATCACGCTGGGTTCAGCAGCACTGTCGCGCTTCACAATGCCTGTAAGTGTTTCCACTGCCCATTGGTATCCCGCTAGCACTCTGTCGGCATCTGGAAGGTCAGATAGCTCCGCCTCTGAAATGTGTGTCACTCGATTTCTGATCTGTCGGAGTGCATGCAATTCGCCCTCCAATCCGTCCGGGGCAATACGGCTTATGAGAGCATGCAGAGGTGCATTTGCTGTTTCATCACCTTTAAAATGACGAGCGAAAGCGCGTACAGCGTGCTCGAAAGCTACGCCGCCTTGCAGCAGCGCCGCGAGCGGATGTCCTGATTTCAGCAGCGTTCTCGACTCTTCCATGAGTGTTCCTGAGTCACTAACAGCCACCCGTGTAGGCGCCGCAGCGCTATGGGTAGGCCGTATCTTGAGGACTAAGTCGTGCAGCGATAGAAGCTGATCGTTGACAGCCTTAAACGAGTCCTTGTCATCTGATTGTTTTTCGACCCGTTTGTATTGGCCAAAAAAGAACATGATGAAGAACAAAACGGCAAAGAAAGTGCTTAAGGCGCCTTTTATTTCTGCCGGTGGCTGCCAAGGCGCAAACGCACCATAGGCAACGATGCAAACCGCCAGCGCAACTGGCAAAAAAAAGCCTTTTACTACGGCCCAAGCGAGAATGAAGAAGCGTCGGATTTTCGGACTGAGCTGCATTAATGTTCTGCCAACCAATTGAGTAGAAGACGCAAACGGAGCAACGTTTTTCGCCATTTGTGTCTGATAACGTTCCTTGTTTATGCATAACCTCTTGATCGGCTGTGTATCGTGCTAGAAGCGGAATGCTGCGGGGGAGGAAGCGACATGAAACAAAATGACATTACTGAGTACCAGTCATATTGTCTACGGTCTGCTTCTGGCCGAAATCGGCCCTTGTTCGAGCGTCCGCATCTGGCCGAGGCTGTGTAAAAACGTTTTAGAGCAGGTTTGACTGACAGAACCAGAACGAAAATCGCGTTCCTGCGCAAATTTCAGGTCTGGCTGACTAGCCAAGCGCTGGCAGATTTTACGGAGCAACGCAGATTTCCAAACGGTGTCTGCGTTTTTACACACTCTGGGCCGAAAGCAGTCGCTGGAAAACGCTAGCTATGCGTCGAAGGCTGGCCTTTAGGGCAGATAGCAATCGACCTCATCGTTCAGAACACAAACCGGAGAAGTGATCAATATGGAAGCAGAGATGAATGAATCGGAACTGCGGCCTCGGGTATTCGTCTCCGACCTCATCCAGCTCGGCGATATTGTACTGACAACCACGCCCGACCCAATGAGCCAAACGATTCGTAAGGTCATCGGCGCGGATATCTCTCACGCTATGATTTGTGTGGGTAAGTCGAGTGTGATCGAATCAACCGGCGACGGGGTTCATGCGCGCAACCTCGAGCGGCTCATTCTTGAGCCGGGCTGCGCTGGTTATGTGCTTCGACCTGCGAAGCCATTGACGACTGACCAACTGCACTCCGCCATCTCCTTCGCCAGAGCTGCGGTCGGTACTCGATACTCTAAAACCGGTGCCGCCAAGAGTGTGTTAGCTGGTTTCGTGGCCGGCCGGAGGCAGTTCTGCTCGCGTTTGGTCGCGCAGGCTTATCGTCATGCCGGCGTGAACCTCGTGTCGGATGCGGACTTCTGCCATCCCGGGGAGTTCCTGAAGAGCGCGGCGCTAGTTGAGGTCCCTAATGTGCTTAGAAATCTCAGTACAGAAGAAGAGGCTGACTGGCGTGAGGATATTGACAACGTTCAGGCTATGCGCGACTCAACCAACGTCTTGCTTCGGGAGGCCCGCAAGCTGTCGTCTGAGATTGAGTCACTCAATGACATAGATGCCTACCTGGTGGAGCATCAGGAGGCAGACGCTCACCTAGTGCAAGCTCTGCGAACTTCGAGGTATCTGGAGTTGTGGAAAGATGAGTTCGAAAGGAATGCCTGGCAATACCACGTCGCCTTCATGGAGGGGCACAATCGCTCGTCGAAACGCAAGCAGAGGTACTGCGAAGAGCTGCTAGCGAGCGAGAAGTTGGGCCAAAACCGTTTTATCCTGAACCACGCGGGCTACGTGACTGTTAACGCGTTGCACCCTCGCCAATACTTCGCCCTGAAGATAGAGCTGTACGAGCTTCTGACGCAGTTTCATGCTCGGCGCATTAGGGCGGCAACTACTTGGCTTGAGCGTAAGGGACTGCTCGAGCCCGCACCTCCCACGTTGCTCCGTCCGCACACGCCGGAATGGTTTGCTTCGCTGCGCGAATGGAATCCCAAGCAGGCTGCAATGACGGAAGCGGCCATTAGGGCAACGGGAAGTTTGGGTGTATGCACTGTCTGTGCAGATGAGCCAGTCCGCGATTTTGTCCTCTTGAGTATTCCAGCGGCTGGACCAGGGACGCTTCGACTCTGCGACGACTGTTTTCGCATTCGCTCCATCGACGAACCAATGAAGACGTTCTAACCGCACAATCCTTCGCCGTCCATCGGCCAGTTCTGCTGACTGACGCTATACCCTGCTTCTGCGTAGTGTGATTGCGGTTGGGTACCGTGTCGCTGAAACTGCTCGCTTAAGCGAAGGTAGGTATTCGCATGTTATTGACCGCTTCCGGCCGTAAAGGGTCAACCGTGAACGGCCGCTTCAGCCAAAAGCGGACGCTCACAGAGAAGAGCGAGCTGAGGTAAAAATTGGATAATGGCTAGTTGACACCCTCCCACCAAATCCGCGATACAGTACACCGTTCCCTTTGAAACCGAATTAGATGTGTGATGGGGACTATTTTCGAGAGGCGCTACCAAAGCCAAGAGGTTAATTCTATTAAAATCGAGACTTTTGACCATGGCTAAGAACGACACCATCCTTGTGGACTCGTTACTACAGCAAATGCAAAAAGAAACGCCTGGTGAAATTGGTGATATTTTTGAGAGATTTGCTTTAGATCAGATACTCAAGAGTTTCGATCTTTCAACAGAAGAAATGGATTTTGGATGGACTGACGGTTCGCTGGATGGTGGAATCGATGGTTTTTACATTCTCATAAATGGGCGTTTACTAACCGACTCCACAGATTTTTCCTGGCCAAGAACTGGAGCGGAGATAAAGGTTTTCATAATAACCTGCAAGCATCACGAAACATTCCAGCAAGCCCCGCTGGATTCGCTGCTCGCAACAGCCCAAGATATTTTCGATCTTTCGCTGTCAAATTCTGAGCTTTCTGGAAAGTACTCAGCGAAAATTAAGCAGTGTCGCGATTTATTTATTGCTGCATTTAAGCAACTATCACTTTATAGGCCAACAATTTCATTTGAAGTTGTCTATGCGTCCCGGGGAAATACTGAGCTGCTCGGTGCGAGCATAAAGGCGCGGGCGCAGCAGCTTACTACTCTATTAAATTCTTACTTCAGTGCTTCAACGTCAGTATTCAATGCGCTGGGCGCGGCAGAGCTGGTTGAGCACTACCGCCAAGTGCGCAGCTTTGCATTAGATTTACCTGTGCAAGAATGTCTGACTGCTGGACAGGAAGGGTATGTCGTCCTCGCCAAATTAAGGGATTACAGTACTTTTGTTAAAGATGAAAGCAAAAATCTTCGACGATATCTTTTCGATTCAAATGTAAGGGCTTACTTGGGAAAAAACCTTGTAAATGCTGATATTCGCAATACCCTAGATGATAATTCAGGTCCTAATTTTTGGTGGTTAAACAATGGAGTTACGATTCTTGCGACGAGCGCTTCTCTTGTAGGGAAAACGCTAAAATTACGTGACATTCAGATCGTTAATGGCCTACAAACCACAGAATCAATATATAAGCATTTTTCTTCAACAGCAGAGTCAGAGGGTGACGCAAGAACCCTGCTGGTAAAAGTGATTGTGTCCCAAGACGAGAATGTTCGCGACCAAGTGATTCGCGCCACTAACAATCAAAGCGCCGTTGAACCCGCAGCTCTTCATGCGACAGAGAGGATTCAACGTAGCATCGAAGAGATATTGCTTCAACATGACTGGTTCTATGAGCGTCGAACCAATTTTTATAAAAATGAAGGGAAGCCTGAGGGTCGAATAGTTTCTCCTCTCTTAATGGCTGCAGGGGCTGTAGCCCTACTACTAAAAAACCCTGTTAGCGCATCGAAATTGAAACAAAAAGCCATTCGACGCCCTGAAGCCTATCAGTCAGTTTACTCTGAGTCCTTCCCACTTAATGCTTGGCCCGTCATAGCAGTGTTAATGAGGAGTGCTGAGCTAGCAATAATAAGGGGTCAGAGAAAGCGTGGCGCTCATACGGGAGTCATATCAGCTTGGCGAGGCCCCTTAGCTTATGTTGCTGCGTCTCGGGCGCTGGGAACGTTTGCTTTTGAACATCGTAATCTTATTTCAATAGAGTTATCTATTCTTAGCGACACTTTTATGGATGAGTGTTGGAACTGTATTGCTTTAGTTCCCGGACGTCAAAAATCCGTCAAGATAAGTGAAGCTGTTATGCTCAAGGTTATTGATGCGGTAAGCTCAAGCTGGAACGTAGGTGGGCTGCTATCTGATGGTAGGCGTGAAATTCAAAGACCTTTGAAAGCAGAGGTCGAAGTTTACCGCGAAAGCGAAGATTTTTTGCTTTCTGTCCTAGAAAAGCTTCCCGCTCAGCCTTGGAAGTCAAATATCCATGTAGAGTTAGCAAGTCTGCTCGAAGTCAAGCCAGTGCGAGTAAGTAAAGCGATCAATTTGCTGATCGAACAAGGGAAGCTAATGAAACAGGTCAACGGCGTTGTTTTTGATTCCACTGGTACTGAAGTCGCTCGTGACTCCAGCAGGTAAGTGTGATTAAAACCTTCTCCTCCTCGAACTGCTTTTAGCCGATAGCTGCCGATCACGAATGGCAGTTATTGGCCGTTTTCTACCTGGCGCGCCCCGACCAGCCATAGCTGGTCCTGCCTCGTCGTATGGCTTTGGCTCATTAGTTCCCGCGCATCCTCCTGCCCGGCGCGATCTGTAACCGGTCCGGGCGGATTGTTCCTCTAACCCACTCGCTGTTGATCTGGTCGAGTCCACCCATCACCCGGCTAACCTCGCAGGTTGCACTGGGGCGAGGGGGCGGGTGCATTCGTTGTACGGGTATACGCTGAGTAGTAGCACCACGGCTTTGCTGTAGGCGTTTCCTTCCAGATAGACGCGTTCCAGGCCAGCCAGGGCTGCCTTGGTAATCAGGGTGACAAATGGATACCTGCCGGGAGCGGGTGCCAGCCACCTTTGCTCAGCCGCTTCTGCACTAGATCTTTGTACTCCTGCGGCTCAGGCGCTTCCTTGCGCTTATGACGGCGCTGATTGCACAGCCGGCAGGCGGCAGCAATGTTGGATTGGGTATCTCTCCCGCCATCCTGCCTAGCGACCAGATGCTCGGCTGTGCACTGAAAACGCTTAGCATGGCGAAGGGAAAGGCCGTGGAGATGGGCGAAGGTCTCAGGAGTATCGCGCCACATCTGATAGCCGCAGTAATAGCAGCGGCCATCTTGGCGATCGAAGGCAGCGGAACGAAGTTTGATAAAAGATTTATGGGCCATAGCAGCCTCCTGTATGAATAAGGAAGTCCGCTGTGCCTAAAGGCAGGAAACGGTACCAGTCGACTTACTCGAACTGGCCCAACATCGCCCCTCAGGGAAACGACAAGAGCAAATCTACGCCAAAACAAAAGCAGTGATCAAGTAGTCAGGAGGCAACCACGCGCGGACTCTTCGCCCAGTACCAGGGCCTCGCGGATTACCTAGCCGAGCTGGGTGCCGAACAGTACATAATCAGAGGGTACGACAACGTACCCATCGCCCGCTACGCCGTAGCGCCGAGCACCAAGGTGCGCATGCTCCACGGCGAGGTGCGCGGCATCCACCTAGGCGCAATCAGGTAGGGCTGGGCGATGCACTGAGTCAAGCCCTACCTGCCGCTGGCAATGAACTCTCGCGTTGAGGTCGTGGCTAGCAGCAAATACTTCAGGGAGAAAATCAACTGTGTAAAAAGTATAAATCCCAGTAGTTATCCGGGCTCAGCGTCACTCGAACTTCGAGTCAGGCCATCGTATTTCGGCTTCAACCAAGACTTCGGTATGAATCATCAGCTCGCCGATCATTGTGAAGGGGCGGTAGGGTGCTCGTCCTGATCGGCGGCTTTTTTTGGTTATCGAGCTTTGAGACTTGCTTAGTAATGAATCAGTGATTTCATGATCGAATGTTGCATTGTGTCGTGTGCGTTGCGGAGCAATGCACCTGCACTTACGTCCCTTGATGAACCTTGATATGAACACTTAGGCACCTTGAAACGCCTTTAAAAGCCTTGAGATGCCTTGATATGAACAAACTCTGATTCGTACGGGAAACAAATGGTGTTGATGGTCTTTACGATCGCTTCGGTTTTTTCTCGATCTAATGCCCACCATCTTGCGGTCTTGCCGGTTTTTGGCCGGTATCGTAGCCGCAGCAGACCTACCATGGTGGCATTCTCGATGTGTTCCCCTGCTATGCCAATATGATCGGAAGATTGGGCTTCCATGGCGAAACCTTTGCCGTCACGATCTTCGAGCCAGATAGTCAAACCCTGATGCGCGCGCTCTACGTCATCGTTGATTGGATAGATCAATTCTGCATCGTGGTCGCCAGACTCCGCCATGTAATAGACCTGCTCCAGTAGCCCAAACCTAAGGAGTGGACTGAGCACCATCCATGCCCCTTTATTGCCCTTGTCATCGATGCGCCCCGCATACTCGGCGAACAAGCCGGAGGCTATTGACGTAGTTTTCGTTTCAGTGAATCCATAGAGTACGGAGTGAGCAATGGGGCAGATAATTTTTCGCTCAAACGTTGTTATCGCGATAGCTCGAGGTAATCCCCCCTCGTTATCCAGGTCCTGTAATCCGTATAACCGGATGAACTTCTCCAACAGTTCCAGCTTCCCCGCCTCTCGCAGCTTGGTAATCGGCGGGATTTCCTCATCTGCCCCATCAATCAGCTCATTCGGCAGCCACAGTAACGACGCATCGTCTTCTGGCTTTTGAAGCTTGTAGCGTGGTTTTTTTCCGGTCTGGAGAACTTCAACGAGTTTCGCATTGGCCAAAGCGGTTATTGCATCTTTGGCACGCCGGCGTGCCATTCCCGAATACTTGAAAACAGACAGAGCGCTCCAGGCGGTCGTAGCATTGTCCCGTCCAGTGCCTCTTGCCAAAATCAAAAGTGTTACGGCCGCGTTTATCCCTATCTCACACGCCGCCATAAACTCGTCAGCCCCTACGGCAAAGAAATTTCCTTGGCTCACTGGATAACCTCGCAGGTTTTAAAAAGCGGGCCGGAGCCCGCTCCTAGGTTACGATCAGGACGCTTCTCGCAGCAAAACGTATTTGGCCACGCGATGGAAAGGACGCCCCGGTTCAGTAGCCTGATAGGTCCAGTACGTAATGATCACGTGCCCACGATTGCGAAGGCGGCGGATCGTGTTTGGCGGGTGGACGATATCCAGATCGTTGGCCGCCTCGAGGGTCGTGATGGGGCCACTGCGCAGCGCCTCCATCATCTTGCGGTCTTGCTCATTAGACGAATGTGATGTCATAGTTCATATCTCACTTGGTGCTTGCCAATGTGTCTTGCCCAAGCGGAGTTCCACCTCCGCTTTGGGCACTCTCTCTTGCTGCTTCCTTGCGCATTCTCTTCCGTCCCCGATTCCTACAACCGGCTTTGCACTCCATGACCAGCGCCCCAATTGCTCGGGTCGCGTGGGCCGGCAGTCGAATCGTGTGCGTGCTATTGCTCATCGGGATTACTCCTTGGCCAAGCGGTTAAGCCAGGCTTCCAGCTGCTTAACCAGGATCAATCGGCGCTTGCCGGACTTGAACGAATCCAGTTCGCCCTTCGCGATCGCTTCATAGATTGCGGAACGGGTGTGCCCGGTCATGCGGCCAGCCTCTTCAGGGCCAACAGCGAGCGGTGCGGTGGTTGCTGCTTGGGTCATCGTGATTCTCCTGGCCAGTTGTGTGCGGTAGCGTATGTAAGGATACTAGTTGTAAGTAACACGTTCTGCAAGCATTCCTTGCGGTGAATTGGTCGGTGGCTTACCCTTCGCCACATTGAGGAGGGTCCGTCATGGCCAACAGATCGAAAAAGGTGGTGCTATCAGTCAGGGTTGAGCCTTATCTAAAGGACGCCCTAGATGTCTTGGCACGGCTGAAGAACCGCAAGATTGTCGAAACGTTGGAAATCCTGATTCAGGAAGCTGCTGACGGAATCTTTGTTGAGAACCCATTTTGGGAAAGCAAGGTAGAGAAAAAATACGCAGATGAGCGGATAACGCTCAATCGACTGATGTCCCTGGTTTGGTCGAATGATCCAATAATCTATCGATTACGACTTGCTCAGTTGGGAAGTGATTACTTGGATGAACCGGGTTTTCTGGCGTGTAGTGAAGTGTGGGAGAACAATTATTTCCTCGGTGAAGATGATATTTTTGAGTACACAAGGCAGGCGGCAGATTGTCCGGATGCACTTAGGATAAGAAATTTGAATTTGGAGTTGGTCAAGGAGGAGTGGGACAAGTTGAATGGTTATGCGGAATTCCTTCTTAATAATAAACCGCTTGTTGTCAGTTACTCTCAATATAAGGAGATGCTACCTAGAGAAGACTCGCTGGGTGATGGGCAAGCAGATGCTTATAGGCACGGAGGGGGTGGGTCTTTTAGGTTAAATAAACGAGCTGACGGTAAGTATCAGTTTGATCTGGTGGCGTCAAATGGAGAGGTTGTTCTGGTTAGTGAGACATACTCCAATAAAGAATCAGCATTACATGGAGTTGAGTCGGTAAGAACAAATGTCAGAAGGGATGGCGCATTTGAGTTTAGGGGGGCTGCCGGTAAAAATGGTTATCTGCTTCTCAAGGCTTTGAACGGTCAAATTCTAGGTAAAGTGCATATCTCTTCTTTAGGTGCTCTCGAAGATCAGAAGGAAAATCTGAGGAGGTTGGTCGAGGGGGCAGAGTTTCAATAAGCTATATAAGTTCAACTGCCGCTGCTTTGCTATCAGGAGCTAGGTGCGAATAGCGCAAGGTCATCTTGATATCCGTGTGTCCCAGCAACTCCCGAACGGTGTTCAATGGCACGCCGGCCATCACCAAGCGAGACGCGAAGTCGTGGCGCATATCGTGCCAGCGGAAGTCCTCCACGGCGGCATTCTTCAACAGTTCCAGCCAAGCGGTCTTCACATCGGTCATGCGCTTACCGTCTTGGCTGGGGAAGAGGTAGCCAGTCGGGTCGCCCTGCTTTCTCCAGGCCTCCAGGGTGGACAAAGCGTAAGCGCTCCATAAACCCCACATTCAAAGCGCTTAGCTGATCCCGGATGCTGTGCTCCCGATTCCTTCAGGAGCCAGCTCGCCATGATGCGACCCGATGCCAAAGTCGAAAAAGTGTATCTGTACC